>JBEICQ010000070.1:0-10319 GCA_040383885.1 Flavobacteriales bacterium | reverse complement strand
GCCGGTAGCGAGCAAGATAAATTCTGTGCTGATGGTTTTTAGCGTACCATTGTGTTTTTTTATTTCCACGGTATGGCGATCAATCAAACGGGCTTCCCCTTTTTCATAATGAATGCCGTCTTCTGTTGATTGCTTATGAAGTAAATCCAGATGAAGCGTCATCTGCATCTTCCTCTCAAGCAAGGCAGATTCAACCACCCCCATCATGGAATCCCAGCTCACAGGTTGTTTGTTGGGTTCCTGAAAATCACGGATGACCTTGACTTTTTCAGAGTACTCCCACATAGTCTTGCTCCAAAGGGCTCCGTTGTAAATCCCCGCTCCTCCTATCTTATCCTTTTCTACCACCAATACCTTTTTCTTAAAATCAATTGCACGCATAGCTCCTGCATATCCGCTGGGTCCGCCTCCAATCACAACCAAATCATACTTTTCCATAGTTTATAGATTTATTTCCTCAAATGTTAAAATCAAGGAAAATGCAAATCTAATTGTAAGAATAAAATCTTAAGCCTAATTTCGTGGATATTTTGAGGATAACCACATGCATTGTATTGTAATAGATGATGATGACCTTTCCAGGTACACCATTAATACCTTTGTTGAAAAAACAGACGGTCTCATTCTTGCCGGCTCCTTCTCAAGAGCGAAGGATGCCATGGACTTTCTTGGGAAGAATCAGGTTGATCTGGTTTTCTTAGATGTTGAAATGCCTGAGATGACCGGATTAGAGTTCCTTTATCAATATAAAGGAAGGGCTCAGGTGGTAATGGTGACCGTTAACCGTGAGTATGCAGCCGCAGCATTTGACTATAATGTGACTGATTTCTTGCTTAAGCCCGTTGATTACTCGCGTTTTGTAAAATCACTCGAGAAAGTAAGAAGAATCAATGAAAACCTTATTCCGGGTGACAACGAAAAAGAAGTTTTCATCAAAAAAGACAACAAACTCATCAGGATGCCACTTGATGAAATTCATTATGTGGAAGCTCTTGCAGACTATGTGAATCTGTATACAATGCAGGGTAGACACACCATTCTGTCTACAATGAAGGCAATAGAAAATAAGCTACCCGGCCGTGATTTCTGCAGGGTGCACCGCTCGTTTATAGTGAGAATGGACAAAATCAAAGAGATTGAGGACAATAACATCCACATCCTTGACAAAGAGATTCCTATCAGTAGGTCATACAAAGACGCTCTCCTCGATAAGTTAAATCTTTTCTGACCTCTGCCCGGACAAACCTTTTAACCCATTGATCCTCCTTTTTCCACTGTCCCGGAAAAAAATCATCCATTGAATCCCTTCATTTAATTTTTCATTTTTTAAGAACTTTTTCACAGGCATACCAATAAAGTGTTATGCAGACACTTATATTTGTCTTATGAAAAAGAGTCTGTTAACCCTAACTTCCATCTTCTTACTTGGATGGAATTGTCTGCTAATGGCGGCCAGTGGCATATGGGACAGGGGCGTAATTCTTACCTATGGTTCAACCAACTCCCTTCCCGGATCTAGCTTTAACAACCAAAACCTTGGTGCTTTTGTCAATACCGTTAATTACAGGCTAAGGGGAGGATTTCTCAAGACATGGAAGAACGGCGGGGATGATATCACAGGTGCCCGGTTGTTTTACAGGGTTGTTCCTACAGGAGCTGGATCCACTGCAGCTTTTACATCCATTAACTTGCCATTTTTTCAAAATCTTCCGGGCACTCCCGGTGACCAGCAGTGGCAAAATGATACCATGAACATTGACTTTATGGCGGGACTGAGCCCCGGCAATTATCAGCTGGAATTATATTTTGAGGCCTCTTACATTTCCGGAACAGCCAACGGCACGCACATAGACAACAACAACAACGCCAACTACATAGCAGGATTTACGATTATTGCTCCACCTGCGGAGTGTACTATTTCACTCGGAAATGATACCTCTTTTTGTGGAGCTGCCGGCATCACACTTGGGGGCAATTTTCCGATAACCCCTGATGGCGATAGTTTAACCATCATCTACAATGCCACCATGGGACAAACCCAACTGGTAGGTGCTTCCAAAGTGTATTTTCATTCGGGATACGAGCTGGTACCTTTTGCCGGTGCAGCAGGCTGGGTTGGTAATTGGGGCCAAGATGATGGATTGGGAGAAATGACCAATATTGGAAACAACCTCTGGAAAATAACCATTAATCCCAAAACCTATTATGATTTGGATACCGGAGTTACGCTCAACGGTATCATTTTTGTTTTCAGGAATGTGGATGGAACTGCCACAGGTAAAGACAACAACGGAAATGATATTTTTATGCAATACAGTGCCTCACCCAGTTCAAGTTTTCAGGGTGTAAGCGGAACCCGATACACTGCACCCTACACCTCAGTTTTGTGGTCAACAGGAGCAACTACTCCAACTCTGCCGGTGGCAGAAACAGGTACTTACTGGATCAAGCTTACCACCAGCAGCGGATGCATCGCCACAGATACCATCAACATCGTATCAGGCTCTCTACCAGTTGTAAATATTGCTGGTAACACTCTGCTATGCCCGGGTCAAAGTACCACACTCACTGCAGATGGAAACTTTTCCAACTACAGCTGGTCAAATGGTTCAACAGGCAATTCCATTACGGTAAACCAGGCCGGAGAATATAGTGTGGTGGTGACCAACAGCAATGGCTGTTCAGGGATTGATGTTGCTTTTGTTAATACACTTGCCCTTCCGGTTGCTGATTTCAACTTTTCGGTTTTTAACACCAACACCATTAATTTTTCTGTTGTCAATCACCAAGCAGGACAGACCTACTCGTGGAACTTTGGCAATGGGAACACCAGCAATTCAGGAAACGCCAATGCAAGTCAGACCTACAATAGCAACGGCAGCTATCAGGTACGACTGATTGTGCAGAACGCTTGCGGGCGCGATACCATAATCAAAACTGTAAGCATCATTGGTCTTGGCACGGCAGATGAAATGGCTGAGAGTCAGTTAAAAGTTTATCCCAACCCTGTGAATCACCTGTTAAACATTGAGTTTCCTGAAGGAGAAAACGGGATTGAATCCCGCATAAGAATCATGAATATCCTCGGAGAAATCATCATGGAACAAAACATTGCAGGAAAAAGCATCATGCAATTCCCGTTTGAACATTATCCTCAGGGAACTTATTTCATCCAACTCTTTACCGACCGGAAAAACATCACGAAAAAAATCATCAAACCATAAATCCAAATCACCATGCAAAAACTGTTACTCTCTGTGGTTTTTTTCACAGGACTTTTCTCCTCACTGGCAGGACAAAACACACAGGGTATCCGAATTTATCTGGACACCCGCAAGTATGGCTATGCCAACATCGACTGCAATATAGGAACTGTCCCGGGCGACACCAGTATGCATCCCAAGATTTACGCGCATACGGGTCTTTGTAGCTCTCACCCTGATACATGCAACGATGCGATTATTCCATTTGAATCAAGGGTATGGCAGCATGTAGTGGGCAATTGGGGTGACAATCCCATGGATGATGGTGTGGGGGAAATGACCAGAATAGGAAATGGTGTGTGGATGCTGGATATTCCCTCCTACTTTGGATATTACGGTAATCCTGCCCTGGTGAATACCCAACCCAATAACTCAGGAACAGTAATCTCCACCCCGATGCCACAGGGTGCCACTGCCTATACCATGGGGCTGGTTTTCCGTACGGGTGATGCAGTGTTAACCGGTCGTGACAGTACCTGCAATGATATTTTTATCTGGAAATTAAACACCGGAAGTCCGGAGGTGATTCAAAGTCAGGATTATTCTGCATGGAGAACAGGACCTATCTCATTTCAAAAAATCATTGACGGTGTGCCTCAGGGAATGCAGGAGCGTGAAACATTTATCTATGCGCCCAAAATCTTCCCAAATCCTTTTGCGCAAAGTACAAGGGTGGAGTTCTACCTCGAAGACAACCGTCACCCATGTATGGTAGAAATTTTTGATACGAAGGGAACGCGCATCCGCACACTGTCATCCGGAATCCTGGCTCAAGGACCGCAAAGCTTCAACTGGCAAGGCAACAACGATGCGGGAGAGGCAGTCGACAGCGGATTGTACTTCATAAGGATAAGCTCCGGAAACAAAACTGTTACTGACAAAATTGTACTGAAAAAATAACAACAATTATGAAACGCCTCGCGGTTTTTATCATCCTTCTGTTTCCTTCTCTTCTGCATGCGCAGGTAGTTACGGTTACACCCTCCTTTCCGACCATCACTGATACCATCACCATCACATACTACGCCAATCAGGGTAACGGGGCGCTCAACAACTTTAATGATTCCGTCTTTATACATACAGGAGTCATCAACAATTTCAGTGGAAAATCCTCCAACTGGAGGTTCATCAAAACGCTTTGGGCATTTCCGGACTCTACAGTTCATATGCCACGCATTGCTCCTAACACTTACCGAATAACTTTCCGTCCTACTGTTTTTTATGGGATGTCTAACAATGAGAGAGTAAGGGCTCTGGCTATGGTATTTAGAAACCGTGCAGGAACACAGGTGGGAAAAAATGCCGACAATTCTGATATTTTTATTCCGATATACAGGAGTAGAAATCTTGCTGGGAGCATTGTATCTCCTGTTGAGAATGGCAGAGTGGTTACTTTAGGACAAAACTTTCAGTTTAGGGTGCGAGCCAATCAATCGAGTTTTATCAACCTTTATCGCAACGGTAATTTGATTGCCCAGCAGAATGGCACCAATGAAATTTTTGCAAACATCACAGTTAGTGCGCCCGGAAAGCATTGGTTAAAATATGTCATTCAAAACGCCAACGGAACCGTCAGAGATTCCACCTACTATGTGGTGCGTCCGGCCAACAACATTCAAAATCCTCCCCAGGGAATAAGGTCAGGAATTAATTATCATCCGGGCGATACTTCCGTTACACTTATGCTTGTTGCTCCTCTCCATGACCATGTATATGTGATTGGCGATTTTAACAACTGGGAAATAGACAACGCCTATCTCATGAACAAGACCACTGATGGTAACAGTTACTGGCTGCGAATTAATGGATTACCGGTGGGCAACGAAGTGAGGTATCAGTTCTATGTTGACGACGAAATCCGTGTAGGAGATCCTATGTGTGATAAGATACTGGAGCCGGGGGCTGATGCACAAATTTCTCCTGTGATATTTCCCAACCTGATTCCCTATCCGGATGGAAAAACGGCTGAGAAAGTTTCTGTTTTACAAACTGCCCAGCAGCCCTACAATTGGGCCATCACCAATTTTCAGAAACCCGACAGCAGAGACCTTGTGATCTATGAATTGCTGGTGCGGGATTTTGTACCCCGTCATGATTACAAATCAATTATTGACTCCATCAAGTACCTAAAAAAACTTGGCATCAATGCCGTTGAATTTATGCCCTGGACAGAATTTGAAGGAAACAATTCCTGGGGATACAGTCCCACATTTTTTCTTGCAGTGGATAAATATTATGGTCCAAAAAACACGCTGAAGCAACTTATTGATACATTGCATGCTAATGGCATTGCGGTCATCCTTGACATTGTATTCAATCATTGCTGGGGTCCATCTCCTTATGCAAGGCTATGGTGGAACGAAGCAAGAGGAGAACCTGCGAGTAACAGTCCTTATTGCAATGTGCAACCTACACACCCATTTAATGTTGGTTATGACATGAACCATGAAAGTCCTTATGTACAGGCCATGGTAGACACGGTGCTTTCATACTGGGCAGAGCACTATAAAATAGATGGATATCGTTTTGATTTGTCTAAAGGACTTACCCAAACCTATTCGGGTACCGATGTTGCAGCATGGGGCAACTATGATCAATCTCGTATTAATTTACTCAACAGGATGGTTAACAGGATGTGGCAAAAGCATCCGGGTCTCTATGCCATCATGGAACACTTTGGTGGTCAACAGGAAGAAGCAACTCTTGCAGCCAACGGATGCATGTTTTGGGGAAAAGCCACTCATGAGTTCAGCCAGATGGCCATGGGATATCAGCAGAGTTCTGATTTCACATGGGGCATCAGTCATCATGCAAGGGGATTTGCTTATCACAACCTGGTTGGTTTTGCTGAAAGTCATGATGAAGAACGGATAGCCTATGCCACAAAATGGTATGGAAATTCCAATGGCAGTTACAATACCCGTGATGTGGAGGTGATGCCGGAGCGTGCGGCACTGGTAGCACCCTTTCTGATGCTCACGCCCGGACCAAAAATGTTATGGCAGTTCGAAGAACTTGCCTATGATACGGGGATAAACTATGGCGGACGAACAGCACCTAAACCCAATCGCTGGTGGGAATATTACAATCAACCTAAAAGACAATACTGTTACAATGTGTGGGCGGCAGTGCACAAATTAAAAAGAATGAGCACCTCCTACCGTACTTCTAATTTCAACATTTCTGCTTTTGGTTTGCAAAAACAATTGTATGTAAACGACAACCAGATGAACACCTGCGTGATTGGAAATATGGATGTGGTTCCTCAGAATACCTACACAGGATTTCAACATACCGGAAATTGGTACAATTATTTTACAGGGGAAACCATCAATGTAACAGATGTAGGAATGACGATTCCATTACAGCCGGGTGAATTCAGGGTATTTACAGATCAGCCCATGCCTGTGCCTGATATGAGCATTGATATAGTGGGTATCAGACAGCCTTCTTTTGCCAATGTTTCCTCTTCTGTCTTTCCCAATCCATTTGAACAAACTACCATGATTTCATTCCGCTCTGAGGGTAATGAAATTCCGGTAGTAAGGATCAATGATATCACCGGAAAAACCATTCGTGTGATGCAGCCTCAGCGTTCATTCTCCGGCAATTACAATGTAGAGTGGAATGGGGAAAATGAACTTGGACAAGTTGTTCAGCCGGGGTATTATTTTTATCAAATCTCCGGAGGAGACAAAATGGGTGGTGGAAAACTTGTATTTTCAGGAAGATAAAGGAGAGATTAGAATCATCAAAAGCAAACCCCGGGAAATAACACCCGGGGTTATTTATTATTGCCCAAGAGCAATTGTTTTGCTCTCTTAAAATCAGAGGGATGAAAAGGACTTATTCAAGGTTTTTATCAGGAGAGATTCCTGAACCTTGGGCTCACCTGAAGGGGTTTTCCTTTATCGTCGTAGGAATAAAATCCTGCTCCGGATTTTACCCCCAACTGTTTGGAGGTAACCATATTTACCAATAGCGGGCAAGGCGCATACTTAGGATTGCCAAATCCATCATGAAGTACTCTCAGGATGCTCAAACAAGTATCCAGCCCAATAAAATCGGCAAGCTGAAGCGGCCCCATGGGATGAGCCATTCCCAGCTTCATTACGGTATCGATTTCCGAAACTCCTGCAACCCCTTCGTAGAGAGAACAAATGGCCTCGTTGATCATGGGCATCAGAATGCGGTTTGATATAAATCCGGGGTAATCATTTACCTCAGTCGGAGTCTTGGATAATTGCACAGAGAGCTCCATGATGGTTTTACAAACATCTGCAGAGGTAAGATAGCCCCGAATAACTTCCACCAGTTTCATGAGCGGGACAGGATTCATGAAATGCATTCCAATCACATTTTCCGGTCGAGCGGTGGCTGCAGCGATGCGGGTAATTGGGATAGAAGAGGTATTGCTTGCAAGGATACATCCGGGTTTGCACAAGGCATCCAGGCGGGAAAAAATATCCAACTTCAGTTCCACCTTTTCGGTGGCTGCCTCCACCACGAGGTCTGCATCCTTACAAGCCTCTTCCAGAGATGTGCCGGTATGCAGGTTTTCAAGCGCTTGTGTTTTAACTTCTGCACTGATGCTTCCCTTGGCAAGCATCCTGTCCAGATTGATTTCAATTTTTGCCCTGCCTTTTTGAAGGGATGATTCAGAGATATCGAAGAGATAAGTACGAAACCCGTGCTGGGCAAATACATGCGCGATACCATTACCCATGGTTCCGGCACCAATAACAGTTACATTTTTAATCATAAGGAGATCTGCAGGCAAATGTAATGTGTTTTAAACAAGGTAAATCAGCGGATGAAATGTTAATTTCGGGAATAGTTTTATTTTTGGCACAGTTTTCGTTAAACAAACAGCATGAAAATTTCATCCCTCCTCACACCCGTCCTCCTCGGCATGTGTTTGGCTTTTGGTGAGGCCACTGCCCAGGAAAAGAGTTCTGCTCCTACAGCCGCGCCTGCATCCATGGCTGACATCAAATTCGAAAAAGAACTGCATGATTATGGTACCATAGACCAGGGTGCCAATGGGATATATGAATTCAAATTCACTAATAACGGAAAAGAACCTTTGGTGATCAGTGGAGCCAGGGGAAGTTGCGGATGCACAGTACCCAGTTACCCAAAAGAGCCTATTCCTCCGGGCGGCCAAGGATTGCTGAAAGTAAGTTATGATACAAAACGGGTAGGAACCTTCAACAAGACAGTAACGGTTACATCCAATGCAAACTCAGGAACGAAAACTCTAACCATTAAAGGGGTAGTAAATGCAAAAGCCGAAGAAGAGACATTTCCTGCGAAAAAAGTTTCATCGGGTATGCCTCTTGAAAACACCAAATAAGATAAAATCACAATCAAATAACAACCAAACAACATGAAAAGCACACTTTTCTCACTCAGTTTCTTACTGATCAGCGCCTTTGCTTTAAAGGCCCAAGACAATGCAGGCAATGCAAACCCAAATGCTGCCGAGATTACTTTCACCAGTGATGTGATTGATTACGGAACCATTGAGCACAATGCAGATGGCAATCGCGCCTTCACCTTCAAGAACACCGGCAAGGAACCTCTCATCATTACCAACTGCCAGGGTTCTTGCGGATGTACTGTACCTACCTGGCCAAAAGAGCCTATTAAGCCCGGAGCATCAGCTGAAATAAAAGTGAAATATGCAACAGATCGAGTGGGACCATTCGAAAAGACCATTACTGTTTCCTCCAACGCAAAAACAGCTTCTAAAATCCTTCGCATCAAAGGCACTGTGAAACCTGATGCCAATGCAGCTCCAGCACAAGGACACTGATAAAGTTTTATTAAATGCCTCCAAAGAGCCATCGTCATCGATGGCTTTTTTTGTTTTAATTCTGCTCAAAATAGCCCATCTTTGAGGCTCGAAAGAACTCAACAGCATGCCCCAAATATCCGAAAAAGCCCTGGCCATGCCGGCCTCTCCCATACGCAAGCTCGTTCCCTTTGCAGAGAAAGCAAAAAAAAACGGCATCAGCATTTACCACCTCAACATTGGACAACCTGATATAGAAACTCCGGAGATCATGCTCAAAGCCATTCATGATTTCGCACCCAGGATTGTTGAGTACAGCCACTCCGCGGGCATCGAGAGTTATCGCAGAAAGCTCACGGGCTACTATCAAACCTTTGGTATTCAACTGAGTTATGAAGACATCCTCATTACCACAGGCGGCAGTGAAGCCATTGAAATTGCCATGATGACCTGCCTGAACGCGGGTGATGAAATCATTATTCCTGAACCATTTTATGCCAATTACAACGGGTTTTCCAGACAAGCAGATGTAAAAGTGGTGGCAGTGAAATCAGACATCTCCACAGGGTTTGCCCTGCCTCCCATTTCCTCTTTTGAATCCCTGATCACTCCAAAAACAAAAGCCATCATGCTGTGCAATCCGGGAAATCCCACCGGATATCTTTATACCCGCGAAGAGTTGGAATCACTGAAAAACCTCGTTAAAAAGCATGATTTGTTTTTACTTTCTGATGAGGTATACAGAGAATTCTGTTACGATGGCAAGCCCTATGTTTCAGTGATGCACCTGGAGGGCATTGAGGAAAATACCGTATTGCTCGACAGCATATCCAAGCGTTATTCAGCCTGCGGAGCGCGCATCGGAGCATTGATCACCCGCAATAAAAGTGTGATGCAGAACGCCCTCAAATTTGCCCAGGCAAGGTTAAGTCCGCCTACTTTCGGACAAGTGGCTGCAGAAGCCGCCCTTGACACTCCCCGGATTTATTTTGAAAATGTATTGGCGGAATATACCCGCCGCAGAGATTATGTTGTAGAAAGGTTGAACCGTATGAAGGGTGTGTTTTGTCCAAAACCCTCCGGAGCCTTTTATTGCATGGCCAGTCTTCCTGTAGACGATGCCGATACCTTTTGCCAATGGCTTCTTGAGGATTTCTCTTACGAAGGCCAAACCCTTATGCTGGCGCCTGCTTCCGGATTTTATTCGCATGCAGCCGATGGAAAAACACAAGTGAGAATTGCTTATGTTTTAAATCTGG
>JBEICQ010000069.1:0-10419 GCA_040383885.1 Flavobacteriales bacterium | reverse complement strand
CGGGCATCTAAAATGGCCTATGCCCCCTATTCAAACTTTTTTGTGGGAGCCGCCCTCCGTCTTGACAATGGGGAAATCTGCCTGGGCAATAATCAGGAAAATGCTGCCTATCCCAGCGGGATATGCGCAGAACGGGTGGCCATCTTCTCTGCTTCAGCCACGCATCCGGGTGCAAAAGTAATTTGCATGGCGGTAGTTGCGCATACCCCCGGCCGAGAATTGATTCAACCCATCTCCCCCTGTGGCGCATGCAGACAAGTACTTGCAGAATATGAGATGAAATTTAATCAGCCCATTTGTCTTCTTTTGATGGGTGCATCAGGACCTGTTTACAAGATTGATGGAGTGAAAAATATCCTGCCTCTGATGTTCTCAAGAAGCGATTTGGGAAAATAATCAACCATGTCTGACCTGTTACATACTTGGATTGAACAGGGTGAGCACTTGGAGCAGGACTTTAAATTCAGGATTGATTCAGCCGCCAAAATTGCCATCAGCATCTCTGCATTTTGTAATTCATCCGGCGGACGATTGCTCATTGGCGTAAAAGACAATGGGAACATCAGTGGCGTAAATCCGGAAGAGGAAGCCTACATGATTGAATCGGCAGCAGAAGTGTACACTTCGCCGGTACCTGATTACAAGCTGGAAATTTTGCAATCACGAGAAAAAAAAGTGCTCGTTGCAAGTTTTCGCTCCGATGCCTCCAGAATTTTTAAAGCAAAAGATGAGTCCGGTCAATGGCTTACCTATATGCGCATACATGATCAGAATGTGCTGATGCCTCCCCTTTTGCAATGCGTGAGAACCACTCCAAAAACTGCCCTGCCCTCGGGATACAGACACAGCGGAAATGACATGAAAATGCTGGAGTGGATAGAAAGTAGTGGCAGCACGAATTTGAATAAAATTCAAAAGCATATTCGTTTACCCAGACATCTGTTGATACGAAAACTGGCTTCATTTATTTCCTGGGGACTGATTGAAGTGGATTATGAATCCGGCAAGTGGATTATTCATTCAACAGACAAAATGCAAAAAACACATGACTGAAAAAGTACTTATCCTGGGTGCGTCCTCCAACCCGGACAGATATGCCAATAAGGCCTGCCGCATGCTTCTGCAACACAAACATGAGGTATATGCTCTGGGCATCTCAGCGGGAGATGCCGGAGGAAGTCCCATTGAAAAAATATGGCCTGTAAACAAATCCTTCGATACCGTTACCCTCTATCTCAGTTCGGAAAAACAAAAAAACTATTATACCAAGCTACTGGATTTAAAACCCCGCAGAATCATCTTTAACCCTGGCACAGAAAATCCGGAGCTGCAACAATTACTCAACCAAAAGGGAATCGCATGGGAAGATGCATGTACGCTCGTTCTGCTAAGCACAGGAGTCTTTTAAAGAAGAAACATCACAACCATTGCCAGTGAGGAATTAATAAGTCCCTACCAATAACTTTCCCGTTAATACGCCTTTTCTTGTGTTGCAGCGAAGAATGTAGGCACCATCGGCCAAATCGGGTGTCCATTTTTCGTCAGATAAAATGTTTTTGATGAGATGTCCATGTATATCATAAATGGAGATGACATCCGCTGCTCCAACTCCCTCTGTAAAATGAATCGCTTGGCCAGCACTGCAAAAGGATGGAAAGAAAAACGGGATAAGTTTTTTTTCCTGTGAAGAAGATGATGTAAATCGGGCATGGATAAATCCAATACCGTCCAGATCAAAGCCACCTGAGGTAAATGGCGTAGGAAAAGGATCATTGATGACTTTTCCTTCTGCATCTCTGGAGGCATAAAGGGAATCAATGCTCCCAATCACATCGGTGATTCTGATGGCAATGATGCTGTCCTTGTTTAACCAGGCTGAATCAGGCAAATCATCCAAATCAAAAGGAGTGCCATACAAACCACGGTACTTGCCGGCGAGGTTGTGCAATAAACTTGCCTGCATGTTGTTGTCGAAAGGCCCTTGTTGAATATTCACAGGTGTGAAAGAATAAGACGGAAAACGCAGGAAGTGTGAACCGTCTGAGCTCACTTCCACAAATGCCAGTTCAAGAAACTGATCGCTGAATGAATTTTCGAAAACGGCAAAATCAAAACCTGCCTCATTGTAAAGGGGTGTATTAAGCGGTATGATAACATAACCGGAATCACCCAGACTCAGACTGACTCCATCCGGACGACCGAGCGCAGCAGAGACATCAGCTGCAGCCAATCTGCCTGAATCGGGGCTGGCAATATTTTTATAACCCGGAAAATAAGTACACTGATTTGCAAAATAAATCAAACAGGAACTGTCTTTATAGATGGCGGTACTGCCTGATAAACCCGCGGCAGGAGGAAATTGGGCGAAAGCGTCTTGATAAATAAAAAAACTACATGGTAGAGAAAAAAAAAGAATCTGACAGAAAGTTGTGAATTGAAATGATACATGTTCTATTACAAATATAGACAGCTAATTTAAGAGGTGGTAACAATTCGTATACATCTATTTAATTAAACCATAACATTAACTTAAACATTCAAATTCCATGTCTTAACAACTTTGCATGATGAAAAAAAACATATGCCTTTTCCTTTTCGCTATTTGTTCTACAATTATTAGCAGCGCACAAAACGGGCTGGAACATGTAGAAGTAGAAACATACTACATCAGCAATGCCAATGATACAGTGGCAAACGCAGATGGCGGAATCTTACCTGTGGGTTCGGTCACTTACCGCATCTTTGCGGATATGCTCCCTGGATATCAGTTTCAGGCTGTGTATGGTGAGGCCGGGCATGAGATGCGTATACAAACCGGCACATTTTTTTTCAACAATCTCGACAGAGGGAATACTTCCCCAACATTCACGCTCAACCAGTGTGCAGACAATACCGTGATGCTCGACTCATATCTTTCTGTGGGGGGTAGTTGCAATACTTGTATTGCCGTGCCGAAAGATGAGGATGACAGTTTGAATACCATCATCAACAGTTACTCACCCCAGATATTGCAAAACAACAATGCCCTGGCGGGAATACCCTTACAGGTTGTGGATGGTAAATTCTCAGGAACTCCCTCCCCTGTAACTTTCGTTGGCATCACTCCAGATGTCTTCAATGATTTAAATGATGGACCCCTCTTTTCCAGCGATAACGGATCCTGGGCCAGCTTGGCCGGATCAGTGGGATATGATAGTCTCTCTAACAAAGTACTGTTGGCGCAAATTACCACCAATGGTAAACTAACATTCAAGCTAAATATTCAAATTAGAAAGATTACGCCTAACGGACCCCTTGTTGAGAAGTATGTAGCGGAGAATCCAAGCGGTACTGAAATTCTTTTCCCCGAGCTTAATTTTGTATCTGATACAACTGCGGGCAGCAGCACTATTTTCGCGTCTGACAGGAATCCGGCATGGAGCGTTTCTCCGAATCCTTTTACTGATTATATAAGCATCGCTTCCCTCAGACATTCCACAAATTTCAGCGAGTATAAAATGATTCGTCTTTTTAATATGGCAGGGAAATTAATTTTCAGTAAAATGATTGATTCAATGAAAGAAGTTACCAGGATGGATTTGCAAATTTTGAACAGTGGAATTTATATTTTGGAAATCGCTGATGAAGGAAAAAACATATCTGATCGATATAAAATCGTTAAGAATTAAAGAAACACCATAACAATAAGTTAAGATTATCTTAAAACACTGAAAAAATCGCAGACATAAGTTTGCGGTTATGAAAAACGCTATCTTCTTTTTTCTTTGTGGGCTATTTCTTTCCCTGAGTTCAACGGCTCAACCTACAGTTGGTCTCGAAAACATCATCGTAGAAAAATTCTACATCAGTGAAGCCAATGATACTCTGGCAAATGCCGATGGAGGCGTATTGCCGGTAGGATCAGTTACCTACAGAATATATGCAGATATGCTACCGGGCTATGTGTTTCAGGCGGCCTATGGTGTGCCTCCTACAGGCAGCAACCCCGGACATGAATTACGATTTGAAACCACAACAGGATTTTTTAATAATACCGACAGGGGAAATACCTCACCTACCTACACGAAAAATCAAACACGATTAAATACGGTGATGCTCGACTCCTGGTTGTCCGTAGGTGCTGCATGTGCAGGTCATTACGGGATAGAAAAAACGGAAGACAATGGAGTAAATACTACGGTTAATAATTACACTCCTCAGGTATTACAATCACAAAATCCAATGGCAGGTATTCCTGTTTCTCAGCAGGATGGTTTATTGGCCGGCAATCCATCAACAGTAACATTTGTTGGTATCCCTACACCCTTACTGGATATGTTTAACAATACGAATACGGTAAACCCCGGAGGGATGATTTTCTCCGTGGATAATGGTTCTTGGGCATCACTGAACGGTGCAATGGGTCCTGATTCATTAAGCAATAAAGTACTAATTGCGCAAATAACAACCAATGGAATCTTTTCATTTAAACTCAACCTACAGATTAGAAGCGCAAACAACATTGTAGAAAATTATGTGGCTGAAAATCCGTCCGGGAATGAAATAGTGCATCCTGCCCTGGTTTACAACTCCTCCATGATTACCTCCTTTGATCAAATAAGCAAATGGAATACCTTAATATCCGTTTATCCAAATCCTGCCTCTGACCTGGTTAGTATTCAGTTTCCTGCCTGTGAATACAGACATGCAGATTCCGGAAATTATATGAGTATACATGGTATTGGAGGAAATGAAATTAGTAGGACAAGTCTTTCTTCTCTCACAGAAAAATCAAGCACCGAAGAGATTGACATCAGCAACTTGCGTCCGGGAGTGTATTTTCTGCGCATGAACATCAATGGGACCATGCTTACCCGAAAACTAATCCGCAACTAATATTTGTTGCGTATCGCATGCGTCTTCTTTACTTTCTTTCAGTACTGATTTTTTTTCTTTTGCCTGCTGAACCACTCATGGCGCAGCAAACCTTTTTGGTAAAAGGAAAAGTTACTGACCCCATGGGAGAACCGGTCATAGGCGCAGTGATAAAACTGAAAGAGTCGCCCGACAATGCCGTTGCTTCCGACTTTGACGGAAACTATGTACTCAAGGTAAAAAATCCCGGCACCTATACACTGCAAGTAAGCATGATGAGTTTTTCCGGCTATGAAAAGATCATTACACTCGACAATGCCAAGGAAGTTGTAATTGTTAATGCAGACCTTCAGGAGGCTGCCAAAGAAATTAAAACAGTGGTGATTGAAGCCAAGCAAGAAAAAGCCAAAGACTATTATTTTGATAAACTCAAGCGCAATTCGGTAACTACTTTTGATTATATTTCTTCGGAGGTTTTAAAAAGAACAGGGGATGCCAATGTAGGAACCGCTGTGGCGAGAATTCCGGGCATATCTACTAACGGTAATTTTTTTACGGTAAGAGGTATTGGCGACAGGTACATTCGAACTTCGGTAAACGGATACAAGATTCCTACACTCGATCCTTTCACCAACAATTTCAGACTCGATATTTTTCCGGCTTCACTCGTTGACAATATTATCGTAAACAAATCAGTTAGCGCAGATTTGCCGGCAGACTGGGCAGGCGCATATATATCAGTAGAGACAAAGGATTTTCCGGATAACCTGGTGGTACAGGTAGAAACACAAATCGGTTATAATGCGAACACCACCGGAAAAAACATTTTAAGTGCAAACCGAAGTGCAACCGATTGGTTAGGATTCGACAATACCTTTAGGGAATACAACCACAAGGCTTTTACAGAGGTGAATGACGACCCCACCTTTTACCAGCAGATGAAAGGACTGGGACTCGAAGGATACTACCAAAGCCTGGGTATTTCGGATAAAACCAAATGGAATCCGGATCTCGAAAAGCTCGGATATATTCAGCTCGGATTGCTAAAAAAAGCTGATTTTAACAACACTGATGCACTCGCCCTTGCAAGAGAGGCATACAAAGAAGGAAAATACTACGACAGAGCTTTTACGAACCTCAATAGTGAAGCGGTTAGGCAAGCCCAGTCGATACCCACCAACTTCGACCTTAAATACCGGAATGCTCCGCCTGCACTTTCGCAGTCCTTCACCTTTGGTAATACCAACCTGCTTGGCAATGGCCGACAACTGGGATGGTTGATTGCCGGAAAATACAGTGCCAATATCCAATACGACCCGGCCTCTATCCTTAGAAGGGTTGCTATTGATGGTAACAATCAAAAGGCTATTTCTTTTAATTCTGACCAGGAAGTGTCAAGAGAAAACAATTCATGGAGTACGCTCTTTAATGTATCCTACAAAGCCGGTGATAACCACACGGTATCCTATTTATTTATGCCAAACATTACGGGAACGCTCAGGTTGAGAAGTGGCTCAGATACACTGGGTGATCAGTTTAACAGATATAACCGTGAACAATTTTATGAGAGCAGAAGGGTTTTTGTTCACCAACTAAACTACAAATGGTTTATACCTACGCTTAAGATTAAAATTGATGCCGGAGCCTCAGGTACTTTCGGAAAGAGCAATGCTCCCGACTTTAAACGGCTAAGATTTACGGAAGAAAAAGTATTGCAACAATATTTACTCGGACCGGACGGAGCCGCCAAGTTTTACAGGTACCTACAAGAGAACGCCTACGATTTTCGAATCAATGCAGAGCGTCCTATTTTTGAAAAAGAAGGACTCTCAAGAAAAATCAAAATTGGCGGCAGTTACGCGCATCAAACACGAGATTACGACCAATACAACTACACCATGGTTTTTGGTGGAGGTGCACCCGGACTCAAACAGCTTGATATCAATCATTTTGATGATTTCTTTAGCAAGGATGCTTTTGGAATCATGCCTGATTTTCTGGGTCAGATCAGTGTTCCCATTCGTTATAACAGAGATGATTTGTCAAGCAACCGTACCACAGGTTACCAAAAGGTATGGGCACAGTATGCCTCAGTTGATTTTTCGGTGAATAAAAGATTGAGATTCTATGGTGGCTTAAGAACTGAACAAGTACGAATCAACTCTGATGTATCTAAATATGATTCTTTGGGGTATCGTGAAAATGATCCCAGAAGATTTGAAATACCTGGCGATTTCTTTTTGGTAAATCCGGGAAGGATCCGTGCATTCGATTTTTTTCCTTCAGCAAGTTTGGTTTATAAATTTTATACACCCGAAAGTGGAGCAGTGAGCGATATTCGTTTCAATTATGGAAGATCCACAGCAAGACCCTCCATCAGGGAATTATCGGAGACATTTGTTTATGACTTTGAATTGCAGGCCAATGTATTCGGCAATTCCTCCCTTAAATCTGTGTATGTTCAAAATTATGATGTGAGACTGGAACATTTCTTTTCCAACAATGATTTTATTACCCTCAGTCTGTTTCGTAAAGATTTGCTGAACCACATTGAGATGACTTTGAGCGGACCCGGATTTACCTGGCAAAATGCTGACAAAAGCTTTGTAACAGGTATTGAGTGGGATGCAAAATTTACTTTATTCAAGAATTTGGAATTCAGAAACAATTTCAGCTTAATTAAATCTGAAACCAATTTGGTACAAAACCTGTTTTTGCTTTCAGGCGGTCAAAAAGTTTTTCAACCCATTGATACGGTGCGAAGGGTGATGTTTGGGCAGGCGCCGTTTGTCGTTAACCTGATGATGACCTATACCTTGCCAAAAATAAAAACTGTGCTTAGCGCCTCTTACAACCTCCAGGGCAAAAGACTCGTGATCAGTTCTGAACTTCCAAGCATACTTCCTGATGTGTATGAAATGCCAAGGCATTTGCTCGATGCCAGAATCATGCAGCCAATAGGCAGGCATTACCAGGTGGCGATATCGGTAAGAGATATGCTGAATGCACCCGTTTTGAGAGAATATATCTTCCCGGATGGCAGCAAAGAAACCTTTGATGTATTTACTCCCCGCGGCTTTTACTTCGTAACCTTTACTTATAAATTGTGATGAAGAATAAAATCCCCAACCCCATAAAAATACTTGCTGTGTTGTTGGTCCTGGGCATGCAACATGCATATGCACAGTTGGAGAAAATAATTGTAGAAACCTATTATGTTTCAGATACCAACGATGCGGGCGACACACTTGGAGGCGGAATTGCTGCGGGTACCAAAACTTACAGGATTTATGCAGACATGAAGCCCGGCTCAAAACTCAAAAAGATATTTGGAAATGCTCAGCACAACATCAAAATAACCTCTACAGCACCCTTTTTTAACAATGCCTCATATGGAAAAACCTTTGGTTACGAAAACACCTCTTCAAGATTGAGGAAAAACACTACCGCATTAGACACTTATATTACTCTTGGTAAAGCCTGCCAATATGGATCACAAACCTTGCATGGAATTCCTAAATCAGCAGATACAGATGGTTCCATCATAGGTGGTATAAACAACGATGGGGGAAGTGAAAATGTTAGTAGTGGTTTATTAATTAACCAGGCTGCAGAAGCCGGAAGACCTTTAACATCTGCCGATGGTCTCATGCCGGGAGCAGTCACCGGATCCTATTCGCATGTGGGCATTATTGACTTAATCGGCCAAAATGATTCAAGCATTTTTGGCTCTCTTATTCCGGCAAATATTTTTGAATCGAACGATATGCTGCTTCAGAACTCTTCGGGCATTGAGGGTGCAATAGCCGACTCAAATCAGGTTTTGCTTCTGCAGCTTACCACAAGCGGGGAAATCAGCTTCAAACTGAACTTAGAAATTGAATATCTTTTTAATAATTCCATGACTACCTTCAGCTATGTATCCGATTCAGTGGTAAGTGCAAACGCCGGCTTCGAAAAGTTCAGTCCTTTTCTGAGCTATCCTTTTGTTTGTGGTTGCCTCAACAAGGATTATCTCGAATACAGTGACCGGTATGCATGTAATTTCGAAGATTCCTGTAAAACAAAAATTGTGTTGGGATGCACAGACAAGAATGCTTGTAACTATGATGCAAATGCCAATTTTAATGTTGCCTCACTTTGCTGCTATCCGGGCAATTGCAATGACAGACCGATTGAAACAGTCTGCCCGCAATACAATCCATTAGACGAATTCTTTTTGTTTCCAAATCCTTGTCAGGACATACTAAACATCTCTTATGCAAGTCAAAAAGTACCTCAGCTTACATTCAGCATCAATGATTTTACCGGTAATTCTATAAAAACTATTCAGGCTGCCGTGCTTCCCGGAAAAGTAAATTCTCTTGTCTGGGACATCAAAGAAATAAAGCCGGGCTTTTATTTTTTCTCCACAGAAATTAACAACATCACTTACAGAAAACCTTTCATCAAAATTGATCCATGAAAATAGGTACCAGGTTTATTTTGTTTTTGATACTTGTACTTTTTGTATTTGGGATGGCGATGGTCTCATGTAAAAAAACAGAAACAATTCTCGCTTCTCCTCTACCTACAGACAGCATTAAAGACATAGACGGAAACTACCTCGGTATCATAAAAATTGGGGAGCAATGGTGGACAACAGAGGACTTAGCGGTAACAAATTACAGAGATGGTTCTGCCATTAACCATTTAGATAATCCCGACAAATGGTTGCATGGGAAGGATGGATACAGAAGAGGAGAAGCAACAGCCAAGGGCCACTACTACAACCTCAAGGCCATTCTTCACCCATCGGGTCTTGCTCCGGCAGGATGGCATGTTGCTACTGAAGAAGATTGGAAAAAACTGGAAACTACAATTGGTTGTGCCGGCTCAGAATTGGAAAAAACAGGCTGGCGTGCAAACGGCCTGGCAGGCAAGTTAAAAATATCATCACCTCAGGGTTGGTCAAGATACGGGGATGTTTGGTCTGAAAACGAATCAGGGTTTAGCGCCATGGCAGGCGGAGTGATTCTGCCCAAGGGTAATGCAGCGGAAGGTGGCATTAACAGGATGGGCTTCTGGTGGGCATTAGAGCTTACCGATTCCACTTGCTACTATCGTTATATGGATTATAAGAACAATTCAATTTTCAGAGAAAAAACCAATGCCCGATATGGCATGTTCGTAAGATGCGTAAAAGATTAATTTAATTTTTTACACATTTTTTACAGGACAATTTTCAGAAAAAACAATTTGAATTTTTTAGATACTCTATCTAAAACTCATTTTTCTTATTGTTGGTTTTATCACACTTATTTTTTAAAAAAAATTTGATAATATTCATAACCTTATCTTAAATTACTTAATATAGAATTAAGGAAATGATAAATTAAAAGAGTAGTGTACTTAAAGCCCTACAATGAATTTTGTGCACACTCAAGAAACAAAAAATGAAAAAAATTTCAACACTCGTTGCAGGATTTATTCTTGCAGGATTTGGAGCCACAATGGCTCAATCTAACCTCGGCGCTGATTGCGGATGTCCTTCCGTTGCATCGCGCTCTACTGTAAATCTCGGTG
>JBEICQ010000068.1:0-10438 GCA_040383885.1 Flavobacteriales bacterium | reverse complement strand
GAAGAGGTGCATCACATCCATAAGCTGGATGCGCCCAGTGGTACGGCCATATCACTTAAGAACGACATCATGCAGCAAACCGGCCTGGAAGAACCCCGCTTCCGGCTGCAGGGCGATGAACCTGTGTACGGCGAAGACCTTTTTGCCTTGAGTGCCATCAGAAAAGATGCAGTAACCGGCATCCACCGGGTGGAATACAAAAGCAAGAACGATGCCATCCGCATCGAACATGAAGCCTTTTCTCGCAAGGGCTTTGCCCTGGGCGCTGTGCTCGCTGCAGAATGGCTGCCCGGAAAAAAAGGAGTATTTACCATGCAGGATGTATTGCAAACATGAAACAACTTTTTGCCCTTTTGGGTGTTTTTATCTTGTTGTCGTGCCATGGAGCCGGCAGCCAAACAAAGCAAATACCGATGAACACACAAACCATTCCCGCAGGTGCCGACACTGCCACCTTTGGAGCAGGCTGTTTTTGGTGCGTAGAGGCCATTTTTACAGAACTTAAAGGCGTGCTGCAAGTGCTGCCAGGCTATTCCGGCGGACACATTAAAAATCCATCTTACAAGGAAGTGTGCAATGGCAATACAGGCCATGCCGAAGTATGTCGCGTTATTTACGACCCCAAGATCATCTCCTTCGAAACCCTGCTCTCCGTATTCTGGCAAACGCATGACCCCACCACGCCCAACAGGCAGGGAAACGATATTGGAAGCCAATACCGCAGCGCGATTTTTTACCACAACGAAGAACAAAAAATGCTGGCAGAAAAATACCTGCTCGAGCTCAACCGTTCGGGTGCCTTTGCCAATCCGGTGATTACTGAAATCACTGCCTTTACCGAATTTTATCCCGCCGAAGATTACCACAAGCAATACTTTGCCATCAACGGAGATGAACCTTATTGCCGTATGATCATCAAGCCCAAAGTGGAAAAATTCCGCAAGGTGTTTAAAGACAAATTGCAATCAGAAAAAGCACACTGATGACACAAGACAACATCCAGACACTGGTGCTGTCGGCCACTCCGCTCTATGCCATCGTAATTGGCATAGAAATACTCATGAGCTATGTGCACAACAGGCACTATTACACCACCAAAGACACAGTGACGAATGTGTATCTGAGCACACTTAATTTTTTACTGGATCTGCTGATGAAGGGTTTGGTACTGATTGTGCTTGGCGGATTGTACGAATATAGGGTCATGCAGATTGAAAACATCTGGCTGTATTGGATGCTCTTGTTGCTGTTTGAGGATTTTGCTTTTTACTGGGAACATCGCATCGATCACTACTGCCGTTTGTTCTGGGCAGTGCATGTTACACATCATTCTTCCGACAAGTTTAACCTAACCACCGGATTTCGTTCGAGCGTGTTTCAGCCCCTGTATCGCTTTGTGTATTTTATTCCGCTTGCGTTCATGGGATTTAAAACATGGGACATCATGTTTATGTACTCTGCCACACAGATCTACGGCATCCTCATCCATACGGAATATGTAAACAAGCTGGGATTCTTAGAGTATATCCTTGCCACCCCTTCGCATCACAGGGTGCATCATGCCAGTAACATTAAGTATTTAGACAAAAACATGGGCATGGTTTTTATTTTCTGGGACAAGCTGTTTGGTACCTTCGAACCGGAAGACAACAGAGAAGAGCCTATTGCATACGGACTCACCAAAAAGCTGGACCACCCGCATCATCCGGTTCATGTGGTGATGCATGAGTGGCGGGCAATTTACCATGACCTGAGGCGCCCCTTGCCTTTGCTTACGCGATTAAAATATGTGTTTATGCCTCCGGGCTGGAGCCATGACGGCAGCAGCAAAACCAGCAGGCAACTGCAAGAGGAATACCTTAGGAATCGCGGTGGCGCAAGAGAACAAATGCATTGATCATCCGCAAGACAACTTCCTTCTACATAAAAAACAATTTCTGTTTGAAGCAGGATGGGAAGGATGAACAATCATCACTGAATTGCTTTAGAGCCATCATTGACCAACCTTGGATTTGTGTAACAGCAATCCATTGTTTAGCAGTGCTTATGTCCCTGTTATTTCAATTGGGTTTACAGGTTGCTGCGCAATGGCTTTTCAGCACAGCCACAGGCAAGACTCCTATTTTTGCAAGGGTCTGCTCCTGCGAAAAAAGCATGAGCAGAAAGGAGAGAACAGCCTGAGAAAATCTGCATGCAGGTTTTAAAAATCCAGGGTCATCTGGTTGTCCATGTCATCGAGCTGTTGGCGAATCTGGCTGATGCGGTCAAAGTTTACCTTGGCCTCTGCCGAAGCATCTTCAGGTTTGGGTTTCTGCTCATTTTCATCAGCCTTGAGGTTGATTTCTTTGAACTTGCCGGCACCCAGTTTTTTGCCTTTTGCCTTGATGTTTTTTATCTCCTCCAGCTCATAGAGTTTGATGGACAAATCAGGCTGGTTTTTGCCCTTGCTTTTGCCGAAATAAATTTCTACTTCCGGTTTTGACTGGGTTGTTACCAGTTCGGTGTAAGATCCTTCTCCTTCAGGTAAAAAAGAAACTATTTTATCTGTGAGCTCCGGCACAAATCGCTTCACGAAATACTCTTTTTTAATGCCGTCGAAATACACAACAGTAAGGGGTTTCTGCGGATCAAACTTTTCAATGAGCACGAGGTCCTCGTCGAAATGATTGCTCAGGTCAAAATTGTGCAGGCGGTAATACCCTTTTTGTGAGATGGACAAGATGCGGTCGTCACCGGAAAAATCGCCAAGGTAGGTTCCTCGTGCATCTACATTCAGGCGCTGCACACTGTCGTCGAACCAGATCATGCGTGCGCCGAGCGTGCTCAGACCTTTTTGTTTTTGCGTGATTTTTTTTACCGCGTATTTGGTTACGATATTTCCCTGCGAGTTGCGACCCTTGATGGCGAGCTCAGAAAAATCGATGTCGAACTGTGTTTTTTTGATGTTAGGCAAAGGCTTCAGCATCACTGTTACCACCTCTGATTCTCCGTTGGGATTGGCGGTGAGGTACCAGATTTTAGAACCTTTGTTGCCGCGGGTGAGGTCGTATTCCTTGTCGCGGGTAACACCCGTTACCGGAAAACGCTTCATCATGATATTGCCTTTGGGACCATCCTGATAAACCATGTTGTAGATGGTGCGGTCGTCGTTGCGGGCAAACACTGCCACATGCAGAATATCTTTGCCAACAAAAGCTTTCTCACTCACCTTAATGACCTTGCAAATACCATCGGCCCTGATGATGATGATGTCGTCGATGGTAGAGCAATCGCACACATACTCATCCTTTTTAATGCCATAGCCCACGAAGCCTTCGGTCCGGTTTACATACAGTTTTTCGGAGGCAATTACCACCTTGGCTGCCACAATATTTTCAAAATTGCGAATTTCTGTTTTGCGCTCCCTTCCTTTGCCGTATTTCTTTTTTAGGTTTTTGTAAAACTCAATGGTGTATTCGGTGAGGTTGGCAAGCTGTTGCTCTTTCTCTTTGATCTGCTCATCCAGCGACTTCATTTTTTCGTCCGCCTTTTTGGTATCAAAGCGGGTGATACGAATCATGGGGATCTGTGTGAGTTTCTCAAAATCCTCATCGGTAATCTCGCGCAGCAGTTGCTTGCGGAACTTCTCAAAACACTTGCGCAGATAAACAAACAGCGTTTCCTTGTCATCGTACTTTTTAAAGTCGATGTACATCTCTTCGCGGATGAATAATTTTTCGAGGGAAGAAAAGAAATAGGCTTCCCGCAATTCGTTTCTGATGATTTCCAATTCCCGTCGGATGATCTCGCGGGTGAGCAGGGCACTGTCGCGAAGGATTTCGTTGACACCCAAAAACAGGGGTTTCTCATCTTTGATCACACAGGCATTGGGCGATACAGATACTTCGCAATCCGTAAAGGCATACAGGGCATCAAGCATCTTGTCGGGCGACACACCGGGAGGAAGGGTAATGATGATTTCTACTTTATCGGCAGTATTGTCCTCTACCTTCTTGATCTTGATTTTGTCTTTTTCATTGGCCGCCAGAATCGAATCAATCAAAGAAATGGTGGTGGTACCAAAAGGAATCTCGGTAATCACCAGTTGTTTTTTTTCGTTGATGGTGATCCGCGCGCGTACCTTAATCTTACCACCTCTCAGGCCATTGTTGTAGTTGGCGGCATCCATCAATCCGCCCGTGGGAAAATCAGGGAGGATATGCGTCTTTTTGCCGCGCAGGGTATCTATGCAACCATCAATCAGTTCGTTGAAGTTGTGGGGAAGAATTTTACAGGCAAGTCCCACCGCAATGCCTTCTACACCCTGTGCCAGCAGCAGCGGAAACTTTAGCGGCAGGGCCATGGGCTCCTTGTTTCTGCCGTCATAAGAGGGCTGCCATTGGGTAACCTTGGGGTTAAAGGCCACATCGAGGGCAAACTTCGAGAGCCTGGCTTCGATGTATCTTGAAGCGGCTGCCGAATCGCCGGTAAGGATGTTGCCCCAGTTGCCCTGGCAATCAATGAGCAGGTCTTTCTGCCCCATTCCGGTAAGGGCATCGCCAATGCTGGCATCTCCATGCGGATGATACTTCATGCAATTGCCGATGATATTGGCCACCTTGTTGTAGCGGCCGTCTTCCATTTCCCACATCGAGTGCAGAATCCTGCGCTGCACGGGCTTCAGCCCATCCGAATCGTAAGGTACTGCACGCTCCAGAATCACATAGGAAGCATAATCTAAAAACCAGTTTTCGTACATGCCCGATACATGCTTCACCTGGGAAGCATCGGAAGGCTCGGGACTAAAACCATTATCCATGTTTGACATCAGCGGCAAATGTAAGGTGATTTGCTTACACCACTCTGTCTCCTGCCCCGGCTGTGCTTATTTTTTATGAAGGATAAATGCCTCGGGCGGCAATTGGCCGGCTGCTTTTAAAGCCTTGATTTTCAAGAAAAATGCCCCTTCGGAAAGGTCGTTGTTGTTGCGTTTGTAAAACACACCGCCCCAATCGTAAATGATTTTATGATACTCGTTTACCTCTCCAAACTCGGTGATTTTAAGGGTAATTACTGTGTGATTGTCGAGTCTTTTCTGACTGACCTCCACCAGGGGAAGTACAATCTGACCCGGTTGTGGTCGCAACTGACTGATCACAAAAGCACGCGGCGGATCGGCCTGTACAAAGCAATCCAGCGGAGCCACATCATCTGTCTCCAGCAGGGTAAAGGGCAGCGACTCCAGCTCCTCCATGTGAGAGGCCAGGATGGCATTCCTGAATTTTCCGCTTGAAGGGTCATACACCAGGGTGGCAAAAACCTGTTGCTGCCACTGCAGCTCAAAATGCTCCTTCTCTCCATACAGACCAATGCTGATGGGCAGGCTAAGGCGCTTGCCCGGGGGCATTTGCTCTGCCACAATCGAAATTTTTTTGGGTCGGAAACCCTCCAGTGCGAAAATCATGAGGTAGCGTCCCTGTTCGGGAATCCTGAGCACAAACTCCCCGTTGTCGTCGGAGCTAAAATAGCTGATGGTGTCGTTGTTACGAAGCAAGAGCACGCTTGCGTAATTAAGGGTAGTGTCGTTGCGCTGGTTAAGCACAATGCCATAGATGCGCAACACATAAGCCCCGGTGTCGCGGGGAAGGCCGGGCAGCTTGTTTGCCAGCAAGGGAAGCCGCAAGGCAAATAGCACAACAAGCAAAAGGATGCCCCTCCGATGTGTACGGCGTTCATTCACAAAGCAAAGTTGAGCGATGAAGAGAAAGAAGAAAATGATTTGAAGCAGCCTGTTTGATGATTTATATCATAAAAACCCTTTTGCGGCGTTATGAAAAGTAAACACACAAACAACGATGGTACAAGCGGCGCATGGGCAGGAAGTAAAACCTTTCATCAATTGGGGCTTTCGGTGTAAATTTGCGCGCTTTATGTTACACCAATCACTCAGGCGCATCATCATGGTGCTTTTACTTAGTTGCGGAACCTGGAGGGTATATGCGCAGGAAAAGAGCATGATGATAGAGGGACACATCAATGTGGACCAGGGTGAAGCCAAGGGAGCCTACCTGCAGATCAGCGAATCCGGAGGTGGCGGCTTCAGGCAATATACAGCCGATGATGGAAGCTATTCCTTTAAGATGCGGTTTCAGCGTGAGTACACCATCACTTACAGCAAAAAGGGTTACCTCCCCTACCGAATCGTATTCTCCACCGAGGTACCCAAAGAACGACTCGAAGAAGGGATTTCTGCCTATTACCTCGATGTGATGTTGGTAAAATCGGAGCAGGGCTTTACCACCGACTTGATTGAGCAAGCGGCTGAACGCATCAGCTATACAGAAGATACATACGGTTTTGACAGCGACCAGGAATACAAAAACAGCATGGAAACCAACCGGGCCAACATCCTGAGTTTACTGGAAGAGTTCCGCAAAAACGGAAAGATCAGTGCAGCGCTGGCAGCCAAGGCAAAGCAGGATGCAGAGGAGCAGGCGGCAAAAGCTGAAGCATTGAAAAAGGAAGAAGATGCCCGCCTGGAAAAAATGAGAAGAGAAGCAAGGGAGGCAGAGGCCTTGCGTGCCAAACAGGTGGAAGATTCCATTGCGGCAGAGCAACTGGCGATGAAGCAGGAACGGATGCGATTAAAAGCAGAGGCAGAAGCCAGGGCAGCAGCAAACGAAGAGAAAGAAAAAGAAGCCTTTGAAAAAGAACAGGCTGAACAGGAAAAAATAAAAGCAGAAGAAAAAGCCAGAAGAGAGGCAGAAGAAAAAGCATTGCGCGAAAAGAAAGAAAAAGAGAAACAGGAAGCACTGGCTAAAAAACAGGCTGAGGAAGAAAAGAGCAAACTGGAAAAACAGAAATTTGGGGAAGAAAAAAATGCCCGTCTTCAGGCGGAAGAAAAAGCCAAGGCTGCGCGCGAGGAGAAAGAAAGAGAAGAGAAAGAAAAGTTGGCGCAAGAGATGGCGGCGAAAAAACTGGCAGAAGAAAAGGCCAAAGCAGAGAAGGAAGAAAAAGAGCGGGCAGAAAAAGAAAGATTGGCGCAAGAGATGGCGGCAAAAAAACTGGCAGAAGAAAAGGCCAAAGCAGAACTGGAAGAAAGAGCGAGAAAAGAAAAAGAAGAAAAAGCAGCACTTGCCATTGCAGAGCGTGTGAAAGCAGAACAGGAAGCTGCGCTCAAAAAACAAAAAGAAATGGAGGCTTTACAGGCAAAACTAAAAAATGCTGCCACTGCCGCCGAGGCAAAGCGACTGGAAGATCTTGCCAAACAGGAAGAGCTGTTCCGCGACAGACAATCTAAATTTGCTCCTGTAATGGGCGTTTACAGCAACACAAGCACCATCATCAATGGCAAAAAAGCCTATGGCTACATCAACTTTGGAAATGGGGTTGGCAACCAGGATTTAACCAGGGAAGAATATGAGGAGTACACAGGAAGGTTTAAAAAAGAGTTTGGGGAAAAGAAATAAACTTTTTTTGATAGCATGTTATTAGAGTAGTTTTAGTTGATGTGTATTATCTGTTTTGCATCAAAACGAAAAACAAACCACATGTACCATTTTAAAGGTTATAGTAAATACTACACTGATCTATCAAACATAGCGGTTGCTGTGCTTAGATATTCTTATTTTGATTGATAAAATCCCTATTCTCAGCGTAGCATTTGCTACGCAGTCCGGTGATCACTTCATGTTTCTTTTAGCCCGGAACAAAGTGAAAGATATGTCTCATTGATAAAGCTTCCTGATTGACAGCATTTTATCGCATTTAACAAGCAGTAAAAATTGCATTGTATCAAGCCTAGCGGAAACACCCATAAAGCCATCTATTTTAAATATTCTCTCCCCTATTGAACTTGCTATGTGGTAGTATTCTCCGGGGTTTATTCAATCAAAATCAAATAGGCAGAAAGGCAAATTTGCGAATAGGCCCAACTATATGTTCCCAACCAAAGTGCAAATCATATTTTCATTGTAGAACACCTTTCGAAGTCTATTATTTACTTAATAGAAAAAATAAATGCAGGAAAATTAGAAGATGTGTGACTCAATTATGTTAAAAATAAAAGAAGAAATAGGTTGTAGCTTTACAAATGTTAAAAAATCAAACACCACAAAAAACAATAAATTCTGATTTTCAGAAAAATGTTTCGTCCATAGATTTTCTCATTTGCTGTTTTAATTTATGATTTTCATCTACAGTTTTAAGAAATAAAAGCATGTCGATTTTTTGAAAAATAAGTCTCCTGAAATACTTCTAGAAAAAGATAAAATGCCTGAAAATGTTAAATCTTTTTTTGTAAGTGAGGTTACTTGTTAATTAACAAAATGTTTCGCACACATGATACAGGTTCCGCGTAGATTTGATTCCGATGAGAGAGAATAATCAAGTTCGAAAAAAAGGAAATGATATGTCTCAGTAAAAAAGAAGACAGAAAAAAAAAAAACAACCGTGGAAAACTGAGAATGCACAACTCGTAAAATTTGAGAAATCAAATAACACAAAAACAGTACAGATGAGATTATCAATTCCACTCAACCAATGTAGAGCAAACAATCACCTAACGGAAAATACCTGCAAAATGAAAAATCAATCACCAAATAAAACCGACATGAAAAAAAAATTATCATGGATTCTTTTACTGCTCATTGGGGTATTTTACTCTTTGACAGAAAAAGTATATGCACAATCTCCTGTGTCTCCCCTGGCAGGATTTACTTGTAATTTTAACAATGTAGACAATGACTCTGCGTTTAGATGTGGTACCGTTATTACAGCGACGATAAACCTTCCTTCTAATACCCTGAATTCATTTACTTTGATTTTGCCAAATTCCTTTGCAGTGACTCAGGCTACCGGATGTACAGGCGGCACAGCAGCTGATGCAGGCGCTACAACCAACTATGCAGGTTCTGGTGTGAACATCAATCAAGGAGACCTGGTAAGAATACCTTTCACTCTATCAGGAAATCCATCACAATGCGTGGTAAAATTAGCGTATCGTAATTGCAACTTGTACACAGGTGTTACCAATAATGCTGCGGCAAACCACAACAAACTGTTTCTTGATTGTAATGGAAATCAAAATACTCCTCAGCTCACCTACAGGCCAACAATTTCTTCAAACTTTGGTACTGTTAATGGTATAGCGGTGCGACTTGTAGGAGGCGGTGATGCCATTCAGCTCAGCAACCCAATCGGATCTCTGGTAAATGGGAATACCGGCACTTCCTATCAAAGGACTTTTGTAGTAAAATTAAGATCCCAAAGTATTCTGAATTTTGAATTTTCAATACTAAATGAAAATGACATTACAAATGGTTCCCTTATAATCACTAATGGTGCTCAATCTGTAAACCAATCCACTTTTATTTATAGCACAAGTGCCAGTACAACATACAATGTCTATACAGTAGCAAACTTAAACAGCTCGAACCTCATAGGTCCAAACCGTACGATTACTTTTGTTCAAAATTTTCAAATCAACTGTTCCGCCAACCCCAATACATCAACAGTATCTGCAAGGGTATCATGCAATTGCAATCCTTCAACTAACTTCTTGCTCCTCAATGTAAATCCCAATGCAGCACTCATTTCTCAAAATCCCACTTGTCAGGTATTTGATGTAATGTTGACGCCGGCCTCAAATCCAACTTCAACTGTCTTTTGCCCTAATGAAAGTTACTTTTATGATCTTGGAATAGCCTACAACGCTAACTCATCATCAGCAAGATTTACAGATTGTACAATTCCCTTAAACACAGAATTTTTTACTTTTGGTGAATTACAAACTTATAACAATTCAACCAATCAGTATATAACAATTCCTACTAACTGCTACAGCCTTACGGGCAATAATTCTGCCAATACACTCATTCAATTAAATGTTACTTCCCTTTTTAACACTGTAACGAACCTCTCCTGGCCACTTGTTAACATAATTAATGTTCCGAGTATTGGTCCTAGGGCGGTGGTAAATCCTTATGCAAGAATTGCATTCAGGATCATACTCAGCCCAAATTGCCAGTCCTCAGCTTGTCCGGATTCAAGAATCAGGGTAAGTACTGCAACTAACAATCAGATTTCATTTTCCTATCGCAATTCATGTGATCAGCCGATAAATCCTTCTTCCGTAAATGTTCCGCTTGCCCAAATTGCAGCTCCTGCTCTTCCGGCCTTATCACCGGTAATAAATATGACTGTTCCTCCTGCAGGTGCCAGTACAACAAGTCCCATTCCGTTTGTCATAACTCTTCCGGCACCTTCTGCCAATCCATTTTCTATCATTAACCCCAACTCCACCATTAGCTGCAATACAAGCTATCGGCTTAGAATAAGCGTAAATCAACCGGCATCTGCGAGTATCGGAAATATTAGCGGGTTAACAATAAATGGAGTTTCAGCAACTGCAACTCAAATCAACAGTAATTTGTTTATAAATATACCCACTTCAACAACT
>JBEICQ010000067.1:0-10457 GCA_040383885.1 Flavobacteriales bacterium | reverse complement strand
TGCAGAACGGTCTGTTACTCCGGAGTTGAAAGAGTATGAAGAAAAAATTCTTCATGCAGAAGACAACATAGGGAAGTTAGAGCAGGCACTTTTTTCAAGACTTGTGCAGGAGATAAATAATTACCTGCAACCTATTCAGCAGAATGCACAGGTACTCTCTGAAGCCGACTGTCTGCTTTCATTTGCCATCCTTTCCGGACGCAACGGTTATGTAAAGCCAATGGTACACGATGGCAATACCCTGATGCTCAAAGAATCGCGGCATCCGGTGATCGAAACCCTCCTGCCTCCCGGTGAATCCTACATCAGCAATGATGTGTGGCTGGATGCCGAAAAACAACAAATACTCATGATTACCGGCCCTAACATGTCCGGAAAATCAGCCTTGCTAAGGCAAGTGGCCCTGGTGGTGGTGATGGCACAATGTGGTTGTTTTGTTCCGGCATCGCATGCAGAAATAGGCTTGGTAGATAAAATTTTTACACGCGTTGGCGCCTCCGATAACCTTTCCACCGGAGAATCAACATTCATGGTTGAGATGAATGAAACAGCAAGCATTCTCAACAACATTTCTAACCGCAGCCTGGTCATTCTAGACGAGATAGGGAGGGGCACCAGCACTTATGACGGGGTGTCTATTGCATGGGCAATTGCAGAGTTTTTACATGAAAATACGCTGGCAAGGCCACGCACAATGTTTGCCACGCACTACCATGAACTCAACGAAATGGAGCATAGTTTTTCCCGCATACACAACATGTCTGTTTCGGTGCATGAACAGGCAGATAAAATTCTTTTTCTACGCAAGCTGGTTTCCGGAGGAAGTGCACACAGTTTTGGCATTCATGTAGCCCGCATGGCAGGTATGCCCTCGGCCGTTATTCGCAGGAGCGAAGAAATACTCAGCTGGCTGGAGCAAAGCCATAGCAAGCAACCGGCTGGAAAAAGCAAAGCAGAAGAAAATTTGCAATTGAGTTTTTTTCAACTGGATGATCCGGTGCTGGAGCAAATCAGAGAACAGTTGCTCAACACAGATATCAATGTGCTCACCCCGGTTGAGGCACTCATCAAGTTACATGAAATAAAAAAACTGCTGGGCAGATAGATGAGCTGATTCAGGGCTCAGTCCAAACCACCTCTCCTTTGTGGCTGATGTACATGTTTTTTCCATTCTTAAGCGCGCCTTTTCGCACATAAGCGATGCCACCTTCAAAATCGCTTGGGAATTCAAACTGGTAAGCGATCACCACTTTTCCGGTTTTATCTATGAATCCCCACTTGGAATTTTTATCAGCATCCTGTTTCACACAGGCAAGTCCTTCATGAAAATGATAAGCCCCAAAGAACTGCGCAGGAATGGTAATTTCTCCGCTTTTTGAAATGTATCCGAATTTACCGGTTTTAAAATCTCCTTGTCTCACGAGTGCCATTCCATCACTGAAGAAAAAGGCTTTATCGTATTTGGGTTCAATGGCAAACTTGCCCGATTTTTCTATGAAACCCCATTTCCCTGTAGCTTCATTTCCGATGCGTACATTGGCCCTCCCTTCGCGAAAATCAAAGCAATCGTCAAACAGCGGCTTGATCGCCATGTCTCCGTCCTTGGCAATGAATCCCCATTTGCTTCCTTTTTGTGCAGGCTTCACACGGGCGAGCCCTTCGCTGAAATCGAAGGCCATTTCATATTGTGGAGGAATCACCGCCTTTCCGCTTTTGTCGATGTATCCCAACTTGTTTCCTTTTTGAATTCTTGCCATTCCCTGACAAAAACGATAGGCAAAATCACAATCAACAGTAATCACTTTTTTGCCTGTTTTATCAATGTAATACCATTGCTTGCCTTCGCGCACAGGTGCAAGCCCTTCAGAAAACTTACCTACCTCATCGAATGTACAGGCTATGGCCTGTTTACCCTCAGAGGAAACAAATCCTCTTTTGCCCGATAGTTTAACAGCATACAAGCCTTCGCTTCCCGACTCAGCAAACTGGTACTGCGCATTCACCACCACCTTTCCGGAGGCATTTACAAAACCATATTTTCCACCCGATTGAAAGGGGAACAATGTTTGGGCGCAGATGCCCATGCTGATGAAGCAAAAAAGAATGACGGTAAGGGATGTTCTCATAATGGCATGCTTAGACAATGTTCTGTATTTATTTTGGGAAATCAAATACCCTATGTAAAACAAAATGGGTTTTTGACCTGTGCAAAGAGAAAATGTGGGCATGTATGCTTACATTTGGCCTGACAGAAATCTGGAATGGAATATTCCGCAAAACAAATTGCAGGCTTATTGAATGGCCGCATCGAGGGAGATGCAGAGGCAAAGGTTTCCGGACTTGCCAAGATTGAAGAGGGCACGCCCGGCACTTTGTGTTTTTTGTCCAACATGGCCTATGAACAGCACGCCTACACCACCAGGGCTTCCATTCTTATCGTGAATGAGGATTTTGTTCCGCAGAAGCAGGTGCTTCCCACCCTCATCAAGGTTGAAAATGCCTACATGGCTTTTGCTCAGCTTCTGGAAATAGTGAAGACCCATCAGCAGCAAACCAAAAAAGGCATCGAACAACCCAGTTTTATTCATCCCACCGCCAAAATAGGAAAGGATGTATACATTGGCGCTTTTGCATACATCGGTGAACAGGCAGAAATAGGCGAGGGATCCAAGATTTACCCCCAGGCTTATGTGGGCGACCATGTATCAATAGGCCCGGGCACCATCCTTTTTCCAGGCGTCAAGGTTTATGAATATTGTACGGTGGGCAAGGAGTGCACCCTTCACTCAGGCGTGGTTGTTGGAGGTGATGGATTTGGGTTTGCTCCCCATACTGATGGAAACTATAAAAAGGTTCCTCAAACAGGCAATGTCATCATTGGTGACCATGTAGAAGTGGGCGCCAATACCACCATCGACAGGGCTACGCTGGGTTCTACAAAAATTGCAAAAGGCGCAAAACTCGACAACCTGATTCAGGTTGCGCATAATGTGGAGATAGGAGAAAATACGGTGATTGCTGCCCAGAGCGGCATTGCCGGATCTACCAAAATAGGAGCAAACTGCATGATTGGCGGCCAGGTAGGAATCATTGGCCACCTACATATTGCCGACGGTGTAAAGATTGCCGCGCAGAGTGGCGTTGGGCACAACATTCAAAAAGAAGGGGAAGTGCTTCAGGGCTCACCCGCATTTGCCATCGGGGAATACAAAAGATCTTACATAGGGTTTAGGCGTCTGCCCGAAATTTTAAATACCCTGGGCCGAATTGAAAAATGGATGAAAGAGCAGGAAACAAGGCCCTGATTTTTGCTTACTTTGCAGTCCGTTTATTCTCACATGTCTGTAAAACAACAAACCATTGCATCCGAAGTATCCATAAGCGGGGTGGGTCTTCATACAGGTGAAGCCTGTACCATTACCCTTTGTCCTTCAGCCGAAAACCACGGCATTGTTTTTCAGCGTACAGACCTACCGGATTTCCCAAGCATTGCCGCCGATTGCGATTTGGTTGTAGATACGGCAAGAGGAACCACCCTCGGAAAAAACGGTATCAGGGTTCACACGGTTGAACATGTGCTGGCAGCACTCGTAGGATCTGAGATTGACAATTGCCTTGTAAAAGTTAGTGGTCCCGAAATACCCATTTTAGACGGAAGCTCTGCTCCCATCATCCATGCCATAGAAAGTGCCGGCGTAAAACAACAGAACGAGGCGCGTGATTACTACGAACTCACAGAAAATCTCGCCTACGAAGACACCTCCAAAAAAGCCGAATACCTTGCCGTTCCGGCAGACGAGTACAGACTCACGGTGATGGTAGATTACAATTCTCCACTGCTGGGTACCCAGCACGCCGCCATGTACCACCTGGGAGAATTTAAAAAAGAGATTGCACCCTGCAGAACCTTTTGTTTTGTGCACGAACTGGAATATCTGGTAAAAAACGAACTGATTAAAGGTGGAGACCTGGATAATGCCATCGTGATTTGCGACAAAGAGGTGTCTCAGGAAAAACTGGATGAGCTGGCGCTGCTGCTCAACAAGCCCAAGGTAAAAGTAGAAGGAATGGGTTACCTGAACCATGTAAAACTGCATTTTCAGAATGAACCCGCCCGACACAAACTCCTCGACATTGTGGGAGACCTTGCTCTCGTAGGGAAGCCCATCAAGGGACATGTACTGGCAGCCAGGCCGGGCCATGCTTCAAATGTGGCTTTTGCCAAACTCATTAAAGCCCAGATGATGGCAGAAAAGAAAAAGAAAACAGAATTTCTGCCCTACGATATCCACAAAGAACCGCTGATGCAGGTAACAGACATCATGAAACTGCTTCCTCATCGTCCTCCTTTTTTGCTTGTAGACAAAATTCTGGAGCTCACCGACAGACGGGTGGTAGGCCTAAAAAATGTGAGCATGAACGAGCCTTTTTTCGAAGGACATTTTCCCGGAAGCCCTGTGATGCCGGGCGTTTTGCAGGTAGAGGCCATGGCGCAAACAGGCGGTGTGCTCGTACTGAAAACGGTTCCCGACCCCGAAAACTACCTCACTTATTTTATGAAAATAGAACAGGTGAAGTTTAAAAATAAAGTACTTCCCGGTGATACACTTGTGTTTGTCCTCGAGTTGATCTCACCCATCCGCAGAGGCCTTTGTCATATGAAAGGACAAGCCATGGTAGGAAATAAAGTGGTGATGGAAGCCGAAATGCTCGCACAAATAGTAAAAGTAAAGTAAACATGATAAGCCCTAAAGCCGATGTGCACCCTGATGCAAAAATTGGAAACAATGTGCGCATTGATTCGTTTGCCTTTGTTGAAGCCGATGTAGAAATTGGCGACAATACATGGATAGGACCACACGCTGTTGTGATGAACGGAGCACGCATAGGAAGTCATTGCCAGATTTTTCCGGGTGCAGTTATCTCTGCCATTCCCCAGGACCTGAAATTTTCCGGTGAAGAAACCACTGCCATCATTGGCGATTATACCACCGTGAGGGAGTATGTTACCATCAACAGAGGAACGCGCGACAAGCACACCACCCGTGTAGGTAGCCATTGCCTGCTGATGGCCTATGTGCACATTGCCCATGATTGCATCCTCGGTAACCACATCATTTTGGCGAACAGTGTAAACCTGGCAGGGCATGTAGAAATAGAAGATTATGCTATTCTAGAGGGATTGGTGGCCGTGCAGCAATTTGTGAAGATTGGTGCACACAGTTTTGTTACTGGAGGAAGCCTGGTGAGAAAAAATGTACCTCCTTATGTGAAAGCCGCCAGAGAACCGCTCTCCTATGTGGGCATCAACTCAGTGGGTTTGAGAAGAAGGGGGTTCAGCAACGAGAGCATTCTCCAGATCGAAGATATTTACCGAACCATTTATGTGAAAGGATACAATGTAACCAATGCGCTCAACATTGTAGAAATGGAATCACCTGCAGGAGAAGAAAAGAATACCATCATACGATTTATCAAAGAAAGCACCAATGGCATCATGCGCGGTGTAATGTGAATGTAAATACAACCGAAATGAAAATGAACGAACTTGTTGCGGCCTTTCCTTCGCAACTGCAAAAAGCTACAGAAATTGCAAAAGCGCAGGTGCTCATGCCTGCAAAATCAGAGATTCACCATGTATTCATCAGCGGCCTGGGTGGCTCAGGAATAGGCGGTACCATTGCCAGAGAACTTGTAGAGAAAGATTGTAAGGTACCCATCCTGACAAACAAAGATTATTTTGCCCCTTCATTTATTAACCGTCATACACTCTGTATCATTTGCTCCTACTCGGGCAACACAGAAGAAACCATCAGCGTACTCGAAAAAGTACTCGAAAAAGATGCACATGTAGTCTGTATCACCTCCGGTGGAAAAATTGCAGAGATCGCCAAAGAACATCACCTCTCTCTTGTGCTTATTCCCCCCGGCATGCCTCCCCGCAGCTGCATCGGATACAGCATGGTGCAAATTCTGGAAGTACTCAGCCGCTACTCACTTACACCTTCATCCCTGACCGACATTGAGAAAGGCATGCAGTTGCTTGTGAGTGAACAAATGCAAATCCGCACAAAAGCTGCGGAGATAGCAAAACAACTGATTGGCAAAATGCCCGTGATTTATTCTCTCGGAAACACCGAAGGCATTTCTGTGCGTTTTCGCCAGCAAATTAATGAGAACAGCAAAGTGCTTTGCTGGCATCATGTGATTCCCGAAATGAATCACAATGAATTGGTGGGATGGACCACCCCCAACCAGGATCTGTTTGTTTTGGTTTGGCGCTATCCTTTTGATTATTCAAGAAGCATCAAAAGGCTCGAGATTTGTCGCGAAGTATTTGCAAAATATACGCCTCATTACCTCGAACTTTCAGTGAAAGGAAATACCCCTGTGGAATGTGCCCTCTATGCCATTCACCTGGGCGATTGGATCAGTTGTGAGCTGGCTGATTTACGCGGCGTCGACGCCATGGATATTCAGGTGATAGACCACCTGAAATCTACGCTGGAAAAAGTCTCCTGATTTCCCTTTCAGAAAGCTTATTCATTCCTTTTTTTCATCCTGTAATCCTTGCTTAAAAACACGCATTTTTTTAAGCACAACGATTCCTTTCATCAGATTTAACAAACCTGTTTAATCTCAGGTTCTATTTGTTTAACAAGCAAGGTTTGATTTCAACTAAAAATTGAAAGGTTCTTCCTCAAGTGGTTTGTAATTTAATAGGTGACTACAATCTTTGTGTTGTAAAAATCTATATTATGAAACCCAATTTTATTTTTTTGTTCTTGTTTCTGGCGCTCAGTCGGCAGGCAAGCATTGCCCAGCAATGGATGCTGGGCGGAAACACCCTCTCGGGAACTGAGTATCTCGGTTCAAACAACAACCAACCCCTTTCTTTTCGTGCCCATGGCATTGAACTTCTGCGAATGGATCCCACGCAATATCGTTTCCTGAGGCTTCAGGACAATGGACAGGGAATCATGACCCTTCAATCCAATGGAACCGCCACGCGTTTAAATTTTACCGGCAATCCAAACCATGTATTAAGGGGCAATGGTACTTTTGCTTCATTGCCCTGGAACAACTCAGGCAATGCGGTTTTTACACCCGGTAATTTTAATGTGGGCATCGGGGTGGTTAACCCAAGCGAAAAACTGGTGGTGAATGGCAACATCCTTGTGCAAGGAACAATTACTGCAGCCAATTTGAGTGACATGGGAATGATGACCGCAGACAGCGCAAACATTGATCGTATGGTTCAAATTAACCAGGATCTTAAAATTGAGGGAGGAGGAGATTCTCAAAACAGTCAGGAAAAAAACCAAATCAGCACTCACCAGCAAAATCTTTACATTCAGAGTAAACCCGGACTTGCAGCCAATGTCATTCTGGGCGACCATAACAATGCCAAGCTGGGCATCGGAACAGAGCATCCAACAGAAAAGCTGGAAGTAGCCGAAGGCAATGTTAAACTTCATGGAGATTTGCTCATGCCACAGCATGCCACACAAGCCCATGGAACACTTGGGCTGGCTGCCTTCAATCATGATGGAAAACTCATCAGCGCAGGAAATGACTCCCAGATAGATGAACTCCTCAGTGGCCCCATCAGACGCAGCCTCAATCAAAATTACACGATTCGGTCAGTTGATGGCCCATTTCTGTCCAATTGTACAGACGATTACCAAACCGGAGCGGCCATACAAACCCACAGGCCTCAGTTTCATGCATTCTCGGGGAACAACGACAGCACTTATTTTGATTTGCTGAGCACCTGCAGCAAAGTGATGATAGGTGCAAGAGGTTTTCAGGGAGGCCTGGATGCAGAGTTGTTGTCAGGGATGAAACAGTTAACCGTAAACGGCGACATAGAGGCAAGAAACCTATTTGCAGATACCCTTGAAGCAACACATGTAAACGTTGATAGCATCAGCGCCACCACCATCAATGCACAATATTTCCGCAGAAATGGTCAGCTCATCAATTTTAATTTGTGGGAAGACAACCACAACTGTGCGTATCGCTACGGAAGGGTAGGAGTGAATACCCATCATCCGATGGCCATGATGCACATCTACCAGGCACCTCAGGCAGAGCCTCTTTGGGTATCAGGTACAACCCGCATCACCCATACGAGCAATACCCAGCAGAACATCAGTTTTGCCTGCGATGGCGCAAATGGCATCATTGATTTTCGCGATGCACAAAGCAATGCAAATGGCAGGCTCCTGATCAACACCCATTCTAACCGGGGCACTGTGTTTGGCGGTGATGTTACGGTGCAGGGGGTAGTAAACTCCTGCAAGGTAGTGGTGGAGGCATCCTCCTGGTGCGATTATGTGTTTGATGAGACATACAAACCCATGCCGCTTGAGGATGTTGAAAAATTCGTAAAGCAAAACAAACATCTTCCTGATGTACCCCCTGCATCAGAGATTGAGAACAAACAGGTAGATCTGTTTGCCATGCAACAAATACAAATGAAAAAGATAGAGGAGCTCACGCTTTATATGATTGAAATAAAGAAAGAAAACGAAGCCCTCAAAAACCAACTCTCATCAAGTATTAAAAAGCAAGATTAACAGCCTGAGAAACCATCCAGAGGCAATCATAAAAAAAGCATTTACCGGAATTGAAATCGTCACAGAACAAATCCTATCTATTATGAACCCTTATATGCGGTGTGTGTACCCCAAATATCCTCACAATTCTAAATTTTGTGCCGGTCATTTAATTTACACCGGCAATTTCTTGACATTTCATTCCGGTTTATCTGAAAGAAGAAAAGCAAGACGCAGAGAAAAAAAAGCATGCGTCAAGGACACAAATAAAACCGGCGTTTTGGCGCGCACGGTAAAAAGCCTACCGGGAAGTTTAAGCCTGCTGAAATTCAAATCCTACATTGCATTCATTCATTTTCGGTGTGTGTATTTGAAAATTTATTTCAGAAACTATTTTTTTGTCGGTCAATCATTTTACACCGGCGCATTTCAGCAGTTTCTTCCCGGTATTTTTTTTGTCTCAAACATCTCTCCAATAAAACATAAAAAAAAGACCAGGTGAAACACACAAAAGTCATAGCAAAAAATGATTGGAAAAACAGCTTTTACAGCCATCCCTAAATCGCCAAAAAAAATCATTTACATGAAAACACTCTTAAAAGTCATTTGCTGTATTGCCTTCATGTTTGTCCTTGGATCCTGTAGAAAAGAAGTGAACGAACCCACGACAATCAAAGACGGCAACGAATACATATATATTGAAATAGAAGGAGATAAGTTTCTGGTGGAAAATCGAAAGTGGAATTTTAATAAGAATACAAAAGGAGACATTAACGATCAATATAGTTTCGTGGCAGATAAAATTCATTACAGCAATGAATTTCAAAATACCAAACTTATAAAAGGTCAATGTAGTGGAAGCATAGATATTGCATTTGACAAATCCTTAGGAACGAATCTCCCTCAATTTATTCGACTATCATTAAGACTTGATAAAGACGGACAAAAGCCAATATATCAAATTAGGTCAGACTACGAAAATTCAGGAAGTACGAATACAATCAAGGATTTCCAACTCACATTAATAAATTTTGATGATGAAAAAAAAAACATTGAATACCAATTCAATGGAACAGTATTAAACATTCAGGATAGTTTATTTTATAAAATCAAAATCAAATCAAAAACCATTTTTAAATAAAAAGACATGAAAAATATATTTTTTATTATTTTAATTTTATCTTTAGAAAGCAATTTCTGTATTTCCCAAGTTACTTTCCAGTATGGCAAGTATGTACGCTACGATGGAAGTTCCATTGAAGTTAATTATGGGTCAAACTCACCAAATCATGTTAATTATCCGGACTTTAACTACCGGAGCGACTGGAATGATTATAATACCAGTTCTGCTAGTTTGAGATTGTTTATCAAGTACGGATGCGGTAATCATAAATTAACGAAGCCATTTGTTTTTGTCGAGGGGGTATCTTTTGAAAAACCAATTAAACAAAATACATATTCTTTAACCGAGTACCTTAACATGTATAATGGCGATAATCAGGTCTCCAATAAACAAGATTTAGTAAATGCAAGAAATGCCGTATCTCAAGTAGACTGGAATGAAAATGCAACCGTTGGGTATTCCACATTCAACTGGGCAACCTTTTTAACCGGAATTGACGCTGAGGGGCTTGATGATGGAGACCCCTTACAGGTTCAAAAATCACCTGAGCTTTTACAAAAACTTTATGAAAATGGTTATGATATTGTTTTTGTTGATTTTGAAAGCGGACAACAATACATGGAAAATAATGGCTTCGCATTATCAAAAGCATTAAAACTGATCAAAGACAGTCTCGACAACAACGGCAGCACAGAAAAGCTTGTTGTTTGTGGTGCCAGCATGGGAGGCCTTGTAAGCCGCTTTGCCATCAGAGACCTGGAACTTAATGGTGC
>JBEICQ010000066.1:0-10526 GCA_040383885.1 Flavobacteriales bacterium | reverse complement strand
GACATTATTCAAAACAAAATTCCCGAGCTGAAACAATTTATTTTAAGCAATGGTGGTTCCGGTGTGCTGACTCAACAATAGATTTGTACTTCCCTCTTCCTCGTTTGCAAAGAGGATGCCTAAGATGATCGTTCGTAACGCTCAAACTCCTTCGCAAAAACCCTCCCTCGTCCTCGTTTGTAAAGTGGATGCTTGAGATGAACTCTTGCAACGCTCAAACTCAGCTCACAAAAACCTGCTGTTTGTACCAATGTTTAGATGAATCAGTAACAATGAACCCGGCTATCATTTTTCTACCTGCAGCCAAATAGCAGCTTCAAAATATGAAATGAAAAAGTATAAATCAACTATTACCCTACAACGAAATTCGCTTCAGCTATTTGGTCCAAACTGATTATACTTGCACAATGATGAAACCTCCTTCAAAGAAAAATTTTAATTTGTCTCAAGGAATGACCAAAAGTCTAAGCCTTGCACTCCTTGCCGTGCTATTTACTCATCTGCTTTTTGCGCAGGCACCCAACAAAATGAGCTACCAGGCGGTGGTTCGCAATGCTTCCAATGCCTTGCTAAGCAACCAAAACATTGGTATGCGCATCAGCATTTTGCAGGGAAGTATCAATGGTACCTCTGTTTACACCGAAACACAAACCACCACCACCAATGCCAATGGACTGGCGAGTTTAGAAATAGGAGGGGGAAATGTGCTGAGCGGCAATTTTGCCGGCATCAACTGGGCCACCGGGCCATACTTCATCAAAACAGAAACCGACCCAACAGGCGGCACAAGCTACAGCATCACAAGTACACAGCAATTGCTGAGTGTTCCGTATGCCATGTTTTCGGGCAATGGAATAGTTGGTGTATCAGCGATTGGCGATACGCTCTACCTGGGCAATGGAAATCATCTTATTGTACCCGGAATCTCAATGGCTAATCAAGCTATTTCGCCTACTCAACATACCTGTGGAGGGGATAGCGTGCACAACCCCAACCTTACCTACGGGAGCATGACGGACCAGGATGGGAATGTTTACAAAACCATTGTAATTGGCACACAGGAATGGATGGCAGAGAACCTCAAGGCCAGCCACTACCGCAATGGGGATGCGATCTCTTTGGTAACAAGCGACTCCATATGGGCTGGTTTAAGCACCGGCGCCACCTGCTGGTATAACAACGACAGCGCAACTTACAATTGTCCTTACGGCAAATTATACAACTGGTATGCGGCAAGTGATGTGCGGAACTTATGCCCAAGCGGCTGGCATGTGCCTACGGATGCGGAGTGGACCATGTTGAGTAACTTTCTGGGTGGAAACGGAATTTCCGGAGGAAAGATGAAAAGTACGGGTTCGCAATACTGGCTAAGCCCCAATGTATCCGCCGATAACAGTAGTGGCTTTTCAGGTCTTCCGGGCGCGCTCCGCAACAACTTTGGATATTACTACTCCATTGGCCTTAACGGTCACTGGTGGAGTTCTTCTCAGTACTCTGCTACTGACGCCTGGTACTACAACCTGTATCACCTCATTGGCAATCTAAACAGAACCGACTACTTCAAGCAATCCGGTTATTCTGTACGATGCCTCAGGGATTAAGTTAGAAAGTTTGAAAGTTACCCCTATCTCGTCCTCGTTTGCAAAGTGGATGCCTAAGATGAGCGTTTGTAAAGTTCAAACTCAGCTCACAAAAACCCTTCTTCTCGTCCCTATCTCGTCCTCGTTTGCAACGAGGATGCCTTGAATGAGCGTTTGTAAAGTTCAAACTCAGCTCACAAAAACCCTCTCTCGTCCTCGTTTGCAAGGAGGATGCTTCAGAGGAGCGTTTGCAGCGCCGGAGCCCTGTTTTTGGTGAACAGGGTTTGGGTAATTTTTTTATTTCCGGCGGGGCTTTAGCCCCGCACATGCGTTAGGGATTGGAGCGGTTACTTTTTTGCTTGCAAAAAAGTTTGAGCGGAAAGCCCGACCCGGCAGGTTTACCTGCCGGGGAACGCCCAAAAACCAACACCTTGCTAAACCCATTGGCTGTTAAAAAACTTTTGCCCACTTGAACAGACACCTGACTTTTGTTAAACCCTCACGGAAGCCTGTTCCTGCAAGGGTTTTGCACCTCAGGGAAATGCCTGAAAAAGGAGCCTGGGAAATTTCCGAAATTATTTTCCAATTGTGAATGGCTTACTTGGTTAATTACAAAGTGTTTGTATATTTGCGACCCCAAAAAAAAGCAGGGAACACCAAAAAATTCAAAAAAACACAGAAAGAAACAAGATGCCTACCATTCAGCAATTAGTTAGAAAAGGCCGCCAAAAGCTGGAAAACAAAAGCAAATCAGCCGCTTTGGATGCTTGTCCCCAACGCAGGGGCGTATGCGTAAGGGTGTATACTACCACCCCAAAGAAGCCAAACTCCGCCATGCGTAAAGTGGCAAGGGTGAGGCTCACCAATACCAAAGAAGTGAATGCCTACATCCCCGGTGAAGGCCACAACCTGCAGGAGCACTCTATCGTGCTTATCCGCGGCGGAAGGGTAAAAGATCTTCCGGGTGTGCGTTATCACATTGTTCGCGGTGCCCTCGATACCTCCGGTGTAGAAGGTCGTAAACAACGCCGTTCCAAGTATGGAGCCAAGCGTCCAAAACCCGGACAGGCCGCACCTGCCAAGAAAAAATAATCCACCTTTTTGAATGATTCACCATGAGAAAAAGTAGTCCCAAAAAAAGATTCCTGTTGCCCGATCCTAAGTTTCATGATGTGTTGGTTACACGCTTTGTGAACAACCTGATGAACGACGGTAAAAAGAGCACAGCCTACAAAATATTCTACGATGCCATTGAACTGGTGGCCCAAAAAACCCAGGAAGATGGCCTCGAGATCTTTAAAAAAGGCCTCAGCAATGTAATGCCTCAGGTTGAGGTGCGTAGCCGCCGTGTAGGTGGAGCCACTTTCCAGATTCCAATGGAGGTAAGACCCGAGCGCAAAATCGCCGTGGGCATCCGCTGGATGATCCTTTACTCCCGCAGACGCAACGAGAAGTCGATGGCTCAAAAATTAGCCAACGAAATTATTGCGGCTTCGAAGGAAGAGGGCGCAGCCTTTAAAAAGAAAGAAGATACCCACAAAATGGCAGAAGCCAACAAAGCATTCTCCCACTTCAGGATTTAATACGCATGAGCCAGGACTTACAATATACCCGCAACATTGGTATTGCTGCACACATTGATGCAGGAAAAACCACCACCACTGAGCGTATCCTCTTTTATACAGGGGTGAACTACAAGATTGGTGAGGTGCACGAAGGTGCTGCCACCATGGACTGGATGGTTCAGGAGCAGGAGAGGGGCATTACCATTACTTCGGCTGCCACCACCTGTCACTGGAACTACCGCGGAAAAAAATACAAAATCAATATCATTGACACCCCCGGTCACGTTGACTTTACCGTAGAGGTAAACCGTTCTTTGCGTGTACTCGACGGACTGGTGTTTCTGTTTTCGGCTGTAGATGGCGTAGAGCCTCAGTCTGAAACAAACTGGCGCCTTGCCAACAATTACAATGTGACCCGTTTGGCCTTTGTAAACAAAATGGACAGGGCAGGCAGCGATTTTTTAAATGTAGTAAAGCAAATTCGCTCTGTATTGGGCGGAAACCCCATTCCTCTTCAGTTGCCTATTGGCGCCGAAGAAACCTTTAAAGGTGTGGTTGATCTCGTGAACTTCCGCGGCATTGTGTGGAATGAGCAAGACCAGGGAATGACTTTTCAGGAAGTTCCCATTCCGGCCGACATGCTGGAAGAAGCTACGGAGTGGCGCGAAAAAATGCTGGAATCCATTGCTGAGTTTGACGACAAGTTGATGGAGAAGTATTTTGATGATCCCAAGTCTATCACAGAAGCTGAAATTCTTTCGGCCCTGCGTCAGGCTTGTGTAGCCAATAAAGTAGTTCCCGTGCTCTGCGGCTCAGCCTTTAAAAACAAGGGTGTTCAAACCATGCTCGATTATGTGATGGAGTTGATGCCCAGTCCGCTCGACAAAAACAACATCATTGGTACCAACCCTGATACCGGTGAAGAAGTGGTTCGTCGCCCGGATGCCAAGGATCCTTTTACAGCCCTTGCCTTTAAGATTGCGACAGATCCCTTTGTGGGCCGTCTCTGCTTTTTCCGTGCCTATAGCGGTCGTTTGGACTCAGGTTCTTATGTGCTGAACACGCGCAGTGGTAACAAGGAGAGGATTTCCCGTATTTTTCAGATGCACGCCAACAAGCAAAATGCCATCGATTATATTGAGGCAGGCGACATTGGAGCGGCAGTAGGTTTCAAAGATATCCGCACAGGTGATACCCTTTGTGACGAAAAGAATCCAATTGTTCTCGAAGCCATGCAGTTCCCCGAGCCGGTAATCGGTTTGGCCATAGAGCCTAAAACACAGGCCGACATGGACCGACTGGGAGTAGCCCTCGGAAAACTTTCCGAAGAGGATCCTACCTTCCGGGTGAAGACTGATGAGGAAACAGGACAAACCGTGATTTCCGGTATGGGTGAGCTTCACCTTGAAATCATTGTAGACCGCTTGCGTCGTGAGTTTAAAGTTGAAGTAAACCAGGGAGCTCCCCAGGTAAATTACAAAGAAGCCATCACCGGAACGGTAGAGCATCGTGAGGTGTATAAGAAGCAGACCGGTGGTCGCGGTAAGTTTGCCGACATCAAATTTGTGGTTTCTCCTGTTGACGAGGCTTTTGTGCCCGATGACAAAAATCAGGGACTACAGTTTGTGAACGAGGTTGTGGGAGGAAACATTCCAAGGGAATTTATTCCTTCTGTTGAAAAAGGCTTCCGTGCCTCCATGGTGAATGGTGTGCTTGCGGGTTATCCTCTGCAGACCATGAAAGTGAGACTGATAGACGGTTCTTACCACGCGGTTGACTCTGATTCTCTCTCTTTTGAGATTTGTGCCAAGACAGCATTCCGTGAATCATTGCCCAAAGCCAAGCCGGTGTTGCTTGAGCCCATCATGAAAATAGAAGTACTTACCCCTGAGCACAACATGGGTGATGTGGTGGGTGACCTCAACAAGCGTCGCGGACAGATAGAAGGCATGGACAGCAAGGCCGGATCACAGGTGGTGAAAGCCAAGGTGCCGCTCGCAGAAATGTTCGGTTATGTAACCACACTCCGTACCATCACATCCGGTAGGGCATCCTCTTCCATGGAGTTTTCACACTACCAGGAAGCGCCCCGCAATGTGAGCGATGAGGTTGTGTCCAAAGTAAAAGGCAAAACAGCAAAAGTGTAACAAATCAATCTCCTTAATATCGTTCTTTATGAGCCAAAAAATCAGAATCAAACTCAAATCCTACGACCACAACCTGGTTGACAAGTCGGCGGAGAAAATCGTGAAAACCGTAAAAAGTACCGGTGCCATCGTAAGCGGACCTATTCCCTTGCCCACCAACAAAAAAATCTTTACGGTGCTACGCTCACCCCACGTAAACAAAAAGGCGAGGGAACAATTTCAGCTATGCTCCTACAAGCGTCTGATGGACATTTACAGTTCTTCAGCCAAAACGGTAGATGCACTTATGAAGCTGGAACTTCCGAGTGGTGTGGAGGTTGAAATCAAAGTTTAACGCAAAAGCAACAATCAATTACGAATAAAAACCGATCCCTCGCTGAGAAGTGAGGTTAGGGGTTAAAAACAAACAAAATGGCAGGAATCATTGGAAAAAAAGTAGGCATGACCAGCCTGTACGACGAGTCGGGCAAGATGGTCGCTTGTACGGTTATTGAAGCCGGACCCTGTGTTGTTACCCAGGTAAAAACTGTTGAAAGTGACGGTTACCAGGCTTACCAGCTTGGTTTTGGGGAAAGAAAAGAAAAACACACTTCACAGCCTTTGAAAGGGCATTTCAAGAAATCAGGAACCACGCCCAAGCGCAAGTTGGTTGAGTTTGATGGATTTGCCCAGGAATATAAGGCAGGCGATGTGGTTGATCTCGGAATCTTTACCGAAGGTGAATTTGTAGACATTATCGGCACCTCCAAGGGAAAAGGATTCCAGGGTGTTGTTAAACGCCATGGTTTTGGCGGTGTGGGTGAATCTACACACGGACAGCACAACCGCTTGAGGGCTCCCGGATCTTTGGGCGCCTCCTCGTTTCCTTCGCGCGTATTCAAAGGAATGCGCATGGCAGGACGCATGGGCGGAAAAGGAGTGAAGGTACAGAACCTTCAGGTACTTAAAATTCACAACGAACAAAATCTTTTGGTAATAAGGGGTTCTGTGCCCGGTGCCAAAGGTTCTTACATCCTCATTGAAAAATAATATGGAAATCACAGTATTGAACTCCGAAGGCAAGGAAACTTCCAAAAAGGTGAAGCTCAGCAGTGCTATTTTTGGCATTGAGCCCAATGACCATGCCATATATCTTGATGTAAAATCCATCATGGCCAACCAGCGCCAGGGTACGCACAAAGCCAAACAGCGCAACGAGGTTGCCTATTCTACCCGCAAACTGAAGCGCCAGAAAGGAACCGGCGGGGCTCGTGCGGGAAGCCGTAAATCCGGTACCATCGTAGGTGGCGGCCGTATTTTTGGTCCGGTGCCGCGCAACTACGGCATCAAGGTAAATCACAAGGTAAAGGAACTTGCACGCAAATCTGCCCTCACTTACAAAGCCAAATCCAACGCGCTTCTATGTCTTGAGGATTTTGATTTTGGTACCCCCAAAACAAAGCAGACCATTGATTTGCTAAAGAAATTGAATCTTTCCGACAAAAAAACATTGATGGTGCTTGCACAATCGAATAAAAATGTATTTTTGTCGTCCCGAAATTTAGGACAGGTAGAGGTTATAACGGCCTCGCAGTTAAACACTTATGATGTTTTAAATGCTTCAAACCTGGTACTAACCGAAGGGTCGGTAAAAGAAATCGAAAAAATGTTTACCTAAAATCGTTCTTTGATATGAATATCCTTATAAAACCGGTGATCACCGAAAAAATGACCAAAGCCACGGAGAAGTTCAACCGCTACGGATTTATCGTTGCGAAGGACGCCAACAAGGTACAAATCCGCGAGGCTGTGGAAAAAACATATGGTGTAACCGTTGAAGATGTAAACACCGTGAACTACATAGGCAAGGTAAAATCAAGAAATACCAAAGCCGGTGTGGTAACAGGTGTGAGCAACCGCCACAAAAAGGCAGTTGTCACGCTTAAGGCAGGCGACAGCATAGATCTGTACGCAAGCATTTAAGCGAACAAACGAACATAGTACAAACAATTAAAGCTGGCGCCACCAGCTGATAAGTAAAAAATGGGACTCAAAAAACTAAGGCCACTTACGCCTGCACAGCGCTTTAAGCTGGTAAGCGATTATGCTGAAATCACAACCAATGTACCTGAAAAGTCATTGCTTGTTACCATCAAGAAATCCGGAGGAAGAAACAACTCAGGAAAAATGACCATGCGCTATATTGGCGGCGGTCACAAGCAGCGTTATCGTCTCATCGATTTTCGTCGTGACAAAGACGGTATTCCTGCAACTGTAAAATCCATTGAATATGATCCTAACCGTTCTGCCCGCATTGCTTTGCTGGCATACAAGGACGGTGAAAAGCGTTACATCCTCGCGCCGCATGGCATGCAGGTTGGACAGCAAGTGCTTTCCGGTCCGGGTTCTTCCCCAGATCTGGGAAACACCTTGTTATTGTCTGAGATTCCGCTGGGAACCGTGATTCACAACATTGAACTTCGTCCAGGACAAGGTGGAACCATTGCCCGCAGCGCCGGCAGTTATGCACAGCTGGCTGCCCGCGACGGTAAGTATGCGGTGATCAAGATGCCATCCGGCGAAACCCGTTTGATTCTCATCACCTGTAAAGCCACCATTGGTTCTGTTTCTAATCCCGACCACAACCTGGAAGTATCCGGTAAGGCCGGTCGAAGCCGTTGGAAAGGCATCAGGCCTCGTACGCGTCCTGTTGCGATGAATCCTGTAGATCACCCGATGGGTGGTGGTGAAGGTAGGGCTTCCGGAGGACATCCCCGTTCACGCAAAGGTATTCCGGCAAAAGGTTACAAGACTCGTACGCCCAAGAAGCCATCGAACAAATACATCATTGAAAGAAGAAAAAAATAACAGCGGTAAACACATCCTATGGCTCGTTCATTAAAAAAAGGTCCTTATGTTGACTTCAAACTGGAGAAGAAAGCGGCTGCAATGGTTGCCGGTGGCAAAAAGCAGGCCATCAAAACCTGGGCAAGGAAATCCATGATCATTCCCGATTTTGTAGGTCAGACCTTTGCCGTTCACAACGGAAACAAATTTATACCGGTGTATATCACCGAAAACATGGTAGGCCACAAGCTGGGTGAATTTGCACCCACGCGTATTTTCAGGGGTCATGCCGGACAAAAAGGAAAAAAGTAACCATTTGAATTAAGCAATACACATGGGCGTTCGTAAAAGAGAAGCCGCTGAAAAGCGCAAAGAAATAAACAAGGTGACGAGTTTTGCCAGCCTGCGCAACTGTCCTACCTCTCCTCGCAAGATGCGTTTGGTAGCTGACCTGGTGCGCGGCATGGATGTAGAGAAGGCTCTCCACATCCTTCGTTACAATCCGAAGGAAGCCTCCAATCGTTTGGAGAAATTACTCATGAGTGCCATCGCCAACTGGCAGGCCAAGAACGAAGGCAGCAGGGTAGAAGATGCCAACCTTTACATCAGCCTTATTAAGGTTGATAGCGGGTTCCAGCTCAAGAGACTTCGTCCGGCTCCTCAAGGAAGAGGATATCGCATCCGTAAGCGCTCCAATCATGTGAGCCTTCAGGTAGATTCAAAAACATCACAACAGGAATAATACAACAAATACTAAATGGGACAAAAAGCCAATCCGATTAGCAACAGGTTAGGAATCATCAGAGGATGGGACTCCAACTGGTATGGCGGAAATAATTTTTCTGACAAACTGGTAGAAGATCACAAAATCCGCAACTACCTGAGTGCAAGGCTCGCCAAAGGCAGTATCTCCAAGATCGTTATCGAGAGAACCCTTAAACTCATCACTGTGACCATCAACACTGCCAGGCCGGGTATCATTATCGGTAAAGGTGGAAAAGAAGTTGATAAACTAAAAGAAGAGCTTAAGAAAATCACCCGTAAGGATGTGCAGATCAATATATTTGAGATCAAGCGTCCGGAATTGGATGCCGTGTTGGTAGCCGATTCCATTGCCCGTCAGATTGAGGGTCGTATCTCATTCCGCAGGGCTCTCAAAACTTCCATTGCATCTACCATGCGCATGGGAGCAGAGGGAATTAAAATTACCATCGCCGGTCGTTTGGGAGGAGCTGAAATGGCCCGTACCGAACATTACAAAGAAGGTCGTACTCCTTTACATACTTTCCGTGCGGATATTGATTATGCCAACTCCGAGGCACACACCACCTATGGTCGCATCGGTATCAAGGTTTGGATTTGCCGCGGAGAAGTGTATGGCAAACGCGATCTTTCGCCAAACATTGGCTATGCCACAGCAGGACAAGGCGGACAGGGTGGCAGAGAGTCATCCGGAAAGCCATCCGGCAGGGGAGGAAGAGGAAACGGACCAAGGCCTGATAACCGCGGAGGCGGCGGCGGCGGCGGACGCAGAAAAAAATAAATCATTGCAGCATCGCATAAAAAACATTCACCATGCTTCAACCGAAAAGAACAAAATACAGAAAACAGCATAAAATGCGGATGAAAGGCAATGCCAACCGCGGACACGAAATATCCTTCGGTTCATTTGCCATTAAGTCTGAAGAATCCTGTTGGGTAACAGCCCGTCAGATAGAAGCCGCCAGGGTTGCAGTAACCCGCTTCATGAAAAGGGAAGGACAGATTTGGATTCGTATTTTCCCTGACAAACCCGTTACCCGCAAACCTGCTGAAGTGCGTATGGGTAAAGGAAAAGGAGCCCCCGAATTTTGGGCGGCAGTGGTAAAACCCGGACGCATCATTTTTGAAGCTGACGGTGTGCCTTTGGCAACAGCAAAGGAAGCCCTTCGTTTGGCTGCACAAAAACTTCCGGTAAAAACAAAATTCGTGGTTCGCAGGGACTATTCCGAAGAAGTGGCTGTATAAACCCATAAACGCGTAAAACAATGAAACAAGTAACCATAAAAGAATTATCCGCTGAGGAACTTACCAAGCGTCTTGCTGAAGAAAAAGCAAGTTTGGAGCGCATGCGCCTCAACCATGCGGTATCTCCTTTGGAGAATCCTCTAAAGCTCCGTCACAGCCGTAAGCTTATTGCCAGGCTGAATACCGAAATCACTAATAGAAAACAGGCAAACGCATAAGCCATGGAAAGGAATTTCAGAAAAGAAAGAATTGGTGTAGTTACCAGCAACAAAATGGATAAATCCATCGTGGTTTCGGTGGAGCGTAAGGTAAAACACCCCAAATACGGTAAGTTCGTAAAGCTTACCTCAAGCTTTAAGGCACACGACGAAAAAAACGAGTGCAATCCCGGCGATGTGGTG
>JBEICQ010000065.1:0-10571 GCA_040383885.1 Flavobacteriales bacterium | reverse complement strand
GGAGGAGGAAGCTCAACCACAAACTGTGCATGACGGCCACTATGCCCGTAGAAAGCAAAAACTTAAGTGTATGGGGTTTCATTTTTTTCGGGTAACTTCCTTGATCAGGGAATAAAAGGAGAGGACAAATCCTCCCAGTCCCAGGACCAGTGTGCCTAGCGGAAAACTGCTTTTGATATAGGAATCAAGTTTCTTTCCTGCAAGGAAGCCCAGGAGAATGAGGGACATCATTTTAAAAGCGAGTCCGCTCCAACGAAGATATTCATCAGGCAATTTTTTCGGCCTTTTTGTCTGCATGTTTGATTTCTTTCACCACCGCCCCCATTGTACAAACGCCGGAAAATGCTGCACCCGGCTCTATGGCAAGTTTCCCTGCCTGGATATCTCCCTTTAGGGTTGCAGAGGCTTTGAGTGCAAGTAATTCCGAACAGGACATGTTGCCTTCGATACTACCATAGATATCGGCAAGCTGGCAATGGATGTCGCCCTTTACAGAACCGGTTGGACCAATCACCACTTTGCCTTTGGAGTGCAGAATCCCTTCCAGTCTTCCATCGATACGGATATCACCGGTGGTTTGAATATTGCCTGTTACAGAGGTGCCTGAACCAATGGTATTTATCACGCCGGTGTCGACTTCGTTTTTCCTTGTAATCATGGTATTTATAGTTTTTCTAAACATTTTAAAAAGGGGACACAAAGATAAAAAACCTTGACTGTCAAACAAATGTTCGCAAACTTTGTACTATTGGCTATGGTTTTACCTGTTATATCCGGCGAGCTTCGGGATATCCTTAAAAACATTCCCGACCCTGAAATTCCGGTGTTGAGTATACTGGATCTGGGGGTCATCCGTAAGGCTGAGAAACAAGATGAAAAATCTGTTCGCATCACGCTTACACCCACTTATTCCGGTTGTCCTGCAATGGGCGTAATAGAGAGTGACATCCGGCAGGCACTTGAATTGCATGGATTTGATAAAATAGAAGTTAATACGGTATACGCTCCGGCCTGGACAACTGATTGGATGAGTGAGGAGGCCAGGGAAAAGCTCAGGCTTTATGGTATTGCTCCCCCACAGGGCAAATCCTGTGGGAGCGGGAAGGCAGGAGGACAGACAATTCAGGTTCCATGCCCCCGCTGTGGTTCACGAGATACCAGAATGATTAGCCATTTCGGATCCACTGCCTGTAAGGCTCTTTATGCATGTGAGAATTGCAAAGAACCTTTTGATTACTTCAAATGCCTGTGATCCCTATTTAAGGGTTTCAAGTGCTTTTTTAGCCTTTTCATTGGCAGGATCAAGTTCAGCAACTTTGAGCCAATACTCCTTGGCTTTAACCTTGTCTGTCTGGAAATAATAAGCACCGAGATAAAGATTGGCTTCCAATAAATCTCTTTTGTTTTTCTCAATATCTGTGACCAAAGGAATGTATTTCTCATACCAGATTTTAGCCAAACCTGCTTTAGAATCTTTATCTATTTGTGTATTTGCTTTGGCTCTCCAGAGATATCCCTGAGGAAGTTTAGGGGAGAGAGAAATCACCGATCCAAAGCAGGTATCTGCCTTCACATAGTTACCCAAACTGAAATAGCTTTTCCCAAGGGTATAATGATCGTTGGCATTGACACTTTTGCCTGAAGCGATCTTTTTTTCGGCATACAGGATGGCGTCTTCAAACTTTTTTTGTTTGTAAGAAGCATTGGCCATTTCACCATAGATTTCCTGTTTGGAACTATCCAAAGAAAGTGCTGTTTTATAACTTACGAGCGCAAGTGAATCTTTACCGTTTTTGTAAAATATTCTTCCCTGATATTCGTAATCAGATGCAATTATTTTGGTTTTTTCATTTCCGGCACGGGAGAAAAATCTGTTGATGGCACTTAATGCTGCCGGGTTATCTCCTTTTTCACAAAGTGAATAGGCGAGCAGACGATTGAGGATATTGCTTGCAGTATCTTCTTTTTGTATCTGTGTAATTTGGTTGATGGCTTCCTGGTAATCTTTGCTCAGAAAAATAAAAGAGGCGTATCGTTTGCGGGCATCCATGTTATTACCGGATAACTCCAGAAATCGCTTGTATTTTGCTTTTGCCATTTCAAACTTTTTTGCCAGATAATACACCTCTGCTTGTTCACGGTAGGCGGGGGCAAACATAGAGTCTATTTTTGCAGCTTTGGTATATAGTTCAAAAGCTAAGGGATAATTTTTAGATCGTCCGTATAGCTTACCCTGCCTGAGAATAGCTGTAACTGAATTAGGGTCAAGTTTCTCTGCCTGCTTATAATTCTCAATGGCTTTGTTACCATCCTGCTTTTCCTGAAAAGCATCTCCCAAAAGATTATACACCTCAGGATTTTTAGGATCTAATTTTTGTGCTGTTTGCAGCATAGCAAGAGCAACATCAGGATCTTTTTTATCGCTTACCAAATAAGCTTCGGCAATGCGACAATACAATCCTGCATCCTTGCCTCCGGAAAGTTTAATGGCATTGTCGAACAGACTTTTCGCATCCTCGCTTTTCCCGTTTTGCCATTGGATTTTGCCAAGCCCTGCGAAATTATAGGCAAAAGAAGGTTGTACCTGTGTTCCCTTTTGGTAGTGGGTTTGGGCGGAATCGAACATATCCTGTCTAAAAAAAACTTCACCCAGGTAAAAGCAATGAATCCCCGAGGTAGATTCTGTCAGTCGGAGTTGTCTGAGCATATTTTCGGCCTCAGCATACTGTTCATTTTCCATGAAACGAACAGCCTGTTTGAGGTTTTGGGCTTGGGTGAATCCCGTTAAAAAAGGGATTAGTAATAGATATCTGAAGGATTTCATCTGAATGTGTATTTATTCTGTTTTGATTAATCGGATGGGAGCTTGAACAGGAACCATGCCCGATTTTAGGATGATGCGCTGGCCTTTTTCTCCTGCCATGAATGATACAAATCCCGTTCCAAGGCCTGCCCTAGCTTCGCGACTCACCGCTAACATTTTGCGAATCAGCGGATATTTCTTCAAAGCAAGATATGCCTGATACGGACGATAGTATTCCATTCCATCAGCCTCTGCAACACCCATGAGTTTTACTTTACTCAGGAAACTTTCCACGGCCGGATCATCCCTATCGCTGATCCAGTTTACGCTGATGACGCCAATGGTTCCCGGATGCTTTTGCACATAATCAATGACTTCCTGATTGGATGTCAGCGCGAAGCAATTGTCCCCAAATTTTTCATTTTTCTGGAGTAAAAGATTCTTCAGATAAAAAGCATTGGCGGATTTGGGATGGTCAAAAATCACATTTACGGGCATAGCGGGGCCGGAGGCGTCAAGTTCATTCCAGCGTATACCGGGTGTATGAAGAATTTTTCGCATGTCGTCCAGACTGATAGTTGAATCCGGAAAATCTTTGCTCACCACAAGTGCAATTCCATCAGAAGCCAATGTGGTAATTCTGGGACGAATTTTGAGTGAATCAAAAACTGATTTTTCATAGGCATCCGGTTCTCTGCAAACAACAATAAACCTTGCGGTATCGCGCAGAAGTCTGTGATAGGCATCTTCCTGAGGAACGAATTCCAGTTTGATGTTTGCACGCTTATACAAAGCTTTAAACACAAATGCCTGGGTATCCATGATGGGCTTGTATGACTCATCCGCAAGAACCAGAATGTTTCCGGAAGTGGTGGTATCGGCTGGTCCGTTGAATGATGCTTCTCCGCAACCCAATATCAGATTTCCGCAAACGAGCAAAAGAGCAATACTGCAAAAGCCTGACCTATTCACTTTTGAGACAATCCTTTTTTTACTCTAATCAACCTGTAGGTTAACCAGCTACGATAAGCTGCATATACCAATACCAAGATGCCGATAAGTTTTTTGTTTGCGCCCAGTACTTCGCTAAAAGCAGGTGTAAAAACCAGTGCAAGACCGATAAACAGGTAAATAATGACCATGACACCACCCACATAGATGGCAATATTTCGAAGGCCTTTATTCTTGTCCTGAGTTGACATGTCGCGGGTTTAATCAGGCATATTTGAGCACCTTGCCTGCTCTGATGCGGGTATTTTTTCCCATGCCGTTCAAGCGCTGCAAAACACGCGCGCTGGTTCCGAGTTTTCGGGCAACTGATGCAAGCGTATCTCCTTTGCGCACTTTATAGTATTTGATGCCACCGGAAGCAGTTGATTGGTTCTTCCTGCCCTTGCCCCAGTAGTCAAAGAATGATTTGGTAATCACAAGTTCGTTTGAAACTAGGCAATGATCTTCAAATGAGATAAGTTTTTCGGGATCGATGGGAAATCCTTTATACCTGACTTCAAAATGGAGATGGCTTCCAAGTGAATGACCGGTATTTCCTCCTAATCCAATCAGGGTACCTGCTTCTACATGCTGACCGGCATATACTTCTAAACGGGAGAGATGAGCATAAATGGTTTCCAGGCCGTTCTTGTGCCGAATCATCACTACATAACCGAAGGTTGGACTGCGACGCGCGATTCTCACTGTTCCTTCAAAAGCACACTTCACGGAATCTCCGGTTTCGAGGTCAATATCTACCCCGCAATGATAACGATGCCAACGGGGACCAAAACCGGAAGTTTTTTCCCCCGGAAAGGGGTGATGATAATCGCAGAGATGTTCGTCCTGCATCCTGATGACAACAGTATCAGGAATCGAACTCAGTTCAATTTTGTAAGGATTGACATTGACGCTGTCTGTCAAACCTGTTGCGTCGTAATCCGGATCCTCTGAATAAATATCTGTTTCGTTGATATCGTATACAGGGTCAGTAAAAAAAGGCATGCTGGTAATAACATTCCTGAAGGAAGTATCTCTGGCAGGACTCGGCACTGAGCGGCGTGCACGCGATTTTTTGTAGTATGATCCGCGCTTTTTTCCGGTTGATCCGTAGGATTTTGCTGATTTGCGCTTCCCTTTGGTTTTCTCATAGGAGAAGCCGGTCATGCTGAAAAGCATGAAGGCAAAAAGAAATAACCGTATGATATACAGGCGCTTCATGGAGCGGGGCAAAGCTAAGAAAAAGCCCTGTAAACACAAACGAATTCAATCATCTGATAATGAGAGTATTAAGCTATTTTATCATTTTTTCAGCGCAAACTCCGTGCAGGATTTCACAGCGGAAAGGGGCAATGCTTGCCAGATATGTGGAAAAATTCCTGCTGATGCTTTTTCGAACCTCAGGTCAAGGCCTGTGGGATCGATCCGGAGAAGCCAGACCCAATCAAGGCCTGAAAAATGTCTTTCGATTACCCCATTTAATTGGTCCGGCAAACAAGCATGAATAAATCCTTCATGTTGAAGGGATTGGCATCTATAGATCCCTGAGTGCAGAGCAAGGTTCCAATCGGCGGGCAAGGCAAGATGCAGAATAGCCGGTTCAGGCATAACCCAGTTTCAAGCGTACATCGGAAAGTGTTTTCATGGCCACCTCTGCCGTTTTCTGCTCCCCTTCTGATAGAAGTTTTTCCAGTTGAGGCAAGTCGTTCATCAGGAGCTTATACTGTTCTCTTTCTTTTGTAAACTTTGCCAATATTAGTTCCAAAAGTGCTTTTTTGGCGTGGCCATAACCAAAACCACCAGAGAGATAATTGTTCCTCATTTGAGACACATCATCTGGTGGTGCAAGCAGGCTGTAAAGGGAAAATACTGTGCAACTATCGGGATTTTTAGGCAATTCAATGGGCGTACTGTCGGTGATGATGGACTTGATAACTTTATCCAGCTGCTTTTCGGGAAGAAAAATATCGATGGTATTTTGATAGGATTTAGACATTTTTTTTCCATCTGTGCCGGGTACTACCATTACCCGGTTATCCACCATTGCCTCGGGCAGGGTGAATGTATGTCCGTATCTGTTATTAAAGGTGTTGGCAATATCTCTGGCGATTTCAAGGTGTTGCACCTGGTCTTTTCCAACAGGTACCAAATCCGCCTGATAGAGGATAATATCTGCAGCCATGAGCACCGGATAGGTAAACAAGCCTGCATTCACATCGCTCAGCCTGTCTGATTTGTCCTTAAAGGAATGGGCGTTTGCCAGCATCGGGTAAGGCGTAAAACAATTGAGGTACCAGGTTAACTCTGTAACCGCCGGAATGCGGCTCTGACGGTAAAAAAAATTCTTTTGGGTATCTAGTCCGCATGCTATCCAGGCAGCCGCCACAGCAAGTGTATTGAGCCGGCGAAGCTCAGGATCCTTCACTGTTGTGAGTGAGTGCAAATCGGCGATAAATAAAAAACTAACATTACCGGGCTGGTTTGCCAGTGCGATAGCGGGTTGGATGGCGCCCAGGATATTTCCGAGATGCGGAATACCTGTGCTTTGAATGCCTGTGAGTACGCGTTTCATGCAGTGTGCAAAAATACAGGAATATGGCAGCCCCGCTTAAAAAAACAAGGGAATCTGTCTACCTTTGTAAACACAATGAATACAACACACTCCCTCACATCCGATACGCTCGATGCAGCCCAATATATTGCGCTCGAGAACAAGCATGGTGCACATAATTACCACCCTTTGCCTGTAGTGATTCAGAAAGGAGAGGGCATCTTTATGTGGGATGTTGACGGAAAGAAGTACTATGATTTTTTAAGTGCATATTCTGCCGTCAACCAAGGACATTGTCATCCACGGATTGTAAAAGCACTTTCATCGCAGGCGCATACCCTCACACTTACATCACGAGCCTTTTACAACAATGTGTTAGGGCCTTATGAAAAATACATCACCGGGCTATTTGGCTTCGACAAGGTGTTGCCCATGAATACAGGAGTAGAGGGAGGAGAAACGGCAATCAAGCTTGCCCGACGCTGGGGATACCAGAAAAAGAAAATTCAAACCAATTCGGCGCGCATCGTTTTTGCGTCAGGCAATTTCTGGGGACGCACACTAAGTGCCATCTCTTCTTCTACCGATCCCAGCAGTTATGGGGGATTTGGGCCCTATATGCCCGGATTTGATGTGGTTCCATACAATGATATTCCTGCTTTGGAGCAGGCGCTGTCTAATCCGCTGGTTGCGGGTTTTATGGTAGAGCCCATTCAGGGTGAAGCCGGAGTAGTGGTTCCGGATGCCGGATATTTAAAGAAAGTGAGAGAAATATGCGACCGGAACAATGTCCTTTTCATTGCTGATGAAATTCAAACCGGCCTGGGCAGAACCGGAAAGATGCTTGCCTGTGATCATGAAGGGGTGAAACCAGACATTCTCATTTTAGGTAAAGCCCTGAGTGGCGGGATCCTGCCCGTTTCGGCAGTTTTATGTAACGACGATATTATGCTCAACATCCAACCCGGAGAGCATGGGTCAACCTATGGAGGCAACCCTCTTGCATGTGCAGTTGCCATGGAAGCCCTGCAAGTAATCACTGATGAACATCTTTGTGAAAACGCGGCTGCCATGGGCAACCTGCTGCATAATGGCTTACAGAAACTGCGTAAAGACATGGTGATACATGTGCGTGGAAAAGGATTGTTTCAGGCAATTATCATCAAAGACCAACCGGGTAAAAACGCATGGGATGTATGTTTACGCCTGGCTGAAAACGGACTCCTTGCCAAGCCAACTCATGGGGATATCATCCGATTGGCGCCCCCGCTCTGCATCAATGAACAGCAGATGAATGAAGCACTGATATTGATGCACAAAACATTTGATTCTTTCTGAAGATGCTCGGATTAAAGCTGAAAACAGATGAAAGATGGGCGAGGATGGCTCAGGAAAATCTGGAAGAATTGCTCACCGATCATGCTTACTGTGAACAAAAAGCTGCGAGCAATGCCATCTCGCTGATTGTACAGTTTCCGGAGCATACGGGCATGGTTCAGGAACTTACTGAAATAGCCAGAGAGGAACTGGAGCATTTCGGAAAGGTTCACCGGCTCATTATCGACAGAGGCTTCACTTTTGGAAAAGAAAGAAAAGACAATTATGTAAATGATATCCTCTCATTCGTGCGCAAAGGGATGGGCAAAGAGGTGTATCTGGCAGACCGATTGCTCTTTGCTGCCATGATTGAAGCCCGGAGTTGTGAGCGATTCAAACTGCTCTCCGAAACAATAAATGAGGAAAGTTTGCGGACTTTTTATCGTGAACTAATGGCCAGCGAAGCCGGACATTACGCCACATTTATCAAGCTGGCGAAAACATATACCACCGGTGTAGATATTGAAACACGATGGAAAGAATTTCTGGCCTACGAAGGTGAAGTAATTCAGCGTTATAGTCAGGGTGAAACCATGCACGGATAAAATTGATCAAGGTTTTAGTTTGGGATTGGAGTGATGGCGATTGCTGTCTCGCTGCGTTTTTTTTTCAAGGTTAATCCTTAGGGCTTCTTCCAGATTAACACCGGTTTGATTAGCCAGACAAATCAGTACAAATAAAACATCGGCCATTTCATCCGGAAGACTTTTTTTCAGGTCAGATTCTTTGCTGCTCTGCTCCCCATAGGTGCGGGCCATGATGCGTGCCAGCTCACCCACTTCTTCCATCAGAAGGGTCATGTTGGTAAGCTCGGAAAAATATCTGACTCCATGGGTTTTAATCCATGTATCAACCTGATGTTGTGCGTCGTGAATGGTCATTACTGTGGTGTTATTTTTTTCAATTTTTACAGGTAGGTAAGACGGCAGAAAAAATGTTGCTTGTCTAATCCAATTCAGTAACGCCTCCTGAGACCACGAATTTCATCATTTCAGCAGCATGTGCAGTGATAGGCGTAATATTTTCCCTTTTTACCACGAACAAGGCACCGGTGATCGCGTAGGAGAAAGGAACATATACAGCTACCTTCTCTTTGTTGATTCCCAATTCACTGAGGTCTTCAGCTGTTACAAAACCAAATCGTTCCATCAGGGGATTTTCAGAGACCTTGATTAATACGGGTTGATTGAAGCGCTTTTTTTGTCCCACAAAAGCGCCAAGCAAATCTTTCACCGAAGAGTAGACAGTCTTGATAAGAGGAGCTTTTTCAATGAGTTTATCAAGCGATTGAAAAACGGGTCTGAAAATGAAACTGTTTCCTATAACACCAATGATAATAAGCCCGAGCACCACTAGCAACACACCCAGAATGGGATCCACCAGCGGATGCACATGAATTTGGAGATAATCCATGATGCTTCCTACAGTTACAATCAATTTCAGAATGACAAATACGGTAATAAAGATGGGCACCGCGAAAAGTGTACCTTGAAAAAAGTAGATAATAATTTTACGAATCATCGTAATTGAATTTTAGAATTCAACCAGCGTGCCGATGGCTTCACCGGAAACAATACGCAACAAATTACCGGGCTTGTTCATGTCGAATACGATGATGGGTAGTTTGTTTTCGTTGCATAGTGTGAATGCTGTCATATCCATTACATTGAGATTTTTTTCATAGACCTCAGCAAATGAAATGGTCTCGTAACGGGTGGCAAATGGGTCTTTCTCAGGATCCGCATTATAAATACCATCCACCCTGGTGCCTTTGAGGATAACATCTGCTTCAATTTCAATGGCACGAAGCGATGCGGCTGTATCTGTGGTGAAGTAAGGATTTCCTGTACCTGCACCGAAAATCACCACCCTTCCTTTTTCCAGATGACGGACTGCTCTTCTTCGGATAAACGGTTCGCAAATCTGTTCCATTTTAATGGCTGACAACAAGCGGGTTTTTACCTGAATGGTTTCGAGTGCACTTTGCAGGGCCATGCTGTTGATTACTGTTGCAAGCATGCCCATATAATCTCCCTGCACACGATCCATCCCTCCTTCTGTGGCCTGAATCCCTCTAAAAATATTTCCACCACCGATGACAACTGCCACCTCAAGACCTTTTTCTACGATTTGCTGGATGTCGAGGGCATACTGATTGAGTCGTGAAGAATCAATGCCAAACTGTTTATCTCCCATCAGGGATTCGCCGCTCAGTTTAAGTAATATTCGTTTGTATTTCATGTCAGAAGAAAGCAGACGCAAAGTAACCTATTTACCTGGAAAACAGGAGAATTATTTTGATGCATTTTTATTTTGCACATAGGCTGATACAAAGATGCTGATTTCGTACAGGATGTAAAGTGGTGCAGCCACCAGCAACTGGGAGGTAATATCGGGTGAAGGTGTGATTACTGCAGCCACCAGCAGAATTACAACAATACTATGTTTGCGGTAGGTTCTTAAAAACGCAGGTCCTACCAGCCCCAACAAACTCAGGAAATAAATAAGCACGGGCAGTTGAAAAACCAGACCAGAAGCAAAGGTGATGGTGGTTACGGTAGAGATAAATGACTCCACCTCTATCATATTGCTCACGGTAGTACTCACCTGATAGCCCGAAAGGAAATTCACTGACAAAGGTGTGATGACATAATACCCAAAGAGAATACCTGCCAGAAAGAGTAGTGAAACAAAAAAAATCAAGCTCCTGGAGAAATGCAGCTCAGTTTGTTTAAGGGCAGGTTTTATAAAACTCCAAATCTGAAATACGATGTAGGGAAATGACACGATGATACCACCCACGATGGAAACCCAGATGTGCATGGTAAATTGTCCTGCAAGGGTGGTGCT
>JBEICQ010000064.1:0-10611 GCA_040383885.1 Flavobacteriales bacterium | reverse complement strand
TTTCACAAAATCATTTTCCTGCACAAGGATATGTTTTGACAATGGAACAATGTACTTCTTCTTTTCACCTGTTTTGGATTCAACCTCTACTTCACGGTTTCCACGCTTGATTTTACCAAAAGTTACAATGCCGTCAATTTCACTTACCACAGCAGGATTGCTTGGATTACGGGCTTCAAAAAGTTCAGTTACCCTTGGCAGACCGCCGGTGATGTCACCACCTTTTCCGGAGGAACGGGGAATCTTAACTAGAATCTGGCCGGCAGTAATGCTCTGGGCTTCATCCACAATAATATGTGCTGTAACAGGAATGTTGTATGTTTTAATCACATCTCCCTTTTTATCGACAATCCGAATGGCAGGATTCTTGGTTTTATCCCTTGAATCTATCACCACTTTTTCGGCAAACCCGGTTTGCTCATCCGCTTCCTCGCGATAGGTAATTCCTTCTTCGAGAGATTCAAACTCAATTTTACCGGAGATTTCCGAGAGAATTACCGCATTGAATGGATCCCATTCGCAGATGAGATGACCAGCATTTACTTCTTCCCCGTTTTTCACATAAAGCTGAGCGCCGTAAGGAATATTTGAAGTTGTAAGTACAATGCGGGTATTGATGTCTACAATACGCATTTCTGCAGATCGTCCAATTACCACCTGCACCTTGGCACCGTCATTACTCAAACGCTCAACGGTACGCAGTTCGTCAATCTCAATTTTACCTGAATATTTTGCTTTGATAGACGATTCACTGGCAATAGTACCGGCAACACCACCCACGTGGAAGGTACGAAGCGTAAGCTGGGTACCGGGTTCACCGATTGATTGTGCGGCTATCACACCAACTGCTTCACCCATCTGTACCATGCGCGCTGTGGCAAGGTTACGGCCATAACATTTGCCGCATACACCCTGCTTACTCTCACAGGTGAGTACCGAGCGAATTTCAACCTGCTCAATGGGAGATTCCTGTATCCTGCGGGCTTCGTCTTCCTTAATTTCTTCGCCACCGGCGATAAGAAGTTCGCCTGTGTTTGGATGGAAGACATCATTCACCGCTGTGCGTCCGAGAATGCGATCATACAAAGACTCCACAACTTCTTCATTCTTTTTGAGAGAGCTGGCAATTAGACCGCGCAGTGTTCCGCAATCTTCCTGGGTGATGATAACATCCTGGGATACATCCACCAAACGACGGGTAAGATATCCGGCATCGGCAGTTTTAAGCGCCGTATCGGCAAGACCTTTACGGGCACCGTGGGTTGAAATGAAGTACTCGAGGATGGAGAGACCTTCCTTAAAATTGGAAATGATTGGGTTCTCGATAATCTCACCACCTCCTGAGCCGGATTTTTGTGGTTTTGCCATCAGACCGCGCATCCCGGAGAGCTGACGAATCTGCTCTTTAGATCCACGCGCTCCGGAGTCAAGCATCATATAGATGGAATTAAATCCACCTTTGTCAGAAGACAGCTGATGCATCACTTTTTGAGTGAGGCGGGCATTTGTATGCGTCCAAATATCAATTACCTGGTTGTATCGTTCCCTGTCGGTGATGATACCCATGTTGTAGTTGGCAGATACTTCCTCCACTTCTTCCAAAGCCTTTTTAATCATCTCTTCCTTGTCTATTGGAATGATTACATCTCCCAGATTAAAGGACAAACCTCCACGGAAAGCCATTGTGAAACCAAGCTCTTTCATGTCGTCAAGGAAACGGGCTGTTTTGGAAACACCTGAAATCTTGAGGATGTTACCAATAATATCACGCAAAGATTTTTTCGTGAGAAGTTCATTGATATAACCTACCTCAATAGGTACAACCTGATTGAAGAGAACTCGACCAACGGTAGTTTCAATGAGTTTGTTTCTGAGTTCATTGTTTTCTTTTACATTTACCTTTACCTTGATAAAAGCATGCAATTCAACACGCTTCTCATTGTATGCGATAATCACTTCCTCAGGAGAGTAGAAACTTAAACCTTCGCCTTTTACTTTTCTCTCGGGTGTTCCTTTGAGCCCTTTGGTCATGTAATACAATCCAAGCACCATGTCCTGAGAAGGAACAGTGATGGGAGCACCATTGGCAGGGTTAAGAATGTTGTGAGATGCCAGCATGAGCAATTGGGCTTCCAGGATAGCAGCATGCCCCAGGGGCAAATGCACAGCCATTTGGTCACCATCAAAGTCTGCGTTGAATGCGGTACAAACAAGAGGGTGCAACTGAATTGCTTTTCCCTCAATCAGTTTGGGCTGAAATGCCTGAATACCCAGACGGTGAAGTGTGGGGGCACGGTTAAGAAGAACAGGATGTCCTTTAAGTGCATTTTCGAGAATATCCCAAACTATTGCATCCTTACGGTCAACAATTTTTTTTGCAGATTTAACTGTTTTAACAACACCCCTCTCGATCAGTTTACGAATGATAAACGGCTTGTAAAGTTCGGCCGCCATGTCTTTCGGAATTCCGCACTCATGTAATTTGAGCTCAGGTCCCACAACAATCACCGAACGAGCTGAATAGTCAACGCGCTTACCAAGAAGATTTTGACGGAACCTTCCTTGTTTTCCTTTCAAACTATCTGACAAGGATTTGAGGGCACGATTAGATTCTGTCTTTACCGCATTGGATTTGCGTGAATTGTCGAAGAGTGAATCAACAGATTCCTGCAACATCCTTTTCTCATTACGGAGAATAACTTCTGGCGCTTTGATTTCAATCAAACGCTTTAATCGGTTATTCCGGATGATTACCCTACGATAAAGATCATTAAGATCGGAAGTTGCAAAACGGCCTCCGTCGAGGGGAACAAGCGGACGCAATTCCGGTGGAATTACCGGAACCACTTTCACAATCATCCACTCCGGAGCATTCTTCATGTGCGTATTGGCATGACGGAAAGCTTCCACCACTTGAAGCCTTTTAAGAGCTTCTGTTTTGCGTTGCTGAGAAGATTCAGTGTTCGCTTTATTACGAAGCTCGTAAGACAATTCATCGAGTTTCAATCGTTGAAGCAAATCATATAATGCTTCGGCTCCCATCTTGGCGATAAACTTGTTGGGGTCCTTGTCATCGAGGTATTGATTATCCTTTGGTAGTGTATCCAAAACAGATAGATATTCCTCTTCTGAAAGAAAGTCCAGATACTTAAGCGGAGTCTCACCTTCACCTTTTATGCCGGGCTGTATTACTACATACCTTTCATAATAGATAATTGAATCCAGTTTCTTGGTTGGCAATCCCAGAAGGTATCCAATTTTATTAGGTAAAGAGCGGAAATACCAAATGTGGGCAACGGGTACAACCAGAGAGATATGTCCCATGCGTTCGCGACTGACTTTTTTCTATGTTACTTCAACTCCGCAGCGATCACAAACGATGCCTTTGTAGCGGATACGCTTGTATTTACCGCAAGCACATTCCCAATCCTTAACAGGGCCGAAAATACGCTCACAAAACAAGCCGCTCATTTCGGGCTTGTAAGTGCGATAATTGATAGTTTCGGGCTTGAGAATTTCACCACTGGAATTTTCCAGGATGTTTTCCGGTGAGGCTAGACCAATGGTAATCCTGGTGAAGTTGCTTCTGAGTTTATTTTCTTTTTTGATATCCATTTTTTGGTTTGCTGGATGATGGAATGATTAAGTCAGTTTGATATCGAGTGCAAGACCCCTTAATTCGTGTAACAACACATTAAATGATTCCGGAATGCCGGGTGTTGGGAGGTTTTCGCCTTTCACGATGGATTCGTATGCCTTGGCACGACCAACCACATCGTCAGACTTGATGGTGAGGATTTCCTGAAGAATGTTTGCGGCGCCGAATGCTTCGAGTGCCCAAACTTCCATTTCTCCGAAGCGCTGACCACCGAATTGTGCTTTACCACCAAGCGGCTGCTGGGTAATCAGTGAATAAGGACCGATTGACCTGGCATGCATCTTGTCGTCAACCATGTGGCCAAGCTTAAGCATGTAAATAATACCCACAGTTGCAGGCTGATCAAACTTCTCACCGGTTCCGCCATCATACAGAAAAGTTCTGCCAAAGCGAGGTAATCCTGCTTTGTCGGTATACTCATGTATCTGATCGATGGTTGCACCGTCAAAAATAGGCGTGGCAAATTTCATTCCCAGTTTCTCTCCTGCCCAAGCCAACACAGTTTCATAGATCTGACCCAGGTTCATCCTTGAAGGCACACCCAGAGGATTCAGTACAATGTCAACGGGAGTTCCGTCTTCTAGGAAGGGCATGTCTTCGTCGCGAACAATTTTGGCAACAATACCCTTGTTACCGTGGCGACCGGCCATTTTATCACCCACCTTGAGTTTACGCTTCTTGGCGATATACACTTTGGCAAGTTGAACTATTCCTGTTGGCAGTTCATCACCTACCGTGAGTGCAAACTTTTTGCGTTTATAATTACCAAGAAGGTCATTGGTCTTGATGTTGTAATTATGCAACAACACCTTGATGTCTTCGTTGGTATCCTTGTCTGCTGTCCACTTGGCAGGATTAACTACCGAGTAATCGATACCGGCAAGTATTTTCGCAGTGAACTTAGCGCCTTTGGCAATGAGTATTTCCTTAAAATTATTGCTTACTCCCTGAGAAACTTTACCTTCCAGTAGAACCAAAAGCTTTTCGATTAGTTTGTCTTTGAGCGCAGCACTTTCTTTTCCGTATTCATCATCGAGGCTGGTCATGATGGCCTTCTCCTCGTTTTTGGTTTTTCTTTCTTTGATGATTCGGGAAAAGAGTTTGGTATCAATAACTACACCCTTTACACTTGGAGGAACCTTCAGAGATGCATCTTTTACATCCCCTGCTTTGTCTCCGAAGATGGCACGCAAAAGTTTTTCTTCCGGAGAAGGATCGGTTTCCCCTTTAGGTGTAATTTTTCCTATGAGGATGTCTCCTTCTTTTACTTCAGCACCAACGCGAATAAGCCCATTGGAATCCAGATCCTTGGTTGCTTCTTCGCTAACATTCGGAATGTCTGCGGTGAGTTCTTCCACACCACGCTTGGTGTCTCTTACTTCCAGTGAGTATTCGTCAATGTGCAGAGAGGTAAATATATCCTCGCGTGCAACGCGTTCAGAAATAACGATGGCATCCTCAAAGTTGTAACCTTTCCAGGGCATAAATGCCACTTTCAGATTTCTTCCGAGGGCCAGTTCACCATTTTGTGTTGCATATCCTTCGCAAAGTACCTGCCCGCGGTTTACTTTTTCTCCCTTGCGTACAATTGGCCTTAGGTTGATACAAGTACTTTGGTTGGTCTTGCGGAATTTGGTGAGTTTGTATGTCTTTACATCATCATCGAAACTGATGAGTTTGTCATGCTCGTTTCGGTTGTATCTGATGGTAATCTGATTAGCATCAACATATTCAACAACACCCTCTCTTTCAGCATTAATGAGCACCCTTGAATCCCTTGCCACTGGACCTTCCAAACCTGTACCAACGATCGGTGCTTGAGGACGAAGCAGAGGAACAGCCTGACGCTGCATGTTCGAACCCATCAGGGCGCGGTTTGCATCGTCGTGTTCAAGGAAAGGAATAAGAGAGGCCGCAATTGATGAAATTTGGTTTGGCGCAACATCAATCAGGTTTACGCGTTCGGGCTCAACTACCGGCAAGTCACCCATCACGCGTGCCTTCACACGGTTGGTGATGATTTTTCCATGAGGATCCATCTCTGTATTGGCTTGCGCAATAACCAGGTTGGTCTCTTGTTCTGCTGAGAGGTAAATGACATCACCCTGCGCATCTACTTTTCCATTGTCTACTTTCTTGTAGGGCGTTTCGATGAATCCGAGCTTGTTTACTTTAGCAAACACACATAGTGAAGAAATCAAACCAATGTTTGGTCCTTCAGGTGTTTCAATGGTACACAATCTGCCATAATGGGTATAGTGCACATCCCGCACTTCAAATCCGGCACGCTCTCTGGAGAGACCGCCGGGACCGAGTGCCGACAACCTGCGCTTGTGAGTAATTTCTGCAAGCGGATTGGTTTGATCCATGAATTGCGACAGCTGGTTGGTTCCGAAGAAGGAATTAATAACAGATGACAGCGTTTTGGCGTTAATCAGGTCGGTGGGCGTAAATACTTCATTGTCGCGCACATTCATTCGTTCGCGAATGGTACGCGCCATACGGGAAAGACCTACACCAAACTGGGCATACAATTGCTCTCCAACGGTTCTTACCCTTCTGTTACTAAGGTGATCGATATCATCCACCTCGGCTTTCGAATTAATAAGTTCGATGAGATATTTGATGATAGCGATGATGTCGTCTTTCGTAAGTACCCTTACATCATCAGGCGTATTACGAACGAGTTTCTTGTTGATTCTGTAGCGACCAACCTCGCCAAGGTCATATCGTTTGTCAGAGAAAAACAATTTTTCAATAATTCCTCTGGCAGTTTCCTCATCCGGGGGTTCAGCATTCCGGAGTTGGCGGTAAATGTGTTCAACTGCTTCTTTTTCAGAGTTGGAGGGATCCTTCTGGAGGGTATTGTAAATGATGGCGTAATCGGCCATGCTGGCATCTTCCCTGTTCAGAATGATGGTTTTGATATCATTGTCGATAATCACATCGAGGTGCTCTTTTTCAAGAACAGTCTCGCGGTCAATCAATACTTCGTTTCGTTCGATGGATACAACCTCACCGGTGGTTTCATCCACAAAATCTTCAACCCAGGTCTTGAGCACCCTTGCAGCAAGTTTACGACCGGTTGCATTTTTGATGGCGGTTTTGGTTACCTTGAACTCATCTGCAAGGTTAAATATTTCGAGTATGTCTTTGTCGCTTTCGAATCCGATGGCACGCAACAATGTTGTTACCGGAAGTTTCTTCTTACGGTCGATGTAGGCATACATCACATTGTTGATGTCGGTAGCAAATTCAATCCATGATCCTTTAAATGGAATGACGCGGGCGGAGTAAAGTTTGGTGCCATTTGCGTGACGGGTTTGCCCGAAGAATACACCGGGTGAACGGTGTAACTGAGAAACAATCACCCTTTCGGCGCCATTAATTACAAAGGTTCCTTTGGGTGTCATGTAGGGGATGGTACCGAGGTACACATCCTGGATGATGGTTTCGAAATCTTCGTGCTCGGGATCGGTGCAATAAAGCTTCAATTTTGCTTTAAGGGGCACAGAATAGGTTAATCCTCTTTCGATACACTCATCAATCGTGTAGCGGGGGGGATCAATGAAATAATCCAGGAACTCCAGCACAAAATTGTTTCTGGCATCCGAGATGGGGAAATTTTCCGCAAAAACCTTGAAGAGTCCTTCATTCTGGCGGTTTTCGGGAGTAGTTTCCAATTGAAAGAAGTCCTGGAAAGATTGCAACTGAATATCCAGGAAATCAGGATATGGAACCTGATTTTTAATGGTGGAGAAATTAAGTCTCTCCGCTTTTTTTTGCTGAACCAAGGTATTGATTGTTAAAGGTGAAGAAATCGGTTTACTTATCATGACAAACAGGTTTAGCCCCGAAATTGGGGCCAAACCTGTTGTACAGGCCTGTGGGCCGAGGCTTATTTAACCTCAACTTCAGCTCCTGCTTCAGTAAGCTGGGCTTTGAGTTGTTCGGCCTCTTCCTTCGCGATTCCTTCCTTGATTGGTTTTGGAGCACCGTCAACGAGATCTTTGGCTTCTTTCAAACCAAGACCGGTGAGGTCCTTCACAAGTTTAACCACTGCGAGTTTATTGGCACCGCCACTTTTGAGGATTACATCAAACGCAGTTTGTTCTGCTGCTGCAGGTGCACCTCCACCGGGACCGGCGGCCACAGCCACTGCTGCCGCAGCGGGTTCAATACCATACTCATCCTTGAGGATTTGAGCAAGTTCGTTTACCTCTTTTACAGTGAGGTTTACCAGTTGTTCAGCAAAAGCTTTTAAGTCTGCCATTGTATTTGTTTTTGAGTTGTTTTTTCTGTTTTGAATTGTTGTTTGTTATTCCGGTTTCTCAGAAAGTGTTTTAACGATGCCTGCCAATTTGTTTCCTCCCGATGTAAGGGCTGACACAACATTCTTGGCGGGTGATTGAAGCAAGGATATGATATCGCCGATAAGTTCATTCTTCGACTTAATGGTTGCCAAGGTGTCAACCATATTATCGCCGATGTAAACCGACTCTTCAACATATGCTCCTTTCAGAACGGGCTTTTCGTTTGTTTTTCTGAATTCTTTGATCAGCTTCGCCGGAGAGTTAGCTGTTTCGCAGAACATCACTGCTGTTGTTCCTTTCAGGCAGGTACTCAGCCCTTCATAATTCTTGCCGGTTTTTTCCATGGCTTTTTCGAGCAGTGTGTTTTTAACCACCTGCAGGGAAATCGAATTTTCGAAGCATTTGCGCCTTAACTGATTGGTTTTTTCAACGGTGAGGCTCGAGGTGTCGGTAAGGTAGAAATGGGCTGTGTTATTCAGTTGTTCTACCAACGCGTCGATGGCTTTGTTTTTTTCTTCTCTTGTCATAGTGCTTGTTTTTGACAGTTGATTATTCTACGCGTGTGTCTACCATGATACCCGGGCTCATTGTGCTCGACAAAGAGATGCTTTTTACATAAGTGCCTTTGGCAGCCGAGGGCTTGAGCTTAACAATGGTATTGATAAGTTCGGAGGCGTTTTCTGCAATCTTTTTGTCGTCGAAGGATACTTTTCCAACCGAGGAATGAATGATTCCGGCTTTGTCAACTTTAAAGTCAATTTTACCGGCTTTCACTTCTTTCACGGCTTTTCCCACTTCCATGGTAACGGTGCCTGTTTTGGGGTTTGGCATCAGTCCGCGAGGACCGAGGATTTTACCCAGTGCACCTACTTTACCCATGGCAGCAGGAACGGTGATGATTACATCCACATCGGTCCAGCCGCCTTTGATTTTGTTGATGAACTCATCGAGTCCAACAAAATCGGCGCCTGCTTCCTTTGCTTCTGCTTCTTTGTCGGGAGTAACCAATGCCAGTACACGCACCGTTTTACCGGTTCCGTGAGGAAGGGTTACGGTTCCCCTTACCATTTGATTGGCTTTACGGGGATCCACGCCCAGGCGTACTGCCAGGTCAACAGATGCATCAAAGCGGGTGGTGGTGATTTCCTTCACCAACTTTGAGGCTTCCTGCAGGGAGTAGGTCTTGTTTTGATCAATCCTGGCAAGCGAAGCTTTTCTTTTTTTGCTGATTTTTGCCATATTGCTTACATTTTAGGTTTAATTGGTGATTCGCCTGTGATGGCCAATCCCATGCTTCGTGCTGTTCCGGCAACCATGCTCATGGCTGATTCAATGGTAAAACAGTTCATGTCTACCATTTTTTCCTCAGCAATGGTACGCACCTGGTCCCATGATACCTGCCCTGCTTTTTTCCGGTTGGATTCAGCCGATCCCGACTTAATCTTTGCGGCTTCAAGCAATGACACGGCCACAGGTGGTTTTTTAATGATAAATTCAAAAGACTTATCAGAATAAACCGTGATGATAACCGGAAGAATTTTACCAGCTAACTCCTGGGTACGGGCATTGAATTGCTTACAGAACTCCATGATGTTCACCCCTTTTGAGCCCAGTGCGGGACCAATCGGAGGCGAAGGGTTGGCAGCGCCACCTTTAACCTGTAGTTTAACGAATCCTGTGATTTCTTTTGCCATGTTGTTTGTTTATATATTGAAAAGTTGCCCTTGATTCTACCGGAATAAATGTTGGAAGCAAATCCGGTTGCATCAGAACTTTGGGTTCCTTATCCAATCTCTTTTTCTACTTGCATATAACCCAGTTCTAATGGTGTTTTTCTGCCGAAAATTTTCACCATTACCTTGAGTTTTTTCTTTTCTTCGTTTATTTCTTCGATGATTCCACTGAAACTGTTGAAAGGACCATCAATCACTTTCACAGGTTCACCCACCACAAAAGGATGGCTATATTCCTGATCCTGCTCTGCCAACTGATCTACCTTGCCAAGTATGCGATTTACTTCCTGTATCCTCAGGGGGGTAGGATCCCCGCTTTTGTCGCCGAGGAATCCAATGACACCATTTATATTTTTAATGGTATGAACCAGTTCTCCCACAAGAGCTGCCTCTATAAGAATGTAACCGGGAAAGAATGTGCGTTCTTTACTGATTTTTTTTCCGTTTTTGATCTGAAAAATCTTTTCCGTTGGAATCAGCACTTGTGAGATAAGGCCCGACATGCCTACGCGGGAAACTTCAAGCTCTATCTGCTGCTTGACCTTTTTCTCCTTGCCGCTGATTGCCCTTACGACATACCATTTTTTAACCTGCTGATCGCTCATGACTGTCATCAACTTGCCAGTTTGTAAAGGTTTTCCATGATGAACTTGAAGCTTGAGTCCATTGCAAGAATCATCACTGCGATAATCAAGCTTGCTACCATCACTACTACTGCGCTGCCTTGCAACTCAGACCAAGTTGGCCAGGACACCTTTTCTACCAGTTCGTGATAGGTCTCTTCGAAGTATGTTTTTATTTTCTCAATCATTGTGTTTTTCTTTGGCACGGGTGGAGAGATTCGAACTCCCATCAACGGTTTTGGAGACCGCTATTCTACCCTTGAACTACACCCGTTCATGTGGTT
>JBEICQ010000063.1:0-10726 GCA_040383885.1 Flavobacteriales bacterium | reverse complement strand
GGTGAAACAGAAGATTACACAGTTGTTTTGGTTGCTTCCGGTGGTGCTGCTCCCATCGCTGCCTTTGGGGCCAATCCTGTGAATACTTCTCTCGGAAATACCGTTGCTTTTGTAGATAGTTCATTAAACAACCCTACTGCATGGCAATGGACCTTTGCCGGTGGTACTCCCTCTACTTCCAATCTGCAGAATCCAACCGGGATATCATACAATGCTGTTGGATGTTATGCGGTTACACTTACTGCCAGCAATGCAGCAGGAAGCAATACCTTAACAAGAACATGTTATGTGATTGTTCAGCCGGCCAATCCTTACTGCAGCAATCTTCATACAGGCAACTGTAGTGCAACCACTAACATAAACGGAGTAACCATCACAGGAACACCCCTCAACAATGTAGGTAGTGGATGCGGCAGCGCCAGTGGCAATGCATATACCGCCTATCCATCCTCCCAATACACCGCTACCCTTTACAGAGGAAACAACTACCAGTTGAATGTTACTACATCCTCTTCCAACCTCATCTCATGCTGGATTGATTATAACCAGAACAACACTTTTGAAGCATCTGAGTGGACCCAAATAACCACTGCTTCCACAGCGAATCTTGCATCAACGGTAATCTTGAACATTCCTTCCAATGCAACCCTTGGTAATACAAGAATGCGGATCCGTAGCCGCTCGCTTACCAATGGCGGCGGTGGCGGTGGCGGTGGCACACCTAATACCATCTCAGCAACCGATGCGTGCACGAGTTTTCAGAATGGTGAAACCGAAGATTATCAGATCAGCATCGAAAATGCTCCTCCTCAGGCTCCGGTTGCCAATTTTACTTCGAACACACTCAGTATTACACAGGGCCAGTCGGTGAATTTTACCGATCTGAGTACCAATTCTCCCACTGCCTGGCAATGGACATTTACAGGAGCGACAGTGACAGGCTCCACTGCCCAAAATCCAAGCGGCATTGTATACCCAAGCCCGGGCTGTTATGATGTAAAACTTAGGGTAAGCAATGCCCAGGGCGCCGACTCGCTCACACAGGTTTGTTACCTCACGGTAAACCCTCCTGAATATTGCACCACTTTGCATTCGGTAAATTGCTCCGGTAATGATAACATCAGCAGGTTTTCTATTACCGGTACAAACCTGCAAAATTCAACCACTTGCGGTTCGCTCAATGGGAATGCATTTTCTGTTTATCCTGCAGCCGATTCTACCACTACCATGCTCTACACAACCGGCAGCTATCAGATGAATGTGACCACCACCGGTAGCAAGTTGGTTGGTATCTGGATCGACTACAACCATGATATTGCTTTTGATACTACGGAGTTTATTTCCGTCACCAATCAATCGGTTACCAATGTACCCTCTTCTGTGAATATCGTAATTCCGGGCAACGCACTCAATGGAAATACCCGAATGCGTGTGCGTAGCAGAAGTCTTACCAATCCCGGGCCCGGCGGAGGTGGGGCAAATACACTTACTGCTGCCAATGCCTGTACAGTTTTTCAGAATGGAGAAACAGAAGATTACATCATTAATATTCAGCCACCACCCCCTCTCACTCCTGTGGCTGCCTTTACCGCAGACAGTGTGAATATCTTTTCCGGACAAAATGTTGACTTCAGTGATTTGTCTACCAATTTGCCAAGTTCTTGGTCATGGTCTTTTCCGGGTGGAATTCCATCCTCTTCAACACAGCAAAATCCCCAAAATATTGTGTATTCAACCCCGGGATGTTATCCGGTGACGCTGATTGCAGGGAACAATTTTGGCAATGACACCATTACCATATCTTGTTATGTTACAGTAACAACTCCGCCTATATGCAACACAGGTTTACACAATACAAATTGCAGTGCAAACGACAATATCAATGCAGTTGCTATTGCGGGCACAACGCTGAGCAATGCCAATAGCGGTTGCAATGGTTCTGCCACCTCCCCCGGGTACAATCTTTTTCCTGCCACCGGTAACACAACCGCAAGTTTATATAGTGGAGGCAATTACTCCATCAGTGTTACCACCAATGTGGCAAGAATCATAGGTATGTGGATTGATTACAACCAGAACAATCAGTTTGAAGCTTCAGAATTCACCCAGGTCTCTACCAATTCAACAGCGAATGTAGCCTCAACCGTTTCTTTTCTCATTCCTTCCACAGCCTTGCTGGGACCCACGCGTATGCGTATCCGCAGCAGAAATCCGGCCGGAGCATTAACCGCTACTGATGCCTGCACAACCTTCGGATCAGGAGAAACTGAGGACTATACCATTACCATAGCGAGTCCTCCGCAACTTCCTCCTGTTGCCGCATTTTCCGCAAATACACTCACCATTAATGCCGGTTCAACGGTAAACTTTACGGACCTCTCATCGAATATTCCCACCTCATGGAATTGGACTTTTACAGGTGGCTTGCCCGCTTCCTCTACCAATCAGAATCCAACAGGGATTACATACAACAATGTGGGTTGTTATGCAGTTACCCTGATTGCAGCCAATGCATTCGGAAGTGATACAGCATCTACCGTTTGTTACATCAATGTGGTTCCGCCACCTTATTGTTCCAACCTGCACACCAATACTTGTGCCGGTGGGGGCGGGGCTGCCGTGATCAGCATCAATACCGTTGCTATTTCCGGAACAACATTTAACAATGCAAATACAGGCTGTACCGGAACAAGCGGAAACTCCTACACCATTTATGCACCGGCGGCCGGAACCACAGCAGTATTAAATCGTGGTAGCGCCTATGACTATACTGTAACCACAACTTCAACGGCAAATATTTCCATCTGGATTGACTTCAATCAAAATACCCAGTTTGATGCTAGCGAATGGTATCAGGTGGCTGCGAGTGTTCCCGGAAATATTCCGGCAACCATCAGTATCCCGATTCCTTCCACAGCCCTCACAGGCGTTACGGGAATGCGTGTTAGATGCAGAAGCACAGCCGGCTCCAATATTGCTACGGATGCTTGTACCAGTTTCGGAACAGGAGAAACCGAGGATTATAAAGTGACCATCGCCGCAGGAGGAAACAATCCTCCGGAAGCAAATTTTGCTGCCAACTTCACCAGTATTTCTCCTTTTGGAAGTATCAACTTCAGCGATCTCTCAACCAATACACCTACTTCCTGGACTTGGTCTTTCCCCGGCGGTAGTCCTTCCAGTTCCAGCTTGCAAAATCCTTCCGGAATTGTGTATGGCACCCCCGGAACTTACAGTGTAACACTGGTTGCTTCCAACGCATTTGGAAGCGATACACTCACCCTGTCTAATTACATCACGGTAACGCAAGCCGCTGCCTTCTGCATCCCTGTGCATTCAGCCGCTTGTACAAATAATTTTATCAATGCCGTGCAGATTGTAGGAACCACTCTTAACAATGCAAACACCGGTTGTACCTCTGTTGACGGCCAGGCTTTTACTGCCTATCCCGCAGCGGGAACTACCACTGCTTCCATCAACAGAAACCAGTCATATACCATCCGTGTAACAACCAATACGGCTCAAAGAATTTCTGTTTGGATTGATTACAATCACAACAATATTTTTGAAGCTTCCGAATGGACTCAGATAGCCACAACAAGTACCCCAAATGTGGCAAGCACAGCGACGCTTTTCATACCCAATTCAGCTGTTGCAGGCCCCACAGGAATGCGCATTCGCAGCAGGGTTATCACCGGAGGTGGCGGAGGTGGTACCAATGGAGCCAACGATCCATGCACTTCATTCCCAACAGGTGAAACAGAGGATTACACAATCAATATTTTTAATCCGTCACTTATACCTGTTGCAGATTTTACGGCAAGTAGTAATACCACCATTTGTCAGGGTGGAAGCGTAAGTTTCACCAATACCAGTTCCAATAACCCGCTGGTCTATCAATGGTATTTCCAGGGAGCATCAGATACCTCCTCCACTGCGGAAAATGCCACCGCTACCTATCCCAATGCAGGAACATTTACAGTGAGTCTTACTGCTACCAATGGCAATGGCTCAAACACCAAAACGGTGAACGCCATGGTAACCGTGCTTCCCAATCCTTTGGCAAACGCCGGTCCGGATACCACCATTTGTATCGGTGCTGCTGTGCAGCTGCAAGCCTCCGGAGGAACAATTTATTCATGGTCACCTGCACAAAGCCTAACTGGAACCAATATCGCCAATCCTATTGCCAATCCTCAAACAACCACTGCCTATGTGGTGAGTGTAACTAATAACGGTTGTACCTCCTCGGACACAGTACTTGTTTCCATCAATAATCCGGCATTGAACGGAACAGCAGGAGTGGATGTAAATGTTTGTCGCGGTGCATCCGTGAATATGAATGCTTCCGGAGGAACCGCTTATCAATGGTCACCTGCCACGGGCTTAAGCGCAAGTAATGTGTCGAATCCACAAGCCTCTCCCACAAATACAACTACTTACAATGTGACCATCTTTAACGGAAACTGCTCATTCGTTGACCAGGTAGTAGTTAATGTGGTGGGAGAAAATGCCACAGCGGGCCTCGATGTAACTGTTTGTCCGGGCAACACAGCTACCCTGGGTGCATCGGGAGGAGCCAATTATTTTTGGACACCTTCTACCGGACTCAGTAATCCTACCATTGCCAATCCGGTGGTAAGTCCTCAGCAAACAACCACCTATGTAGTTTCAATCATCAATGGTACTTGTGTTTTTGTAGATACGCTTGAAGTGAATGTTGGCAATGTGAGTGCCAATGCAGGATCAGACACAAGCATTTGTTCAGGAAGTAGTACCCTGTTGCTGGCTTCAGGTGGAGCAAGCTATTCATGGTCGCCCTCTACCGGCTTGTCGGATACTACAGTGGCCAATCCCATTGCATCTCCTACCACTACAACCTCCTATATTGTAACGGCTTCCTCAGGCAACTGCGCTGCTGTGGATACCGTTTTAGTGACAGTGGTGCCGGGTCTCAATCTAAATGCCGGTCCCGACTTGCAGGTTTGCCAGGGTGGAACGGTTATACTATCAGCCTCCGCCAACGGAGCCACTGCTTATTTATGGTCTCCGGCTTCGCTGGTAGCCAATCCCAACAGTGCCAGCACACAGGCAAGTCCACTGGTAAATACCACCTTTGTGGTATTGGCTTCCAACGCATTCTGTCAGGATACCGACACCCTGGAAATAAGTATTCTTCCCTTGCCCGCCACTCCGGTGCTGAATGCAAATACAGATGGAACCATTACGGCTGTTGCCGCTGATGCTGCCACCTTCGTTTGGTTTGTTGACGGCAATAATATTTCCGCTTCCGGAAGCACAATCACTCCACCACAAGACGGATTATACACTGCACTGGCTGTTTCCTCGGGAGGGTGTGTTTCTGATACTTCAGCCGGATTTCCCTTTATCATTACATCATTGTTTGAAACTCCTTCTGCAAACAAGCTGTTGGTGATGCCTAATCCTGCAAATGACAGGATGACCATTTCCTGTGATGTAAAACTCGATACATCAGCCAGACTCTGCTTGTATGACCTGAGTGGCAGAATGGTCATGGAAATCGATGCCAACATCCCTTCCGGCACTTATCTGAAAACGGTGGACCTCACAACTGTGAGCCCGGGTACCTATTTACTGAACTTGATTTCTAATGGGGTGCAAACAGCCACCAGAATCATTCGCCAATAAGCCCTGATCGGCTCCCGTTTTTTAGTCTCAATTTTCTGAAAGGCAGTACTTTATGGTACTGCCTTTTGGTTTTTAGTTGGCTTACTTTTGCCTGATTGAGGATATTTTTTACTTTTGCCGACCCTTTTTAAAAGGGGTATAAACGACAAAATAGATCAAGAAAAACGAAAAGTATGAACGAAAATCTCTTGTTATTGGTACCGGTGTTTGGCATTATAGCCCTTGTTTACACCTACTTAAAGTCTCAATGGGTGAGCAAACAGGATGCTGGAAACCAAAAAATGTTGGACATATCCAATGCCATCGCCGAAGGCGCCATGGCATTCCTGAAGGCAGAATGGAAAATCCTCGGATATTTTGTGGTCATTGTTGCTATTCTTCTGGGAGTGATGGCACAATCCAATGCCAATTCTCATTGGTTGATTGCCATCGCATTTGTGATTGGTGCAGTGTTTAGTGCATTTGCCGGTTTTATTGGAATGCGTATTGCAACCAAAGCCAATGTGCGTACTGCTCAGGCAGCCCGAACCAGTCTTAGCAAAGCGCTGGCAGTATCGTTCACCGGTGGGTCCGTAATGGGCCTGGGTGTATCCGGATTGGCAGTGTTGGGACTGGGAGGTTTGTTCATCTTGCTCCGTCAGTTTTTTGCTGCAGGTGCTGCTGTGAACTCACATGAAATGCTTACCACCATTGAGGTACTCACCGGATTTTCATTGGGTGCTGAGTCTATCGCTCTTTTTGCCCGTGTGGGTGGAGGTATCTATACCAAAGCAGCCGATGTTGGCGCCGACCTAGTGGGTAAAGTAGAAGCTGGAATTCCTGAAGATGATCCGCGCAATCCCGCTACCATTGCAGATAATGTGGGAGACAATGTGGGTGATGTGGCAGGCATGGGTGCTGATTTGTTTGGTTCCTATGTGGCTACAGTGCTTGCTACCATGGTGTTGGGCCAGGAGGTTACAGGAGCCGATGGTTCCGTGTTGCCCGACCAGTTTGGTGGTTTTAGTCCCATCCTTCTTCCCATGCTGATTGCAGGCATTGGCATCATCTTCTCTATCGTGGGTACCTGGTTTGTAAAAATATCCGACAACGCAGAAATCAAAACAGATGTGGTGCAAAAAGCCCTTAACATGGGCAATTGGGGTTCAATCATCCTTACGGCTATTGCCAGTCTTGCACTCGTACAATGGTTGCTTCCTGAAACATTGTACCTGCGTGGGCTTGAATTCAGTAAAACAGGGGTAATGGGAGCCATTGTGGTAGGTCTGCTCGTGGGCAGCCTCATGAGCATCATTACAGAATATTACACTGCTATGGGCAAGCGCCCTGTAAACTCTATTATCCGGCAGAGTGCAACAGGTCATGCCACCAATGTCATTGGTGGTTTGGCCATAGGAATGGAATCTACCTTTCTGCCCATTCTTGTACTGGCAGGTGGTATCTGGGGTTCATTTATGTGTGCAGGACTTTATGGCGTTGCCATTGCCGCAGCAGGAATGATGGCAACCACTGCCATGCAGCTTGCTATTGATGCTTTTGGTCCGATTGCAGACAATGCAGGAGGGATTGCCGAAATGAGCGAACTACCTAAAGAGGTAAGAGAGAAAACAGATGTACTGGATGCCGTTGGAAATACCACAGCAGCCACAGGAAAAGGTTTCGCCATTGCATCGGCAGCACTTACCTCTCTCGCGCTGTTTGCAGCCTTTGTGGGAGTAGCCGGTATCTCAGGCATTGATATTTACAAAGCCGAAGTGCTTTCCTGTTTGTTTATCGGTGGAATGATTCCTTTCATATTTTCTTCTCTGGCCATCCGTGCCGTAGGGGAAGCAGCCATGGCTATGGTTGAAGAAGTGAGAAGACAGTTCAAAACGATTCCGGGCATCATGGAAGGTACCGGAAAGCCCGAGTACGACAAGTGTGTTGCGATCTCCACTGAAGCCTCTCTCAAAAAAATGATGTTGCCCGGTGCCATCACCATTGTGGCTCCCTTACTCATCGGATTTAGTTTTGGACCGGAAGCTCTTGGCGGATTTCTTGCCGGTGCTACCGTAAGCGGAGTGCTCATGGGAATGTTTCAAAACAATGCCGGTGGTGCATGGGACAATGCAAAAAAATCATTCGAAAAAGGTGTGGAAATTAACGGACAGATCTACTACAAAGGATCAGATCCGCACAAATCCGCAGTGACCGGCGACACAGTAGGCGATCCGTTTAAAGATACTTCAGGTCCATCCATGAACATCCTCATCAAGTTGATGTCTATCGTTTCTCTGGTGATTGCACCTACCCTCAAAGAAATACATGTGAAGCCTGCACAAGTGCCTACCGGACATGTTTTGCCTGTGAAGCCTTCTAAAAAAGCCGAAAAACCAGCACTGCTGGTAGAGTCTGTAAAAGCAGATAGAAAATAATTGTGTGTTATGTTTGTGTGAACGGGTTGCTTCGAACAGAGGCAGCCCGTTTTTGTTTACATTAGTTAAACAGCCAAAAGTGCATACAGGAAACCCCTGTATTTTCCTTACATTCGTATGGTGCTTTTCAGATTGAGAACGATATGTCTTCTGCTCCTGTTTGTATTGCTGTGTAACAGTAAACTTTTGTTTGCTACGCACAACAGAGCAGGTGAAATTACCTTTTGTCAAAAGGATGGTAATTTGCTCACTTATGAATTCAAGATTGTAACCTACACCGCAGTGGGACCGGGTGTAAATGCCGATCGGTTTGAGTTGTTTCTGTATTTCGGCAATACCGGAAGCGGATGCAACATATTCGACAGCATCATCTGTCCCCGTATCAACGGACCGGTAGGAGGACCTTCCAATTATTTCCCGAATGATCAGGTACACCAGGGAGAGATTATTGAACCGGGGATTAAAAAAAATATCTACACGGGTACTTATACTTTTAATGGTCCCGGCGTGTATTGTATAGGGATGAGCGATCCCAACCGAAATGAGAATATCGTTAACATTTTCAATTCTGTAAACAAAGCTTTTTACATCCAGTCGGAATTGGTGATCTCTCCTTTTCTGGGAAACAACTGCTCACCGGAATTATTAAATCCGCCGGTGGACAATGCCTGTTATTGTAAGCCCTATCTGCATAATCCGGGTGCATACGATCCCGATGGCGACAGTCTTTCTTACTCATTGGTGAATTGCCAGGGAGATTTTGGCACACCTCTGGACTGTTATTTCATTCCTTCCGGAATCAGCATCAATGCAGCTACCGGAGATTTGTATTGGACATGTCCGGGCGCAAACACTCCCAACTGCAATGGTAACCAGGTTGGCGGAGCAGGAGATTACAATGTAGCTATACTAATTAGTGAATGGCGTAATGGTATAAAAATAGGCAGCGTTATTCGCGATATGCAAATCAAGGTGGTGGCAGGTTGCCTGAACAATCCTCCTTCAATCATACCCAAAGATACCTGTGTGGTGGCCGGAGAAAATCTAAATCTGAACATTCAGGCAATCGATCCCGATCCCGGACAGTATATCGAAATGTCGGCTACGGGCGAACCTTTGATGCTTGCTGTTAATCCTGCCTCTTTTTCTCAAACAGTTAACCAGATAGGCAGTGCAACGCTAAATATTCAATGGCAAACCGACTGCAGCCGCATCCGGAAGAATCCCTACCTCCTGAGCATAAAAGCTGAAGATTCTTATGTGATCAATCCTTTGGTAGATTTTAAAACAGTTCAGATTCGTGTGGTTGCTCCGCCTCCATTTCTTAATTCTGTTCAGGCTCAGGGAACAAGTATTTTGCTCTCATGGCAGCCTTCTTCCTGCCCTTCGGTGCTGCGCTACGATGTTTACCGAAAAAAAGGACCCTCCTCCTTTCTTCCGGGGCCATGCATTACAGGTATCCCGGCGGGTTTTGGATTTGAAAAAGTAGGTGAGGTGAGCCTGCCCGGCAACCTTTCATTCGTTGACAACAACAATGGCAGAGGACTCTCTCATGGATTCGAATATTGCTACCGCATTGTGGGTATCTATGCCGACGGATCTGAAAGCATCGCCAGCAATGAGCGCTGTGCCAGACTCAAAAGAGATGTGCCGGTAATTACCAAAGTTTCCGTAGGTCTTACTTCCGGTACTGCAGGAGTGGATACACTGAGATGGAAGAAACCACTTGAGTATGATTCTACCCAATGGCCGCCACCTTATTCCTACAGGATTGAGAGAAGCACTACCGGGTTCACCGGTTTTTCCGTCATCACACAGATCAATGACATCAACCAGTTGCAGTACATTGATAACAACCTGAACACCATCAGCAACCAGCATACTTATCGCATAGGTTTTTATTCTGATACCAACCTGGTAGGTTATTCCAATACTGCTCAATCACCTTTTCTTCGTGTATTTCCTTCTGACAACAAACTCCTGTTGCGCTGGAGCCATGATGTTCCCTGGAACAAGGACTCCACCCATATTTTTAAAGAGGAACCACCCTCTTCCGGTACTTTTATTTTTCTCGGAAAAAGTCTGAGCGACTCATTCCCCATCAGTGGCCTGGCAAATGGGAGAGAATATTGTTTCCGTGTGCTCACCTTTGGAGCCTATACCGATACCGGATTTGAAAAACCACTGATCAATTTCTCACAGATTTCCTGCGGCATTCCCGAGGACCGAACACCTCCCTGTCCTCCAGTTTTTTCCCTCACGCCGGATTGCGAAAAAACTACAAATACCATACGATTGCTTCAAACAAATCGTTCTTGTTATCTCGAGACGGTAGGTTTGGAAATGTATTATGCTCCGCTTATCGGTGAACCGCTGTCTCTGATTCGTACCTACACCAACAAAGACACACTTATTGTACATGTGCCGGATACCTCTTCTATTGCGGGTTGTTATGCATTTGCCGGAATAGATTCTGCCGGCAACAGAAGCATTCTGAGCGATACACTTTGTGTGGATAATTGTCCCTATTACGAATTGCCTAATGTCTTTACTCCTAATCTTGATGGGGTAAACGAGTTTTTCTCTCCTTTTCCTTTTAAGTATGTAAAGGAAATTAATATGGTTGTGTATGACCGATGGGG
>JBEICQ010000062.1:0-10894 GCA_040383885.1 Flavobacteriales bacterium | reverse complement strand
TCCTTTCTCCGTGACACCATTATCCAGTTTCATCCAAGAGCACAAAAATGAAAACCTCCCGGCTGCTTGAACAGGATTTTTTTGAGTCGGTTTACCAGGTGGTAAGACTGATTCCCCATGGAAGAGTGTGTTCCTATGGAGCCATTGCCAAATACCTTGGCGCTGCCCGAAGCTCCAGAATGGTGGGTTGGGCCATGAACAACAGCCACCGTGTGTTGCCACCTGTTCCTGCACATCGAGTGGTAAACCGAAACGGACTCCTCACAGGCAGAATGCACTTTGCGCATCCCGATGAGATGCAAAACCTCCTTGAAGCGGAAGGAGTAGAGGTTAAAAATCATGCGGTGGTGCACTGGAAAAAACTATTTTGGGATCCATCCATAGAACTTGTACTATGATTACCTTCCCTCAATACCGCCGATACAGCCATGGTAAAACCTGGTACAAGATTCATTCTGCTGACAAGTTTACCGAGGTAACAGTGATGGGTTCACGCTATATAATTCAGGAATTTGAAGCCAAACAATACCCGGAAAGGTTACGCATTGCTGATATGCTGGATGGAATGGAAGGTACCTGGATAATTGTTTCCGAAGCTGATTATGATGCTTTCCTTGCAAGCTGTATCAGGGATTTACAGTCCACATCATAACCCGATGGCTTGCAAATGTTGAGGTGAATTTTTGGAGCCAACAGCTTGTAATCAAAATTACCATATTACGAAACAGGCGCTGTAGCAAGCCTCACCCAATATCAATTTGCTTACCTTTGAACAGATGAAGACAAACTCCGAATGGTTTGCAGATTGGTTTAACACGCCTTATTATCACCTGCTCTACAGCCATCGCAACCGGCACGACGCGGCTCAATTTCTGGAGGGATTGCTGCTTGCTTCCAAATTGCCGCGCGGGGCACGCATCCTGGATGCAGGTTGCGGAAACGGCAGACATGCCCACTATCTTCATCAAAAGGGTTACCGTGTAACAGGTATTGATTTGTCTGAAAAAAATATCCGGGCCGCATCCTCACAGGCAACCGAAGGACTGGAGTTTTTTATCCATGATATCCGCAATGATTTTCGCATCAATTATTACGATGCTGTTTTTAATCTGTTTACCAGCTTCGGATATTTTGAAGATGAGCATGAGAACCTAAGGGTACTCTCGGGATTTTACAATGCACTCATACCAGGCGGGCTGCTTGCTATTGATTTTTTGAATCCGGGATTCGTCCGACATCATGCCGATTCCGGAGGTTCGAAAACCATTGATGGGATTGATTTTTCGTGGGAGAAGAAAATCCTTGACAGGTTTGTGGAGAAGCATATTTTGGTAAAAGACAAGGACAAGACATTTCATTTTTCAGAAAAGGTGGAGCTTATAGACAGTGAACTTTTCACTGCCTACCTCACCAAAACCGGATTTGAGCAGATTCGATTTTTTGGAGATGCGCAATTTCACGACTATCATCCCGAGCATTCACCCCGGCAAATTATCTTCGCCACAAAACCAAACAGATAGTGTTTTTTGCTTTTTTCATCAGTTTCTTATCCACTCTTGGCATTGGTTTAGCAGGGTTTGTTGTGAAACCTGCCCGCCTCTTGCACCAAAAGTTACTCCTGGCTTTTACCGGCGCCTATCTTTTTGGCATTACGGTGTTGATGTTGCTGCCGGAGGTTTTTTCAGCATCCTATCCGGGTATTGGCTATTGGCTGTTGGCCGGTTTTGTTTTTCAATACATGCTTGAGTTTTTGTCCGAAGGTATCGAGCACGGGCATCAACACATGCACCAGCATCACGCCCATGATGTGCACTTGCCCATAGGATTGATGCTTGGACTTTGCATTCATGCTTTTTTTGAGGGCATCCCCATGGTGAGACACCTGGCAGATGGCAGCATTAAAATTTCTGAAACACTCCTGCTTGGGGTGGCAGTGCACAACATTCCCATCTCTCTAACGCTGGTGCAGGTACTCAGAGAATGTGGACTTAAAAACTACCCGGTGATATTCCTTCTGTTATTATTTTCTGTGATGACTCCGCTCGGTATTTTGGCAGGAGGCTATTTTTATACGGGCATAGCGGCAGGTCATGAACAATGGCATGCCTGGTTTCTTGCCTTTGCCATAGGTATCTTCCTGCATATCTCCACCACTATTTTGTTTGAAAGCCACCAGAGCCACAAATTCAATTTGCAAAAAACCCTGGTGATTTTACTGGGTTTTGGCTGTGCACTCGGATTTTTTTTGGGGGGCGCTTGAACAATGGTACCCGTTTTGTGTTAATGCGTTCTCTAGTGATTTTCATAGGTTTTGTGGTTTAAGCCCCGGGAATGCAAGGCCCGGGGTTTTCTTTTGCTTTTTACCCTCCGTTTGCCCACTTTTGCCTCCCCAATGAAACCATCACCCAAACGCTATACTGTTACTGCTGCTTTGCCCTATGCCAATGGGCCTAAACATCTTGGACACCTGGCCGGAGCCTATTTGCCTGCCGATGCTTATGTAAGATATTTACGGAGCCAAAAAAAAGATGTGGTATTTGTGTCCGGTAGCGATGAGCATGGTACAGCCATCGCCAACCAGGCCCTGAAAGAAAAGGTGAGTCCACAGGAAATTATTGACAAATACCATCAGATCAACAAAGAGAGTTTCGAAAAACTGGATATTGCTTTTGATATATACCACCGCACCAGTGCGCCCATTCATCATGAAACAGCGGCTGCCTTTTTTACCGAGCTTTATAACAAGGGATTTTTAAAAGGTACAGAAACAGAGCAATACTTTGATGTTGCCTCAGGTAAGTTTCTGGCTGATCGTTACATCACCGGCACTTGCCCCAAATGTCATTATCATGCTGCCTATGGCGACCAATGCGAACGCTGTGGTTCCGACCTTACACCTACCGAACTGATCGAGCCCCGTTCGGTTTTGAGTGGTAGCAAACCAGAGCTGCGGAAAACAACCAACTGGTTTTTACCGATGGATGAACTTCAGCCAAGAATCGAATCGTATATTGAAGCTCACCGCGATTGGAAGCCCACAGTGTACGGGCAGTGCCGATCGTGGCTCAACGAAGGATTAAAACCCCGTGCCATGACCCGGGACTTGGATTGGGGCGTAAAAGTTCCTCTGCCGGGCGCCGATGGCAAAGTGATGTATGTATGGTTTGATGCCCCTATCGGATACATTTCCGCAACCCGGCAATGGGCTTTGGATCATCAGAAAAACTGGGAGCCATACTGGAAAGACAAGGATACCAAACTGGTACATTTTTTAGGAAAAGACAACATTGTTTTTCACTGCATTACCTTTCCTCTGATGCTCATGCTGCATGGCGATTACATTTTGCCCGACAATGTTCCCGCCAATGAGTTCATGAACCTGGAAGGGGAGAAGATGAGCACCAGCAGAGGCTGGAGTATCGAGATGCATGAGTACCTGAATGATTTTCCGGGAAAGGTGGATGTCTTGCGCTACTACCTGCTCAGCATCCTTCCCGAACAAAAAGACAGTGAGTTTACATGGAAAGATTACCAGGCAAGAAACAACAATGAACTGGTGGCGATTCTCGGAAATTTTGTAAACCGTGCCCTGGTGCTTACCCACAAATTCTGCGGAGGCAAAGTGCCGGCTCCCACTCACAACACAGAAGCGGATCTGGCTCTGATTGCTGAGATGGCAGCCTTTCCCGGACGAGTGGGTGCACACCTTGAGCAGTTTCGCTTCAGAGATGCCCTCATGGAAATGATGAACCTGGCCAGGCTTGGCAACAAATACCTCGCCGATACCGAGCCCTGGAAAATCATTCAGACACAACCCGAAAGAGCCGCGCATATTCTTCATCTAAGTCTTCAATTATGTGCAAGTCTATCGGCCTTGTGTCTTCCATTTTTACCCAACACGGCTGCAGCTATTGCCGATATGCTCAATATTGGGATACCCGATTGGGAGCAGGCCGGCAAAATTGATTTGCTCAAGAGCGGACATGTGATTAAAGAAGCGCGATTGCTTTTTTCTCGCGTGGAAGATGAAGTGGTAGAAAATCAGTTAAAGAAGTTAAGGGAGAAAGCGGCGGGATTGTCATCCGCAAATGCTGCTGCTGAAATAAACATACAAGCAGCAAAAGAGACCATCACCTATGAGGCATTTTCTGCAATGGATTTGCGCGTTGCACAGATCATAGAGGCCGAAAAAGTGGCAGGTACGGATAAATTACTGAAGCTGTTGATTGACACAGGACTCGACAAGCGAATAATCGTTTCGGGCATTGCCTTGCACTATACCCCCGATCAATTGCCCGGAAAAAAAGTGTTGGTGCTCGTGAATCTCGAACCGAGAAAAATCAGAGGGATTGAATCCAAGGGAATGATACTGATGGCAGAAGATGGCAATGGCAAACTCAGTCTGGTTTGTCCGGTGGAGGATGTGCATGCAGGTTCCGTGGTGAAATAAGATTTCCTCAAGACATCCATTTATCAGACATTTTGAAGTTGTCGCAATTGGTATGGAGATTTATTTAACAGCCATTCCATAGCCTACATATCTCATATTTGATGGCACAATTGGAATCAGCAAATCATCTGCCCGAGAGAGCATGCTTCTTTGTTTTTCACTCCTGCCAAAGGCAGAAAAAAAGCCATGAGATAGTACATCCACTTTGCTGAAACTTCCGTTAAGGGTTTCGAGTTCAGAAAGACTCATGTATCGCCAGGGATTTCCCCATTTTACAAAATACCTGCGCATCCACCTGTGCATGGGTGACGCAATCAAATTCTCTGCAAACAAAAAGACGCCGCCCGGCTTCAGGGCATTGTAAATTTGATTTACTGCCTCCTCCTGTTTTTTAAAATCATTGTTTCTGCCTATGCCTCCAATCACCGATTTGCAGATCACCAGATCAAAGTGATTTTCATAGGGAATTTTGGTCGCATCGATGTCCTGATAAGAAACCAATTGCTCAACTCCGAATGTGTGGTGAAGGGGATAAGCAGATTTTTTGCTGTCTAACAGATCGGAGCATACCACCTCTATTCCTTTTTGGGCAAGCCACAAGGAGAGACCGCCCCGGTTGGCTCCAAGCTCCAGTGCCCGCTTTACTTTGTTCCATTCCACCCGCGTTTCCCAATAGGCAAGTGCTTTGCTCCAGCTAAGGATATCCCAATCGAGGTAATCATCAACAGTAGGTAAATGTTTAATCATGAGAAAGTAAATGAAATAGTCACAAAGTAAAAGACTTATCCGTTTTGTAGTATGTTATCATCCATCCAAGGAGCCCTTCATCTTTAAAGTAAAAAGTGCTCCGCATTTTCTAAGAATGAAAATGGGAGAAGATGGAGGCCTGTATTTCGTGTAAACAGGAAATAGCTGATGTAAATTCGGGGATATTTTTGCTTTTTTGCAACATGAAAATTTCCTACCGCTGGTTATCCCTATATCTTCCCCAAATCACTCATTTTTAGGAAATAGCAGAATTGCTCACTTCCTCAGGCCTGGAAGTGGAATCGATAGAAACTTTTGAAACCATCAAAGGCAGTTTAAAGGGTCTGATTTGCGGAAAAGTAATCACTTGTGTGCAGCATCCCAACGCAGACCGGCTCAAGCTTACAACTGTTGATGACGGAAGCGGCACCCCGATACAGGTTGTTTGCGGAGCGCCCAATGTAGCTGCCGGACAGCATGTGGTTCTGGCGCCGGTTGGCACCACAGTTTACCCACTGGAAGGTGAACCATTTGTGATCAAACAGGCAAGTATTCGCGGAGAACTTTCTCAGGGCATGCTTTGTGCAGAAGATGAAATTGGTTTGGGAAAAAGCCATGAGGGCCTCCTGATTCTTCCCGATACCATCTTGCCCGGACGGCCGCTTGCACCTGTTTTTGGGGCAGAGGAGGATCTGGTGCTTGAAATAGGACTCACTCCCAATCGCATTGACGCCATCAGTCACATGGCCATCGCCAGAGAAATTGTGGCATTGTACAAGATTCGCAAAAACATCCTTCTTGCATTCAAAGAGCCGGAAATACTATCTGCACCTATTGATAAAAACTTACCCCTCGCCATCAAGGTTGAAGCAAGCGATGCCTGTGTGAGATATAATGCAGCTTACGCAAGCGGGTTTGCAGGCGTGCAGACGCCTTTGTGGATGAAAAACCTTCTGCTTGCGGCAGGACTTCGCCCCATTCACCTGGCCGCAGACATTTGCAACTTCGTGATGCTCGAAACCGGGCAGCCGATGCATGCTTTTGATGCAGCAAAAATTGAAGGCAGGCAACTGATCATCAGAAAAGCTTCGGAGAAGGAGTCCTTTGAATTGCTGGACGGCACCACCTGCAAACCCGACTCGAATGACCTGGTGATTGCCGATAACCAAAAACCGTTGTGTCTTGCCGGTATCATGGGTGGCAGAGAAGCGGCCATGCAGGCAAACAGCGATGAACTGGTATTTGAATCAGCCTGTTTTGCTCCCGTCAGTATTCGTAAATCCTCCAAAAAATTGCAGATAAAAAGTGATTCTTCCTTCCGTTTTGAGCGCGGCAGTGATATCAATGCCTGCGAATATTCCCTGCAACGCGCCATCACATTGCTCGCGGAATCTGCTCCTTCTGTAAAAATCCAGGGCTGGTTTCAGTATTATCCCGAGCCGGTATCTCCCCGGATTCTTCAGGTAAATCCGGATAAAATCCGAAGCATTACCGGTACACTTGTTTCCAATAAAGACATGGCAGACATCCTTACCGCAGGTGGCATGCCTGCACGCGAAGAGGGTTCAAGCCTACGGGTAAACATACCAACCGGCAAAGTAGATGTTACCCGTGAAGCCGATGTGGCAGAGGAATTTCTGAGACTTTATGGCTATGACAATGTAGCCTTGACGGGCGTGATGAAGTTTAGTCCTTCCTCATTGGTTTCTCCTTTTGAACTCAGAGACAAACTGGCGGGATACCTTACAGGCAGAGGATTTACCGAAACCATGTCGCTTTCATTGGATGCTGCAAACGCCTGGCATGCAGAGGGAGTGGAACCCGTTCCGGTTGACAATCCCCTGAGCAGCGAACTAAGTGTTTTGCGCACCGGAATGCTGGGTGGCATGCTAAAAACCACCGCCCACAACATTTCTCACAAAACCCATGACATACGCATTTTTGAGTTTGGCAAAACTTATGCGCAAACCCCGGAGGGCACTACAGAACAACATATGTTGGGACTGCTGGCAAGCGGCAAGATAAATGAACATCATTTTTCGGTACCCGGAAGAGAGGCCGGCTGTTTAGATATCAAAGCCCTTGCGGAAGTCTGCCTTCAACTCTGTGGCTGCAACACTTCAAACCTCAAGGTTTCGGCTACGACGCATGGGTTTGTTTACAAAGGAAGAAAGGACAAAGTGTTTGCAGAAATCTATTCACTCAGCAAAAAGCAGGTGGCAGGATTTGATATCCGGCAATCCGTTTTTGCGGCCTGTATCAACCTTGATGTATGCAATCAGTATGCAGAAACCAGCCTGAGATTTAAACAGGTGAACAAGTTTCCTTCAGTGAGGCGAGATCTTGCGCTGGTTATTGATCACAAAGTGGAGTATCATACGCTGAAGCAACTCGCTTTTGATACCGAAAGAAAACTGTTGAAAGAGGTGAGTCTGTTTGATGTATACCAGGGAGAAAAAATACCGGAAGGCAAAAAAAGCTATGCGCTCAGTTTTGTCTTACAGGATGCCACAAAAACATTGTCAGATACTGAAATAGACCAGTGCATGGATAAACTTTTGAGGAAATTTGAAAAAGAAACAGGTGCCGCTTTGCGGTCCTGATGGAATTGAGACTAGCATGGTTGTTTTTCCGAATGCAAAAATAAATCTTGGGCTCTGTATCACTGAAAAGCGTTCGGATGGATACCACAACATTGTCTCGGTGTTTTATCCGCTACGGAATTGTTGTGATGTGCTGGAGGGTATTCATCTGAACTTACCTGATCATACCTGCAGGCTCCGCATCATGGATGAACATTGGAAGGAGCCCGAAGAAGAGAACCTGGTGTACAAGGCCTATCAACTGCTGGCCGGCGATTTTTTGCTGGGAGGCACCGGCTTTTATCTGAAAAAGACCATCCCTACAGGTGCGGGTTTGGGCGGAGGCTCAGCCGATGCAGCATTTGCTGTTCAACTTTTGTCACAACTTTACAACTTAAACCTGAGCAGGGAACAGAAACTGGCCTATGCTGCACGGCTGGGGAGTGATGTCGCATTTTTTATTGACAATACACCTGCAGCAGTGAGTGGAAGGGGAGAAGTAATCCGGCCTATATCATTGTCCCTCTCGGGCTATTTTCTCTGTCTGATTCATCCGGGAATATTTGTTTCAACCCCTGAGGCATACAAGTTAATCAGTCCGCGAGTGCCTCAAAATTTGCCCTCCGATGTGGTGCAGTTGGCACCCGAAAAATGGAAGCCGCTCCTGGTGAATGATTTCGAAAAGCCGCTCTTTGAAAAACATCCTCTTATTGGTCGCCTTAAAGATTGGATGTATGAGCATGGAGCCATCTTTGCGCTCATGTCGGGCAGCGGGAGTGCCGTATACGGAATATTCGAGAAAAAGCCGTGCTTACCTGCTTTTCCGGGTGCACTTTTTCAGAGGGAATTCCTGCTCTGAGCCATTGACGGATTCCTTTATCTTTGCTGCCCTCAAAAATGCATATGAAAAAAGGACCTGTTTCAGGATTTATAGAACACCACTACCGACACTTTAATGCGGCTGCCCTCATGGATGCAGCCAAAGGATACGAAACCCATCTGCTCGAAGGGGGCAAAATGATGATAACCCTGGCAGGTGCCATGAGTACCGCCGAACTGGGCATCTCACTGGCTGAGATGATTCGTCAGGACAAGGTGCAGATCATCTCCTGTACCGGTGCCAATTTGGAGGAAGACATCATGAATCTGGTGGCTCATAAATCCTACAAGCGTGTGCCGCATTACCGCGATTTGAGTCCGCAGGATGAGTGGGATTTGCTCGAAAATCATTTTAACCGCGTAACCGACACCTGTATTCCGGAGGAGGAAGCTTTCAGGCGTTTACAGAAACACATACACAGGATTTGGAAGAATGCCGACAGCAAGGGTGAAAGATATTTTCCGCACGAATTCATGTATCAGATATTGCTTAGCGGCGAACTTGAACAGTATTATGAAATAGACCCTGCCAATTCCTGGATGCTGGCGGCAGCACAAAAAAACCTGCCAATCATCGTGCCGGGCTGGGAAGATTCTACCATGGGCAACATCTTTGCATCCTACTGTATCAAAGGTGAAATCAAACCCTCTACCATGAAATCCGGTATTGAGTACATGATGTGGCTGGCAGACTGGTATGTGAAGAATTCGGCAGGAAAAGGCATTGGCTTTTTTCAAATTGGAGGCGGCATCGCAGGTGATTTTCCTATCTGTGTGGTACCTATGCTCTATCAGGACATGGAAATGGAGCAAATACCATTCTGGAGCTACTTCTGTCAGATTTCTGATTCAACCACCAGCTATGGTTCATACTCCGGAGCAGTGCCAAATGAAAAGATTACCTGGGGAAAATTGGGGATTGAAACCCCAAAGTTTGTCATTGAATCAGATGCCACTATTGTGGCACCCCTGATTTTTTCATGGTTGTTAGGTTGGTAATTTCTATATTTACGCTGTAGCAATGAAAACAATCAATCGAGAACTTTATCTCTTTCTTCTTTTTCCGGCATTCTTGATGCTCACTTCTTGTCAAAGGTTAGATGATCAGTTTTTTAATCCTACGCCCATAGAAGGAGAATACCAGCTCGAGAATTATACCGGTGATACTGAAATCAAACTCGATTCCAACTATAGAATTGCAGAAAACTTTATTGATAATACTGTTGTTTTTCCTTCCCGAACCAATTATGAAACATCAGATCAATACATAAGAGGTGTTTACATTAAAGGTGCCAATGGTTTTGCCAAAGACACCGTTATTCTCTACCTCCATGGCAACAAAGGAAATGTTGATTTCTATTGGAACAGGGCAAAACTACTGGCGCATGTGGGTGGCAAAAACAGGTATGGAGTTCTCATCTTCGATTACCGTGGCTATGGCCTTTCAAGAAGCACCTCAAATGAAGCGTCTTTGTATGCAGATACTGAAGGTGCTATGAAGTGGCTTAAATCAAAAGGAGTAGATGGTAGCAGAGTGATTGTATATGGTTTTAGTCTTGGCACTGCACCGGCTGTAGAATTCTGCCAGCAATCCCGGATCCTCACTCCTTCAAAAATAATTCTTGAGGCTCCCATGGCATCTGCCTATGCATTGGTTGAAGGGGCTGCCAAGCTAAACATGCCTGCCAGCTATTTTACAGATTTACAATTAAACAACCTCAAAAAAATAAAGCGGGTAATCCAACCCTTCCTTTGGTTGCATGGCGCGGAAGATGACTATATCAGCATGGAAAAACAAGGCAGGCCGATTTATGATAGATACCGTGGGATGTTCAAACAAAAAGCCATCGTAGAAGGTGCAGGCCATTCTGATGTACCCGCGGTAATGGGTTATGAAGGCTACAAAAAAACCATTTACGAGTTTATTTTGCGCAGAAGGTAAATCACCTCCGTTTTGCTCTCCTCTATCTACCCCAGCATCGAATGCACAGCCGATAAGTCCCATACAATAAGGGACAACATCAATGGTCAAACCTACCACTCGCTCCATGGTGCATGTACAGAGTCGGAACATGTGTTTATCCGTTCCGGATTGCTTTATATGTATTCAAAAGGAATTTTCTCTTTCGATATTTTTGAAATAGGATTCGGCACCGGCTTAAATACACTGCTTGCCCTCATGGCTAGTGGAAAAGATCCGGGCATTCAAATCAAATACACCGCCATTGAAAAAAAT
>JBEICQ010000061.1:0-11062 GCA_040383885.1 Flavobacteriales bacterium | reverse complement strand
GGTGATGATGGCATCTAGAGGATTGCCTGAACGATCATCGGTGATCAATCCTTTCAGCAGAGTAAGACCGCCGGAGGACTTTTCTTTTTTTTCCTCCGGGGCTTTTGCAGTGATTGAGGAAAAAGGTGCATGAAAGCCGATGAGTGGGCGTTCGTTGGACAAGGACACAGGTCGCTTTTCTTTTCCTAAAAAGGTAAGCCTGTATATATCGCGATTGCCATAGCCTTCTCTTTTCACTGCTGCATAATACCCATGCCTACCGTTTGCAGAAATAACAAAGCTCACATCATCATCCGGTGTGTTCACCGGGTAGCCAATATTTTGGGGTACAGACCATTTACCCATACTGTCCATTTCCATCCTGAAGATATCAAAACCACCCATGGTTTGATGACCCCGGGAACTGAAATAAAAAGTTTTTCCATTGAATGAAATGTATGGGCTCTCCTCGTCTTTGGAAGTATTCACATTGGCGCCCATGTTATACACCTTTCCCCAGTCACCATCGGTTTTTTTATTACAGTAATAGATGTCGGAACCTCCATATCCACCTTCTCTGTCACTTACAAAATAAAGCGTTTTTCCATCAGGTGAGTAACATGCAGAAGATTCATGAGCAGAGGATGAAATTTGAGCTGGTAATTTCACAGGGGTTGACCACTTTGAAACATCATTCTTCGATTCATATATATTTCCTGCTCCTTTATCATCCAGGTAGATAAGTAAATTCTGCCCGTCTGAGGATAGGTTCACGGTAGCATCGTGGCCGAAAGAGTTAATGGGTGTGCCTATATTACGAGCCACTCCCCACTGCCCATTGAATTGAAAAGACTGATAAATATCTTCATAATATTCATCGTAATTTGGATCAATCAAGCCCCCAAGTGTTGTATTTCTGCGAGAAGTAAACATGATTAAATCCTCATTTGAGCTGATGGCAGGAGAATAATCTGCATAGGGCCCGTTGATGTTGGGACCTAAATTTTCAATGAGCACGCGGTTTGGTTTTCTCATCAGCGCTTTTGCTGTTTCAACCTCCAGCAATCGCTGCTGAACCTCATCCATTTTAATTTTATCCTGCTTTTTGGCAGTTACTAGTTGATCCTTATGTCTTTGGTAATAGTATTTGGCGGAATCAAATTGATAATTGAGTTGATTTGAATAACCTAAGAAATAGAATATGTCAGGATCTACATCTTTGTTCATCTGGTAAGATTTTTTAAAAAAATCCTCGGCCAGGTATTTATTAAAAGAACTCAGATAACAGAGGCCAACTTTAAATTTTACCTCAGCATGAGTGGGATCCAAACTATCTGCACGCAGAAAATGCATCAATGCTTTCCTGTGAAAAGCCTGCCCCTGCTCAAAGTACTCCTGTCCATTTGCGATATTGTCCTTGAAGAATTTGGATTGAGCAAAACCTTGGCCACCTGCCAAAATGAAAATCGTTAATATGCCAAAACACAATTTATTCACCGATATCTTGCTTTGAACATTCATTCAGATATTCCGCGGCCAAATCAACGCCAAGTTTTTTGGCTTTCATCCAGTCTTCACATGCCCCTGGCAGATCAAGTAAAATTTCCTTGGCGATGCCACGATTTAGAAAAGCTGCTCCTAAGGAGGGATTGATTTTGATAGCCTGGGAGCAGGCATCAATGCTCGCATTGTAGTCTTTTTTGGCGAACTGTACGCAAGCGATGTTATTGAAGGCAGCAAAGTTTTGCGGATTGACTTTTGTGGCCTGCTTAAAATCCCTGAGAGCAAGGTCATGCTGTTCAGATTCTAAATAGATCAATCCCCGGTTGTTCCATGCCTCAGATTGTGCAGGAAACAGTTTAATGGCTTTTGTGAAAAGATCGGCGGCCATTTTTGTATCGCCGGTTTTTTTATGAGTCAAGGCCAGGTTAATCAATGCCTGATAATTAGTGGAGTCAAGCTCGAGCACCTTAAGGTAATCGGCTATTGCTCCTGCCCAATCTTTTATGTTTTGTTTTGCGGCAGCCCTGTCGTGATAGGCAGTGAGGTGAAGGGGATTGATAACAATGGCAGAATCGAGGGAAACAATGGCTTTGGGGTAGTTTTCAGCAAGAAAATATGTGACGCCAGTCTGGTAATAGATGTCTGCTTGTCCCGGATTTAACTTAGCAAGTTCTTTAAGTTGCCGGAGGGAAGAAACAGTATCGCCCTTCATCGAAATCACACAGATTTTACCCAGTCGGGCCTGTTGATGCTTGGAATTGGTCTCCAGGATGTTGGAAAAAACCTGATCGGCAAGGTCATATTTACCAAGCATCAGGAGTGCTTTTCCCTCTGCCAGGAGACCCTCTGTATGTGAGCTGTTGAGTATATTAAAGGCGTGGAACTTATCGAGCGCAGCGTTGGTGTTTCCGGCTTTATAGAGCAAACATCCTTCATTGAACAAACCAATCTCTTTTGGTTCATTGGAAGTGTTTGTGGTCGTATCCGAATTGATTGCGGAAACGCTACATGAGCCAAGCAAAACAAAAATCAAAACCAGCCGGTACATGTTATTTTGTTTCAACATATCGGAGGCTGAAAATAGAAAATAAAACCACAAGACAGAACTGTCGGGGTTAAATTCCTTTTAGAAGATATACAGTTTTTTATTTACTGCAGGTCGGATGCACTCGCATAGAAACGCCTCTCTGCCACATCGTAATGGTTCCCCTTGGCCATTACATGGATAACAAGGTTTTCGATGGATAGAGGGGCACCATGCTCCACATCGGCAATATTGGAGTGTCTGATCTGGTGTCCGTCGAAGATGATGATAAGCCCGGAGCCAATCGCTTCGAGCATATGCCCCCCGGTTACCAGGACACCTGTATCCTCGCCCAAACCAATTCCTATACAACCCGGATTGCCGGCCACGGCTTCTGCCAAACGACCAAACCTGCCTCTGGTAACGAAATGGGAATCAATGATGACATCATTCATCAGGCCAAGTCCGGTGGTTATTTTTACCTCACCCTTGAGCAATGCCACCGAGGAACTTCCCTGATAGATCATGGTATTGCTCATGGCCATAGCTCCGGCACTGGTTCCTGCAATCACAAAATTTTCATTTCGGTATCGTTCCTGCAGACATTGCAGGAAACGCGTTCCGCCAAAAATCATGCTCAGCCTCATTTGATTACCTCCGGTAAACATCACACCATGACAGTTTCTGATACGCTCCAGCATGTCCGGATGATCAGGCTCTTCGCGCTTTTTAATATGCATGACTTTCACACCGGTACATCCCAGTTTTCCGAAAGCGTCGAGGTAGTTCTGGCCTACTTCTTCAGGAATGGAAGATGCTGTGGTAATTACCTCAATATGTGAATCAACACCGGCAGGCAGTTCTTTGATAAATCTTTTTAGTATTCCGAACTCAAAAAAATTGAGAAAATCTTTTTGCGCAAAGTTCGGTTCAATGGCAGTGCCTTTGTCTTCATTGCCTCCGATAGAGATAAGTTTTCCTTTGGGTTTCATTTCAGATGGTTTTTCCCCTCCCCCCCCTAGGCGACAAATGTAAAAGAATTAATGATTAAGGATTCAGTGCCTGTTTATAGGTTTGCAAAACCCGGTTGCGTGCAAACACATGATCAACCACCGGTTTCGGATAGCGTGATGTATTCCACTCGGGTATCCATTTTCGGATGTAGGCTCCGGCGGGATCAAACTTCTTTAGCTGCTCAGAAGGATTGAATACTCTGAAATAGGGTGCCGCATCGCAACCGCTGCCGGCGGCCCACTGCCAGCCACCGTTGTTAGCAGAGAGGTCAAAATCATTGAGATTTGCTGCAAAATAGGCCTCCCCCATTCTCCAGTCTATAAGCAGATGCTTGGTTAAAAAACTGGCTACAACCATGCGGGTTCTATTATGCATGAAGCCGGTTGCATTGAGCTCTCTCATGCCTGCATCCACCATGGGATAGCCCGTATTTCCCTCACACCAACGGGTAAAATCATCCGAACGGTTGAGCCATTGAATGCGGTCGTAGGCAGGTTTAAAGGCCTGCGTTGCCACCTGAGGAAACCATGCCAGAATCATCATGTAAAATTCTCTCCAGATCAGTTCATTCAACCAGGATTCAGAAACGGCTGCCTGTTTTACAAGATGCCTGATGCTTACGGTACCAAAGCGGTTGTGAATACCTAAACGGCTGGTACCATGAATCGCAGGAAAATTGCGCGCTTCAGCATAATTTTTCAGGATTTCTGTGTTCACCGCGGGATTTTCAAAAATGATATCGGTTTGCTGAAATCCGATCCGGGAAGGGATTGGATCAATATCATCTGCAAAATTGAGCAAGCCACTTTTCATGTTCGTAGTGTCATGCTCCTCTATATGAAGTGGGGTAAACTGCTTTTTCCATTTTTTGGAGAATGGGGTAAAAACCGTGTAAGGCTTTCCGTCGTCTTTTAACACCTCATGTGGTTCAAAAATGACCTGGTCTTTTACACTGGTAAAACTCGCTCCAATGGTTTTTAAGAACAACTCAATCTGCCGGTCTCGCTCCGTGGCATATGGCTCATAGTCGCGGTTGCAGTAGACCCCTTCAATAGAATATTCATGGGCTATTTTACGGAATATCTCAAGGGGCTTGCCTATTTCAATCCTGATATCACTCCCGAAAGAGCGCAGGTTTTTTTTCATGGCAGAAAGGGCCTGACAGATAAAATCAACCCTTCGGTCATAAGTAGAGGGAAGAAGGTGGAGAATGTCGCTATCGAATATAAACAAAGGCATCACTTTAACAGGACTCTTGAGTGCAAGGTGCAAGGCATGATGATCGTGGAGACGCAAGTCGCGGCGAAACCAGCAAATTCTGATTTTTTGCATAAGTAATTAACCATAAATATATCCAATTGTTGCAAGCCGCGAGGGTAAATTCTCTACATTAGTTGCCTCATTTTTCAATTGCATGATGATGTTTGAATACCTCGAATTTTCAGAGAATCAGGGAGTCGCCAGTATTGCTTTGAATCGTCCTTCCAAATTCAACAGCTTTATCCGTCCCATGGCCATGGAGCTGCAGGAAGCACTGGATTATTGCAATCGCGAAAAGCACATTCGCTGCGTGTTACTGACCGGAATCGGAAAAGCATTCTGTGCGGGTCAGGATCTAACTGAAGCCATTGATCCCGATGGAGTAGGTATAAGCAGAATTGTTGAGGAGCATTACAATCCGGTAGTGACCAAAATTCGTTTCCTTACCAAACCGGTCGTCTGCGCGGTGAATGGCGTAGCTGCCGGGGCCGGAGCGAATATTGCCCTGTGTTGCGACATCACCTATGCAGCAAAAAGTAGTTCCTTTATCCAGGCTTTCAGTAAAATCGGACTGATTCCTGATAGTGGAGGAACCTTTATTTTGCCCAGGCTGATTGGCATGCAAAAAGCCAGTGCCCTGATGTTCACCGGGGAAAAAGTAAGCGCAGAAGAAGCAGAAAAAATGGGAATGATTTATAAATGTGTTTCTGATGAGCTCCTGCAGGAGGAAGCCCTCCGCATGGCACTTCAGTTGGCTGCGATGCCAACCAAAGCCATTGAATACACCAAATCTTTGCTGAATGCCTCCATGCAAAACGGATTTGAAAAACAACTTTCCGAGGAAGGAAAATATCAGTCACTTTCGGCACACACACATGATTACAAAGAGGGTGTTGCGGCATTTCTGGAAAAACGCAACCCCGTTTTTAAAGGCGAATGATGGAAAAACAATGGCTTGCCATCTCCCCTATTGACGGCAGATATGCCGCCAAATGTGAGCCCCTCTCGGGCTATTTCTCCGAGTATGCCTTTATGAAATACAGGATAAGGGTTGAAGTGGAATACCTGATTCGGTTGCTTCCCCTGCTGGAAACGCAAACAGCAGATGAAAACCTGATCTTGGCACTGAGAAAGATTTACAGTGACTTTGATGAAAGGGGCATGCAAGCCATCAAAGAAATTGAAAAAACAACCAATCATGATGTAAAAGCAGTTGAGTATTACATCAAAGATTGTCTCAAGTTAAGGGGAATTGCTGTGAACACTGAGTGGGTGCACTTCGGTCTTACCTCACAGGATATCAATAATACCTGCGTTCCTCTTATGCTTAAGGAATACAATGAAAATGTACTCCTCCCAAAACTTGAATACCTGCTGCACACCATTCGCTTTCAGGCGCAGCAATGGAGAAACATCCCAATGCTTGCCCGAACCCATGGCCAGCCTGCATCTCCCACCTCATTGGGTAAGGAATGGATGGTTTATCATGAAAGATTGCAGGTTCAATTACAAACACTAAAAGGTATAGCATTCAAAGCCAAATTTGGAGGAGCAACGGGCAATTTCAATGCGCATTATGCCGCCTTTCCATCCATTAACTGGCCTTTGTTTGCCAATCAGTTTATCAGCTCCTTTGGACTAACAAGATCTGTATTTACCACACAGATTGAGCACTACGATGAATTGGCAGCATACTTCGATTGCCTGAAAAGAATCAATGTAATCTGCCTCGATTTCTGCAGGGATGTTTGGCAATATGTTTCCATGGAATACTTTCGTCAGAAATTAAAAAAAGGCGAAGTCGGTTCGTCCGCCATGCCTCATAAGATCAATCCCATCGATTTTGAAAATGCCGAAGGCAATCTGGGGCTCAGCAATGCCCTCCTGATTCACTTCGGAGAAAAACTGCCCATCTCCAGGTTACAGCGCGATTTGTCAGACTCCACTGTTCTCCGTAACATGGGTGTACCGCTTGCACATCAGTTCATTTCTCTGGAAAATATCATCAGCGGATTAAATAAACTGATTGTACACAAAGAAGCCATTGAAGCAGATTTGCAGAACAATCCGATGGTGATTGCCGAGGCCATACAAACAATCCTGCGAAGCAAGGGAATTGAGGGTGCCTACGAAATGCTTAAATCCATTACCCGCACCGGTGAATCGGTAAGTTTGGAAGAAATAAGGACATTTATTGCTGGCATTTCAGGACTAGATGAGGTTACCAGACAAAAATTACTGGAACTTGATCCTCTCACCTACACAGGTACTTTCCCTGAATTTTGATTACAACTCCGCCAACTTCATGGGATTGTGTGCCATGATGCCTTTCTCTCCTCTTTGTAGCTGACACATTTCAATCAAAGGATCATGCTCAAAAAACAGGAAACCATTTGCATCCAGCACGGTGTTTAAAAGGGCTGCTTTTTCTTTCATCGTTTGCAGGGGTCTTACATCATAGGCCATCACATAGGCAAGGGGCACATGAGCCATCGAAGGAATCAGGTCAGCCATATAAAAAATCTGCCTGCCCTTGTAATGAAAATAAGGGAGAGACATGCTTTCTGTATGTCCACTTACATGAATCATTCCCATGCCGGGAACAGGTTCTTCGCCGGTTTCAAAGAGAGCCAAACAACCTGCATCCTGCAGAGGAAGAATATTTTCTGATAAAAAAGAAGCCTTCTCCCTTGGGTTAGGATTAATCGCCCATTCCCATTGGGCCCGATTGCAATGGTAAGTTGCCTTTGGAAAAGCTGGTACCAGTTGATCTCCGTTTCTTTTCACTGCCCCACCGCAATGATCAAAATGAAGGTGAGTAAGCAACACATCTGTGATGTCCTCCGGAACATAGCCCAACTTGGCCAGACTACTTTCCAGCTTTGCCTCTCCATGCAGGTAGTAATAACCAAAAAATTTCTCGGATTGCTTGGTGCCAATCCCTGTATCCACAAGAATCCGTCGTTCGCCGGTATCTGCAAGCAAACAACGCATGGACCAGGTGCACATGTTGTTACCATCAGGCATATTGAGTTTGCTCCAAATTGATTTGGGAACGACCCCAAACATGGCACCACCGTCGAGCTTAAAAAAACCCGTGTCAATCGTAAAAAGTTTCATGCTAGAAATTGAGATAAAATGGTTTTGTAAGAGTAATAAATTCCGGGGAAAACTCCGATTCTTTATTGGTTTTAATTAACAATTCATCCTCTTTCAGGTTTTCAGGCAAGGTATTACCAAGCTTCATCAGCCAGCGTTTTACGGGCTTTTCGGGCAAGGTCCTTACATGGGTAATATGCTCAGGAAATAATCCGAAAGGCCTTGCATTTTTAAGGAATATACGGGCATGTTGGGGAGGCAGAATCAGGCAACAGTTGCCTCCGGGTAAAAGCAAACGGGAGATACCGTCTGCCAGGTCATGATCGGGCAGCAAATCAGCATGGCGGGCAATGTACCTCGCCGTAGGAGATACTTCTTTGTGGTGACCAAAGTAAGGAGGATTACTCACAATCAAATCAAACCTCTGGGATGTTGATGTTGCAAAATCCTGTAAAGAGGTATGGTATGCAAACATTCGGTCTCTCCAAGGACTAGCCTCGAAATTTCTGGAGGCGAGCCGGGAGGAATCAGCATCGATGTCAATAGCATGCACATCTGCCGAAAACTTTTGAGCCATCATCAGGGCAATGATGCCTGTACCTGTTCCGATATCAAGAATATTTTGGGGAGAATCTGCTTCAGCCCATGCACCCAGTAACACAGCATCTGTTCCTACTTTCATGGAAACATGATCTTGTATCACCGAAAATTGTTTGAATCGAAAGTATTCCTCCTGCATGCCCTTCATCAAATGTTGATGTAAAATAAATCAATATCATTTATCTGGGAAATCAGAAATATGTTAAGCCCTTTGAAAGAGGGAATTTTAACACTCTTATCAACTAATCAGCAACTAAACACGAAAAGCAAAATACAATCACGCACCATTGGATAAAAGAGCGGTTGTAGAATGCAGTTATTGCGTTTTTATGATGCGGTAAGTGCAGGAAGATTGCTTATCAAAATCAATCCTTAGCATGTAAATTCCCGCGGGCAATCCGGAAAGACTAATTTTTTCAGTACCGGTTTCAGCCAACAAAAAATTTCCTGAAAGCACCACCCTTCCTGACAAATCCGCAAGATTATATTGTTTGGGTTCTATGGATTCAGAAGCAAACGCAATATTAATGGCTGAGGATGCAGGATTAGGAAAAACGGTAGTAGGCTGAACTGAAGTATTTTTTGAGGAGAGAATGATTCCCCCGTTTTCGGCAAGGCGTGCATTAAAATTCTGGTAGTACTGATTTGCAATGTCGCGGTCGTGCACCACTACCACATTTTCATCATTTCGGTTGTTGGCATTATTAGTCCAATTGTGAGAACCGGTCCACACCAGTGGATCTGACTGTGGATTGATCTGATCAACCACCATATACTTGTGGTGCATGATGTTTGTATCGATGCTGGATACAAAATTTGATGGACCTAAAAGGTTCATCAGGTTGTTATATTGAGTTGTGGTTGTTGCATCATCCACCACACCCTGAACCAAGGCACCAGCATTTCTGGCAGCAGTGATGGCAATGGTGATGTCTGTGCGGGTGATGAGCATAGAGGCGAAATATAACTCAGACTCAGCACTTGAAATGGTTTGTATCAGTTGTCCGTTGGTTCCGTCAGATGGACTGAAATAACACTCTACCCGCTTTCCACCTATGATAAAATCATGCGGCGTATTATCGGTTTTTGCTGGACCAAATGCCGCATTATTGGCATTGGGCTGTGCTGAGCTGCTTCCCCACATTTCTTCAAACTCGAGAGTATATGCTTTTGCGAGTGTCTGATCCTGAATAATTATCACATCGTTTGGATCTGTATTTATCTGCCTTTTTGTCCAATTTGTAGCACCTGTCCACACGATTGGCTTTAATGGGTTTTGATGATTGGCATCAATGATAACAAACTTGTTATGCATGATTCCGTAATTACCACCGGTAGGGCTTGTCAGTCTTGGTATGGAAGGGAGGAGATCACTCACTCCGGTATTTGAAACAGAAAGTGAACCATCTGAGATGAATCGAACAATTACACCTCTGTTGTACGCAGCATTAATTGCCGATGAAATACTGGAAATGTTAGTGTTATTAAAATCGTATATAGTTAGATCAAGTGTTTGCTCGGCCCTGTCAATGTATGCAATCAGGGTATCATCAATAGCATTAATAAGACTGATAGCAGGAGTGCTAAAAACACCATTTGCGTTATTTACTGCATCATTAAAATAACATTTGATTTCGCCGCCGGAGCTGGAGATTGTACCGAAGGTGCGCACAGCAGAAAATGCAGTATCAGATCCAAGCGTAGAGAAAGCCTGACAGTAATAAATATTTCCGGGAAGCAAGTTATTGATTACCACCTGATGAGCAGTTAATCCCGGAACGCCACTTGCTGTGCCTAGCTCAAGTAAAGGTGTGAGACCATACTTCACAAAACTTGTACTACCTAAGTCTGTTGTCCAGTTGAGTGTGATAGAATTGTTGGTAAAATTGCTGGTGGTAAGAGGACTTGTTATGTTGATGGAGACAACCGGTTCAATGTCGTTAAGATCCCTTAAGAGCAGTTGATAGGATTGGAGGAATTGAGAACCAATACCGGTAAGATTGACAGGACCTGTAGGTATGGTCTGACCTATGAGTGGTGAACCGGAGGCTATCCTAAGTTGCGCCACATCAATCCCATCGGTAATGAAATAATTAGTAGACCCCTGAAACAATCCTCCCCCTGCCAAAAATGTTACATTGGCAATGCGAATCAACTCCGCTTCATGAGTTTCATTGAAATCAGGGATTGCAATGGTTTGTGGAGCAGGTAATGGATTACCGCTGGAAATCACCTGAAAAGATGATATTGGACTAAGTTCAAGAAGGTTATTGAAATCAAAAAGCGTTCCGGTAACCTGCAGTATATCACCCCTGTTCACACCACTGAGGGTATTTGTTGAAGAATAGGCAGCGATACCTCCTGTTGCATCCTGCACATAACGGATTACGCCCAATTCAGGTCCATTTAGTACTGTTCCCTGTACGGTAACCTCATTACCGATTGCCTGGCTGCGGGCTGAAGAAATGCTGATTGGTTGAGCAACTACATGCAAAGAAAAAAGTGATAGGAAGAAACAAATGGAGAGCAGTGTTTTCATATGTGTAAGAAGAAAACAAAAGTAGAGTTTTACCGCGCTTGGTT
>JBEICQ010000060.1:0-11451 GCA_040383885.1 Flavobacteriales bacterium | reverse complement strand
TGCATTTGCAGCTCTTGTCGTTGCTGCAAGTTTTACTTCTTGTAAGAAAGATTACACATGTGAATGCAAGGATAGTGCTGGTACAGTTACCAGCATTCCACTTAAAGATGCTTCAAAAACAGATGCAACAGACGCTTGCAATGTTTCAGATGCTCTTTACAAACTAGGTGGAGGTTCCTGTACGCTTAAGTAATTCGTTTTTTACTGAAATTTGGGCTGTCATCTGACAGCCTTTTTTTTTATATGAAAAACTACCCAAGCCTTATTACTCATTTCATATTGTTTTTGCTTTCGGTCCTGTTTTTTTTATCGGGCATTGTGAAACTTTTTCCTGTAGAGTTGTTTGAATACACTTTTGTGGATTTGGGTTTGGCCAATTGGCACAGCGCTCCCTTTGTGGCCAGGCTGTTTATCGGATTTGAACTGGTGATAGCCATGGTATTGCTGATTCCTATGCGTAAAGCTCTTGTTCCCGGACTGCTTGCCTGTTTTGTATTCCTGCTTGTCATGAGTATTTACCTCATTTGGCAGTGGATGATTCATGGAAACATGGGCAACTGTGGATGTTTTGGCATGCTCATCCCCATGAGCCCTCTTCAATCGATAATTAAGAATGTAATCATGTTGGCCATGGTTATGATAGTTTATACTTTGAGAAAACAATTATACACCATCCCCAGGCGAAATAAGCTCATTTTTATCATCATCATCATCATTTCCATCGCACTGCCATTTATTCTTAATCCCGTAACACCCTCTCAATTGAAATCTCATAGGGTGTACAAGGGAAATCTGCAACTCTCGCTTCTTGAACACAAGCCTGCATTCAATTTTGAGGAAGGGAAATACATGGTTGCCTTTCTGAGTCTCACTTGTCCGCATTGCAAACTGGCTGCCTACAAGCTGGCGCTGATGAAAAAGCAAAATCCGGCAATCCCTATATTCTTTTTTATAAACGGAGAAAAGGAAAATGAAGCGCGTTTTTTTGCGGAAACCCGCGCCGAGCACATACCTCATGCATACATGTCGATGAAAGAGGGATTCATTGAAAATGCGGGAAATAGTTTGCCGGCAATCTATTATGTAAACAAATTGAAGATTGAGCAAAAAACCAATTACCTGATCATGCGTCAGGAAGAAATTGAACATTGGCTGATCCAACCCTGACCGTTTTTTTATTGCGTAACGGAGAGAAAAGATTTAGATACAAGACCAAAAGACTGATTTTGGCCATTAAAGCGTGATTTAAGACGGAAGCTTCAAAATAAATTTTCTTCTGAAATTAATGGGCTTATTTTTGTGTAATGCACAATAAGTTTATTGATCTGGAGCAACTGTTCAGGAGTAAAAATCCCGGATTACTCAGGGTCATGCCTCGCTTTGCTCTTCGATATCTGAAAAAGATCATTCATGAGGAGGATGTGAATGCCTTCATGCATGCTAACAAGGAGGTTGATGCGTTTACCTTTTCGGAAAATGTGATCAACAAATTCAACATCCGGGTCATCGGAAAAGGGCTTGAAAATGTGCCTAAAGAAGGTGGTTATGTATTTTGCTGCAATCATCCATTGGGTGGTTTGGATGCCATGGCACTAGTTACCCTGATGAGGCCAATCCGCAAAGACATCAGGTTTGTAGTAAATGATTTGTTGTTGCATCTCAGTAACCTGAAGGAAATATTTACAGGTGTAAACAAACATGGAAAAACCGCCGGAGCTTCACTCAAGCATGTAGATGAACTTTTTAAAAGTGATTTAGCACTTTTTATTTTTCCTGCGGGACTGGTTAGCAGGCGAAAATCCGGACGCGTGAGGGATCTTGAATGGAAAAAAACATTCATCACCCGTGCAAAAAAGTACAGGAAAACGGTTATCCCCGTTTTTATTGACGGAAACAACTCTGATTTTTTCTACAGACTGAGTCATATCAGAAGCCTGCTTGGGATTAAGGCTAATATTGAAATGTTGTATCTTGTGGATGAAATGTACAGGCAAAACAACAAAACCTATCATGTAATCTTTGGAGAACCTGTATCTTACGAAAGTTTTACAACCGATAAATCAGACCAGGAATGGGCGGATGTAATGAAAGAAAAAGTTTATCAACTAGGTATTTTAAATCGTTTGATTAAAGAATAATATGACCACCCGCCAGGAAATCATCCCTAAAGTATCCAGAGAACTCATTCGGAGTGAGCTGAATGAGCAAGTATTTATCCGTAATACGAATAAAGGAAACAATAAAATTTACATCATCAATCAGCAAAATGCTCCTCATGTGATGAGGGAGATAGGGAGGCTCAGGGAGCTTACTTTCCGTGCCTCAGGCGGAGGAACAGGGCAGCCTTTTGATATTGATGAGTTTGACACTGCTGAAAATGGCTATCAGCAATTGATTGTGTTTTCACCCGAAGACCAGGAGATTATTGGTGGGTATCGCTTCATCAAGTGTATCCATTCTCTTCCCCTCAGAGACGGAAAACCCAGATTATCAACCGCTAATTATTTTTCATTTTCAGAAAAGTTCATGCAAGATTATCTGCCCTACACTATTGAGTTGGGGCGTTCGTGGGTTCAACCCGATTATCAACCGCTTGTAAATCCGCGAAAAGGTGTGTTTGCGCTCGACAATATATGGGATGGACTGGGTGCGCTTTCTGTGAACAATCCGGAGATCCGTTATTTTTTTGGTAAAGTAACCATGTATACGAGTTATGAGAAATATGCACGAGATCTCATTCTCTGTTTTTTAGGTATGTTTTTTCCAGATAAGGAAAATCTTCTCAAGCCTTACCATCCTCTTCCACTCTATCACGACAAGGATGAACTCGAAAAAAATTTCAGAGGATTAAATTTCAATGACGCTTACAAAGTACTAAAACAATGTGTGCGTAATCTGGGTGAAAATATTCCTCCATTGATGAATATATATATGAATTTGAGCCCTACCATGAAAACCTTTGGTACAGCTGCCAATCCGCATTTTGGGGATGTTGAAGAGACCGGAATTCTGGTAAACATCGCGGATATTTATCCTGAGAAAAAAGAACGACATATCAGCAACTATTCACGCTGAAAAAGCATGCAGATTACGCAGGCAAAATTTGTTATCAGTAATTCCGATTACAGGAAATGTCCTGCTCCTGTCCTGCCTGAATATGCATTTATAGGCCGTTCTAATGTAGGTAAGTCATCCCTCATCAATTCCCTTACCGGACATCACGAATTGGCCAAGACTTCTTCAAAGCCCGGAAAGACACAATTGATAAATCATTTCCTGATTGATTCCGGAAAAGGAAACTGGTATTTGGCCGATTTACCCGGTTATGGATATGCACGCGCCTCAAAAAGCATCCGACGCAGCTTTCCGGCCATGATTAAAGGATATCTGGCAGAAAGGAAAAATCTGGTGTGCACACTTTTGTTGATTGACAGCAGGCTGGAATTACAAAATACCGATTTAGAATTTATGCGTTGGCTCGCCGAGAAAGGATTGCCTTTTGTATTGGTATTTACCAAAGCCGACAAACTTTCTACGAGTCAGTTGCTACTGCATCTGCAGTCTTACATGGAATCACTGAAAGAATATTTTGAAGAAGCACCGCAGTACTTTGTTACTTCTTCTCAAAAAGGCAAGGGAATGGATGAGTTGCGTGAGTTTTTAGCGGCCAATATGGGCTACGCTATTACAACTCATTCCTGATTGAATTCATTTCGTTCGCAGTATTCAATAATTTTTCCTGCGATATCAACGCCTGTTGCACCTTCAATTCCCTCCAGACCGGGACTTGAGTTTACCTCCATCACAAGCGGACCTCTTGTACTTTGCAGCATATCTACTCCGGCAATAGCAAGACCCAGCTTTTTGGCTGCCTTGATAGCAGTAGACTTTTCTTCTTTTGACAATTCAATAAGTTCTGCTTTTCCACCTCTGTGTAAATTGCTGCGGAACTCACCAGGTGCACCTTGTCTTTTCATTGCACCCACAATTTGTCCATCAACAACAAAAGCACGAATATCGGCCCCGTTGGCTTCTCTGATAAATTCCTGTACAAGTATATTGACATCCAAATCCAAAAATGCTTCAATCATGGATTTTGCCGATTTATGGGTTTCTGCAAGTATAACGCCTATGCCTTGCGTTCCTTCAAGGAGTTTGATTACAACCGGTGTTCCGCCAACCTGACTAATCACATTATCGATGTTTTTAGGTTCGGAAGCAAAAGCTGTTTTGGGCATCCCAATACCGGCCCTGGAAAGGAGTTGCAGAGAACGCAGTTTGTCTCTGCTTCTCACCAGTGCCTGAGACTCAACCGCAGTGAAAATCTTCATCATCTCAAATTGTCTTACTACAGCAGCACCGTAAAATGTTACGCTGGCACCGATGCGGGGAATAACTGCATTTACCCCACTGATTTCTTCTCCTTTGTAGAAAATATGAGGGCGGCTTTTCTCAATCACGAGTACACATTTCTGATGATCAAGCACGAGCATATCATGGCCTCTTAATTTACCGGCCTCTACAATCCTGCGGGTTGAATATAAATTTGGGTTTCTGGATAGAATGACAATTTTCATAAGTGCGAAAGGATAAAATTAATTGAAAAGTTTTATCTCCACCAACCGGGGCGTTTAAAAACTTTGCCAAGGGCTCCTCTTCTTTTGCGTTCAGGGAGGTTGCGGTTGATTCGATCTGACTGACGACGACTGGCCCTTATGCGGCGCTGGGTATCGCGGGTTTGCATGGAAATGTATCTTTTGCGATTTACTTTAACCATCTTTTCCCGGTAGCGACGGCTGGCCGAAACAGGATTTTCGCCGGTTACCTGACCACCCTCCTGGGAGAGATTTTTTTTCTTGAACATACCGCAGGAAACCAATCCCATTGAGAGGATAATCGTAAACAACAAAAAAAACAAGAATGGTTTCCGGTGCATCATACAACTTATATCCCCCCTTTTTTCAGGGGTTTGGTCGTGTTACAGTTCAAAACGAATACCCTGCGCCAGCGGCAGTTCAGTGCCATAATTGACCGTATTAGTTTGGCGTCGCATATATATTTTCCAGGAATCAGAGCCTGACTCTCTTCCTCCTCCTGTTTCCTTTTCACCGCCGAAAGCACCTCCGATCTCGGCACCTGATGTTCCAATATTGACATTGGCGATGCCACAATCCGATCCGGAAGAGGAGAGAAACTGTTCTGCCTCACGCATATTATCTGTAAAGATGCTTGAAGACAAACCCTGAGGAACATTGTTTTGCATGGCGATAGCCTCATCAAGTGTATTGTATGACATCAGATAAAGAATGGGGGCAAAAGTTTCATGCTGCACTACCGGGAAGTGATTTTCTGCTTCGATGATACATGGCTTGACATAACATCCGCTCTCGTATCCTGCGCCTTGCAGCACACCACCTTCTACCACTATCTTACCGCCCTGGGCTTTTGCCTGCTCAATGGCAGCTAAATAGGCATTTACTGCATCTTTATCTATGAGCGGACCAACATGGTTTGATGCATCAAGGGGGTTACCGATTTTTAATTGTCCGTAGGCCTTTGAAAGAACCTCTTTTACTTTTGGAAGAATCGATTGATGTACAATTAAGCGACGCGTGGTGGTACAACGCTGACCTGCTGTTCCTACTGCACCAAAAACTGCACCCACCAACACCATATTCAGATTGGCATGAGGAGACACAATAATGGCATTGTTTCCGCCCAGTTCCAGCAGACACTTGCCTAATCTTTGTCCAACTACAGCGCCAACAGCTTTTCCCATTCGGGTGGAGCCGGTAGCACTGATCAGGGGAATACGAACATCAGCAGTGAGCAACTGACCCACAGATGCGTCACCTTGTATCACACAACTTACTCCTTCGGGAACACCATTGCGGGCAAACACACCGGATACAATGTGCTGGCATGCGACCGCTGAGAGTGGGGTTTTTTCGGAAGGCTTCCATACACAAACATCACCGCAAACCCATGCGAGCATACTGTTCCAGCTCCAAACGGCAACCGGGAAATTAAAAGCAGAGATAATGCCCACAATGCCCAGGGGATGGTATTGTTCGAACATACGATGGTTTGGGCGCTCTGAGGCAATGGTGAGTCCATACAATTGACGGGACAATCCTACTGCAAAATCGCAGATGTCGATCATCTCCTGCACCTCTCCCAATCCTTCCTGCAAGGATTTTCCCATTTCGTAGGAAACCAGTTTGCCTAAAGTTGCTTTGTGCTTACGCAATTCATCCCCTATCTGGCGAACCACTTCTCCACGCTTGGGAGCAGGAACCTTTCGCCATTCCAGAAAAGCTTTTTGCGCCTGTTGCATCAGGTTTTCATATTCTTCAGTAGTGGTGCTGCTTACAGTAGCAATCATTTGACCGTTAACAGGTGAATAAGATGTGATGGGCTTTTGACCGGAAAATGTATGCTTGCTTCCTGTGCTAGCACTAAAGTTGTCCTCGCCTACTCCCAGCGACTGCAATTCGGTGGCGGTTAAGCCTATAGAAAGTGTTGGAGCGTTCATGCCGCAAAAGTACGATTTATTGGAGCATGCCAAACTGAATGAATGATGGTGTTAAAAACACCCGATGATGACCTCTTGATAATGCCTCCCTTAACAATGTTTCCTCAGGAAAATGCAAGCTTCATCTTTTGGTCAGAAAATCTACAAGTGCATGCATACTTTTATGAAAAATAGCTCTTCATTCAAGTATTAAAGCCATCTCTATTTTTCTTTTAAAATGCTGTGAAATTTGTCACACAAAAAACCTCCAATTCATAGGTTGAATCTTTCCTCTATTTTTTTGGCCGGATGTAATCACCTATTCCTGCTATGACCTGTCATCCTGCGAAAAAAAGGGGAGCATGAATGACTGATCCCGGTATTTTTTTCTTGACACATTTATTTTTCATGCAGATTATGAAATTCAGGGTGCTGAAAATGAATGGCCGGTATTGAGGGATAAAAAGAGCTTGTCTTCAGGAAATTTTTTTCTTGTAAACATTGTCAGATAAATGATTGAGCTGTTTTTTTAGCGAGGTCTCACATCCATCTCCTTTTTCTGAAATACCAGAGAAGCAAGATGGCAGTTAGGGCCATAAAGGCAAGCACCAATGGGTATCCGCTATGCTCATGCAGTTCAGGCATATAATCGAAATTCATTCCATAAATGCCTGCGATAAATGTGAGCGGAATAAAAATAGTTGAAATGATGGTGAGCACTTTCATGATTTGGTTCATTCGGTTACTGAGCATGCTCATATAGGTATCTATCATTTCGCCGACTATGTCACGGTAGTTTTCGATGGTTTCGATTACCCGGATCACATGATCTTGCAGATCTCTTACAAACACATCAATTTCGGGTTTGATTAATTTGTTTTCGTCTCGCTGCATCACGGTAATTGTTTCTCTCATAGGAAGCAGTACTTTTCTCATGAAAAGCAATTCTCTTTTTATTTTCCTGAGTTTGCGTATGGTTTCTTCATCCGGATCATCTGTAAGCTCTGCCTCAATCACATCCAGCCTGTCACCAAACTCACCGAGCATGATAAAATAAGAATCTACCACAGCATCCATCAGGGCATAAGCGAGGTAGTCTGCACCCATTTTTCTTACTCTGCCCTTTCCTTGTCTGATTCTTTCCCGAATGGCTTCGAAGGGGTCTCCACCTTTGATTTCCTGAAAAGTGATGACGCCATGCGGGGTGAGCACAATGCACAATTGCTCGGTTTTAAGTTCTTCTTCTCTGTAGAGCATTTTCAGTACGATGACGCTGTAATTGTCATACTCCTCAAACTTTGTCCGCTGGTCGGTGCTAACAATATCTTCAATGGTAAGGGGATGCAGCTGAAAATGATTGCCAATTTGTTCAATCAGTTTGGTTTGATGCAAGCCATCTACATTGATCCAGTGAACAAACCCTGTATCAAAACCCTCAGGAGAAACTTCTTCGGGAGTAATGATCTGCTCGGTATAATTAAATTCCTTGAATTTAAAATGGGTGATAATTGTGGGCGGAAGTTGGTGCGCACTATCTGTATGGGTGATGCTTCCGGGAGGCTGGTATGACTTGTCTGTGCGCCTGGTGCTCACATTATGTGAATCAGAAAATTGCATATGGTATGACAAGGTAAAAATAAATTTTTGTGCCAAACAGTCTCAAAAGCTACTGTTCCTGTTAGCAAACAAGCGAGCAAAACCAAGGGTACAGATCAAACCCAAAAATAACAACACAACAAAGAGCGTTTGAAAACCAAAGTAACCTGCAATTCCGAGTCCGGCAGCAGGCGCAATGATGTTGGCAAGTCCATAGCCAATTGAATACAATGCAGCGTATTGTCCTTCCCGGCCTTTTTTTGCGCGCATCAATGAAATGTTCATCATAAAGGGCATCGCAAGTATTTCGGAGAAAGTAATCAAAAAAGTATAGAGAATGGCGGCAGGCAAACCACAGGGTAGCAGGAGTAATGCCAGAATAGACAGTGGGAAGAAACCTGCGCCCATGATGATGAAGCGGCTGATATTCCCCCTCTTTTCAAGCAATGCCACCAGGGGGAGTTCAATGATTACTACCAGAAGTCCGTTAAAAGCAAGCAGGTAACCAATAATATCCTCGTTGTATTGGCAGGAGCGGGAAAAATACTGCGGAATACTAGCAAAGAACTGAAAAAAACAAAGGGCATACAGCGCAGTTAGCAGAATGAAAACGAGGTAAAAAACATCCTTATAGGCAGAGGGTGCTCGAACATCTTCATCTGTTTTTTTTCGGTTTTGCTGCATGCCTCTATCATCCAGTTTTAGGAGGAGATAGATACCGGCAGCAGCACTGGTAATGGCGTCTAAAATATACAACCATGTATAGCCGAAACTTGCAGCGATGATGCCGCCGAGCGCGGGTCCCACTGAAAAACCCAGGTTCACGGCGAGTCTTACGAGGGATACAGATCGTGTGAGGTTAGCGTCAGAACTGCAGGCTGCAATGGCTGCAGAGTTGGCTGGACGAAAGATATCTGCAGTAAAGGCGTATAAAAACATGACTGAAGCAATACCGGCAGGATTTTTAATCCACAACATATTCAGCAAAACCAAAGCACTCACCAGCATAGAAAAAAACATGAGTGTTTTGTTCCGGAACCGATCAGCGAGCCAGCCGCCTGCATAGCTTCCGGATATGGAACCTATGCCGTAAAACCCCATGATGATACCTGCTTCCTGCACAGCAATGCCAAGACTGCGGGTAAGATAGAGGGAGGTAAAAAAAAGAACCATGGATCCGCTTCTGTTCACAAAACTGGTGATGGACAATACCCAAACATTGGGCTGAAGTCCTTTGAACGCATCCAGATAAATTGCTACAAACGAAGCGGGTTTGATAGATCTGTGCTGCATATGAAATCAGGTGGTTCAGGAAATTTTAGATTCACTGTTCCATATTTCCCATGATTTCTCAGCCTGCAATTTAAGCATTGACATGCCGTTTAAGACTGATGCACCAAAGGCTTCGCCTTTCTGAAGGAAAAGGGTTTTCTCGGGATTATAGATAAGATCAATAAGGAGATGATCTCCTGAAATCCCGCTGTAATCACGGAGCGGCGAAGAGGCCGAATCCGGATACATCCCGCAAGGTGTGGCATTGATAATAAGTGGAAACGACTGCAATACCTGCGGAGATAATTGCTGGTAATGCAACTGCCCCTGAGAGGGATTTCTACTCACCATTCTGAAAGAAATACCCAGCCCGGAGAGCGCATATGCCACTGCTTTTGCTGCACCTCCTGTTCCAAGAATCAGTGCTCGAGAATGATATAATGTTAAAAATGGCTTCACAGACTGGAGAAAGCCAAACACATCTGTGTTGTATCCAATCCATTCATTGTTTTTTTTTTAAAAGACAATTCACTGCTCCCACACGCAGGGCAGTTTCATCAAGTGATTTGCAATACCGAATCACCGTTTGTTTGTAAGGAACGGTAACATTTAAGCCAAGGGCGTCTGTTTCCTGCAGAAAACCTGCTATTTCTTCCGGGGTAGGCAGCTCAAACAATCGGTATTGAGCATCTATATTGAGGGCAGCAAATTTATCATTGAAATACCGTTCAGAGAAAGAATGCGAGAGAGATTTGCCGACTAAACCATATTTTTTCATCTCATGCTTTGGCGAATTTGCTTTTTAAATAAGCAATGATCATTGGCAACAAGCTAATGAAGATGATGGAGAAAATTACGATTTCAAAATTCTTTTTCACCAAAGGAATATTTCCAAAATAGTAACCTGCCAGGCTCAGCAGAGGAACCCAAAGGATGGCTCCTGCAATGCAAAAAAGCACATAGCGGGCATACGACATATGCCCGATGCCTGCTGCAAAAGGAGCGAATGTTCTTACGATGGGAACAAACCTTGCCATGATGATGGTTTTGCCTCCATGCTTTTCGTAAAATGCATGCGTTTGTTCCAGGTATTTGCGTTTGAGTATCTTTCTGAACAATTTAATTTCAAACACTTTTTCTCCGATAAATTTTCCTACCAGGTAGTTTACATTGTCACCTGCGAAGGCGGCAACTATTAATAGCATTATTAATAACCAGATGTTGAGCACCCCGGTAGAAGCAGTGATCATTCCTGCAGCAAACAACAGCGAATCTCCCGGCAGGAGCGGCGTGAGTACAAGGCCTGTTTCACAGAAAATAATCAGGCACAAAATCAGGTAGGTAAGCGTATCATACTGGGCAATCAGATGTTCCAGGTGCTTGTCAATATGCAAAATAAAGTCGATGATATTCATGGTTTCATGTTTTCAAAAAATTGCCATACAGGATCATTTGGAACCGGCGCAGTGATGTCTGTCAATTCTTCCTTTACCGGGTGAGGAAAAACAATCCTTCGGGCGTGCAAATGTATGGATGCATCTTTATTTGTCCTATCAAATCCATATTTTACATCACCTTTGATGGGACAGCCCATGGCACTTAGCTGGGCTCTTATCTGGTGGTGTCTACCTGTAATCGGCTTTACCTCCAGCAGGTAATAGTTATCAGATTTACCCAACAACTTGTAATGCAATTCGCTTTTTTGTCCCTTGGCAGCTTCTTTTGCAATAAATGACTTATTCATTTTTTCATTTTTAACAAGGTAATCAATACAGGTCCCTTCAGCAGCAGGAGGCTGGTTTTTAACCACTGCCCAATAGGTTTTTTGTACTTTTTTTTCCCTGAATGCCTCAGAAATTCTTGCAGCGGCTTTGCTCGTCCTTGCAAATATCAGTACGCCACTTACCGGTCGGTCTATACGGTGAACGATTCCGAGGTACACCTCGCCCGGTTTATCGAATTTACTTTTAAGGTATTGTTTTGCCATTTCCTGTAAAGTACCACCGCTTTTATCCAAAACGAGTCCGATTCTGATTTTAGAAACGATGAGTTGTAATTTTTCAAATTGG
>JBEICQ010000059.1:0-11572 GCA_040383885.1 Flavobacteriales bacterium | reverse complement strand
GGTAGAGTTTGGCGGGATGGTTCCCATGTTTCGGTCTCCATAACCCAAATTCGGGGGAATGGTGAGACGGGCTTTATCGCCAACCTTGAGAAGGGCAATTCCTTCATCCCATCCTTTGATAACCTGCCCAACACCCAGCTTGAAGCTGAAAGGTTGTCCTCGTTTCACGCTGCTGTCAAAAATTGTATCATTGGTAAGTCTGCCGGTATAGTGAACCGTGACCTTGCCATTTTTTACAGGACTGCGACCATTGCCCTGCTGGAGAATTTCATACTTGAGACCGGATGTTGTGGTAATGGTTTTACTGGATTCCATGGATTTGTTTTTGTTTTGTGAATAAGCGGGAAGGGCAAGCAAAATGGCCGCCGTGAGCATTGCAGAAATTTTCATGGTTTACCTGATTTTATAACTTTTTGAATTTCGATGTCAAAGACCAAAGGTGAAAAGGCAGGAATTCTCTCATTCTCCATGGCGCCATAAGCCTTAGCGGAAGGTATGATCAACCTGGCTTCTGAGCCGGCGCGCAAACCGGGAATAGCTTCATCCCATCCCGGAATCACCATTCCTATTCCAATCGGAAACTTCGCCGGCTCTCCCCTGTCATAAGAGGAATCGAATACTTTGCCATCCAGCAGCGATCCGCGATAATGCACAAGAATGGTATCTCCTTTATTTACCGTTGCTCCTTTTCCCTTCTTTTTTTCTATCACATAGATCCCATTTTTATCAGGCTTTTGCGTAATTTTTTGTTGAGCAATGTATTTGATTATAAGAGAGTCCTCCGATTGTTTGTTTTTCTCTGCCAACTCCTTCCTTTTATCCATCTCCTTTTGCTGCATGGCCTTAAAATCTTTTTCACTCTGCACCGCTTTTACCCTAAGGGAAAATTTCATGTCAGAGCCCTTCTTGAATTCTTTGGGTAGCTCACCTCTGAGTGACTTGGTAAAAAACGAATCAGCACTGAGGATAAACTGAGCACTATCACCCATGTGCAAGAGTCTGAAACCTTCCATCAAATCACCTTTGAATTCACTTTTTTCAACCTTTATCATAAATGGTCTGCCAAGTCTTTTGCTATCGAACAAAAGAGAATCTTTAATTGAAAAATACTTAAGATCGAGCGTAAGAATGTCTCCGTCATTTATCTGCTTACTGCTTCCGCTGGAAACAATTCGGTAATGTAATCCGGATTCGGTCATTTCAAATTGCTCGTAACGACTTTTATTACAAGACAATAAGGTCATCAGAACAAAGGCTGATAAAAAGAAGATGTGTTTATTCATATGCAGTCTGTGAAGCAACTTTTTCTAAAAAGAGCTCAAAAATAAGCGTTTTGTTCGGTGGTACAATATTTCCTGCGCTTCCTTTACTGCCAAATGCGAGGGCAGGATGCAGAACAAACATCGATCTCTCCCCGCTTTTCATTGAATAGATAGCCATTTGCAGTCCTTTCAAAAGCTGGTCAGGCGTCCCTGCCACATACTCAAAAGACTCATCATGTTCATTGGTATCAAACACATTTCCGTCGGGGAACATCCCCTTCCACCTGAGCATCACTTTTTCACCGGGGACAACCTTCAAACCCTTACCCTCATCCACTGTTTGTTTGTAAAGTCCCGGATAAATCTCTTGTTCGGCTGAGAGACGGCTCCTGGATATGAAATTAGCAAAACCTGTGTCTGACTCAAATTCATTTTCTACTTCGCCTGGAATGTCATATGCCAAACGCCCATGATGAAGCCTACTCCTGCTTATTTTTAGCGTACGCATATACACAATAACCGGCTCATCTGCCGGAAAATCCATGCCGCATGAGAGCGCGCCTGAGCCAAAGAGACTGCCTGCCGGCAATGTAAACATACTGCTGTCGCCCTCCTGATTAAACTGCAGCATTTTTCTCAAGGCAGATGATTCGGGCAAGGAATCAAAATAAACCGTTTGGGCATAGGCTGCTCCATTGTAATCGAGACTTAGTGGCAATTCATACTTTTTTTTTGCGTATGCTTTTACCACAAAGCTGCAGTACATACCATGCAAAGAAACCGGTCTTGAACCGGGCTCTATTCTCTTTGCAAAAAAATTTTCACCAAGAACGGTAAATTCCTTTTCTGAGTTGTTACAAGCCGGTACGAAAAAAAGCAGAAAAAAAAAACCAGGGAACCCTCTGCGGGTTTTTCATCTGAACAGTTTAATGATGTCATTAAAATTGGCGTAGAGCATCAAACCAAGCAGCAGCACCATGCCAACGGTTTGCGCATATTCCATGAATTTTTCACCGGGCTTCCGTCTGAAAATGATTTCATAGAGAAGAAACATCACATGTCCTCCATCCAGTGCAGGAATAGGAAGCAGGTTCATAAACGCCAGTGCAATAGAAAAAAATGCCGTCAGATTCCAGAATCTGAACCAGTCCCATGTTGGGGCAAATACTTTCCCGAAAGTGATAAAACCTCCGAGTGATTCGTATCCTTTGATGCGGGAGTCAAAAAACAAGTTAAACTGCTTAATATAGTCACGCATGGTATGATATGCCTTTGTTGCACCTGCGGGAAATGATGCAAAAAAACCATATTCCTTTTTATCGAGCTGTAAAAAGTGATCCGGAGTATGGTTGTAAACGCCCACTTTACCATCTTCTCCCACCTGAATAGTCATGGTTATTTCCTTACCACCACGCATTACAATTACATCGAGCGGTTTACCTGCATGTAACCTGGTTTGTTTTCTGAACACATCAAAGTAAGCTTCTCTGATACCGTTTACCGACAGCAGGCTATCACCTTTGAGCAGCCCCGCTTTTTGTGCAGGAGTGCCGGGAGGGACTTCTGCCACCACGAAAGGAATTCTTGGCAGAATAAAATCACTCTCTTTGTTCATGAGTGATTTCATGATTTCGGGGCTCACAGACACAAAGACCGTTTCACCATTCCTGTCCAATTCAATTCTCTTGCTTTGGTTGATAATGATGTGCGGAAGGATCTTTGAGAAATTCCGAATCTCCTCTCCATCTATTGATACAATTTTATCTCCATCTCTGAATCCTGCACTCAGGGCAAGTGAATCGCAACTTATACCATACTTCAGGTTTTTCGTAGACAGGTATTCTTCGCCATAAAAAAACATGATCATGCTGTAGATCACAATACCAACAAGGATATTCACTGTTACTCCTCCAATCATAATGATGAGCCTCTGCCAGGCCGGTTTTGAACGAAACTCCCAGGGTTGGGGTGGCTGCTTGAGTTGCTCCTTGTCAAGAGATTCATCAATCATTCCGGCAATTTTCACATAACCGCCAAGGGGCAACCATCCGATTCCGTATTCAGTATCGCCGCGTTTTTTTTTGAATAGCGAAAACCAGGGATCGAAAAAGAGATAAAATTTATCAACCCTTGTTTTGAACCATCTTGCAGGAAGAAAATGTCCCAACTCATGCAAAATAATAAGCAGAGAAAGAGACAGTATAAGTTGAAGGGCTTTGATGAGTATTTCCATTTTTTTTAATGCTTTAGTTGTCCTGCCAAATAACGCGTCTCACGGTCTGTTTCAAGCAGGGCCTCCAGCGAGGGCTCGGCAAGATAAGAGATATTCTCCATGCAACGCTCAATGAGGCTGCTCATCTCTGTAAAACCAATCTTTCCTTCTAAAAATTTGGCTACGGCAATCTCATTGGCCGCATTGAGAATGCAGGGCATGTTGCCACCCTTACTGAGCGCCTCAAAGGCAAGTGCCAGGTTCCTGAATGTTTTTATGTCGGGGGATTCAAAACTAAGGGTAGGATAACGGAGAAAATCAAAGCGTGGAAACGCATTACTCATCCTCTCCGGATAATGCAATGCATAATGTATGGGAAGCTTCATATCAGGTAATCCCAGCTGAGCTTTAATCGAGCCATCGCCAAACTGCACCAGCGAGTGGATGATGGATTGGGGATGAACAACTACTTCTATCCGGTTGGCCGGCACTCCAAAAAGCCAGTATGCCTCTATAACTTCAAGTCCCTTGTTCATGAGACTTGCCGAATCAATGGTGATTTTCGCACCCATTACCCAATTGGGATGCCTGAGGGCCATTTGTGGGGTTACCGTTGACAGAAACTCATGGTCTTTCCCTCTGAAAGGTCCTCCGCTAGCGGTGAGCATTATTTTCTCCACCACCTGTCCGCCCTCTCCTACCAGACATTGGTAAATAGCAGAGTGCTCGCTGTCAACAGGAATAATATGAACTCCTTTTTTTTGAGCAAGCCGGGTAATCAGACTGCCCGCTACCACCAGCGTTTCCTTGTTGGCCAAGGCAATATTTTTTCCGGACTCAATGGCTGCAATGGTTGGTAAGAGGCCAGCAAATCCTACCATGGCAGTGAGTACAATCTCTGCTTTTGACAATCGGATTTCGTCCTCAAGCTCCTCGCCACAGGACACCTTTATATCAGTGTGACGGAGCAAATGAGCCAGTTCCGGGAGGCTATCCCGTTTGCCCAGAATCACCACCCTTGGATGATACTTCAGCGCCTGACGGGCCAGTAATTCCACATTTGAACCTGCTGCAAGCAAATCCACCTCAAAGCATCCGGGATGCTCATCCACTACTTCAAGCGCTTGCGTGCCAATGGATCCTGTTGAACCCAGAATGCAAATTGTTTTTTTATGATTCATCAAAATCTCATGTATTCCTGTGGATCCACGGCTATTCCCTGGTACCAAATTTCAAAATGAAGATGAGGACCCGTACTGGTCTCTCCTGTGCTTCCTACGATGGCAATTGCCTCACCGGGTCCTACTTTTTCCCCCTGTTGCCTGAGTAAAACAGAATTGTGTTTGTATACCGACATCAGGTTGTTTTCGTGCTGTAGTTGTATCACATAGCCCTGGTCCAGCGTCCATCCTGCAAATACCACCGTACCTCCGAGCGTGGCTTTCACGGCCTCATCTTTCTGCGCTACGATGTCAACTCCAAAATGTCCACCGCTTTGCCTGAAAGAGGAACTTACTAGTCCGTTCAAAGGCGGAAAAAAAAAGTAGGAGGCAATGCCTTCAATATTTCCTTTAAAACCTGAAGCCAGCGAGTTTTTTTCCCGTTGTTCTACATAGTTCCTAAATAGAGAATCATTGGGTGAAGCGTCTACCGGCAAATCTCTGTATTTAAAATCCTTTGGTACATGCTGGTCCACCTTTGCGGCGGCCTTTTTACCGGCAATGATTTGTTCCAGATTGCCAATGTAAAGTTCGCGTGAGCGTAGTTTCTGATCCATAGAATCTGTTCGAATCACCAGCTGAATAAGCTTTTTGCGCATGCTCACATCCGCATATCCCGGAATGTATTCCCTCAGGGGGGTAAAAGCAATGATGTAGGTGAGCAGGAAAATGAAAAATAAGGTCACAGATCCTATGAAAACAAAAAGGTTGAGAGGAGAAATAACAAAGGAGGCTTTTTCCTCAAAAGAGGACTCATCCATGACCACCAGCCGGTATGGATTTCTTAATTTTTCTCTCCACTCCTTGCGTGGTGATTTTCCCTCCATGTTTGCACAAATATCGAAATAAGCATTCAAATTTGCTTTAAGGAAGCAGGCTTGTCGGCAAAAGACAATAATTTTGCCCCTCATTCGTTTTGCGGGTTAGGCTTTGAAAAATCGTTTTATCTCCCGGTATCTGCTGTCCATCCTATCGATGGTCATCTTGTTAGGGGCATGTTCTGTTAAAAAGAACACCCTCCTTAGCCGCAATTTTCATCAGCTTTCTACCCATTACAATGGCTGGTTCTACACCAACGAAATCATCAATACAGCTGTAGAGAAGATGCAGGCCACCCACAAAGACAACTACAACAAAATTCTCCCCTTATATATTTATGGAAGCATCGAAGACGGCAAAACGATGACTCCTGACATGGAAAAAGCGTTTAAGAAAATTTCCACCTGTATTCAGCGACATTCTATGCTGATCCGCGACCAGCAATACAATCCATGGATCTATGACTCCTACATCCTTGTGGGAAAAACCCATTTTTACAAACATGATTACTTTGCCGGACTGGAATCCTTTGAGTATGTGTCATCTAGAACAAAAGGAAAACCAATTCGGTTTGAAGCCATGCTGTGGATGCTCCGTACCTACAATGAAACCGGACTATTTTCGAGCAGTCAGGGGCTCATTGACCTCATGGCGGAGCAAAAGAAAATTCCTCGAAGATACCTGAAGGATTACTACGGGCTTGTGGCAGATTACCACATTAAAACACGAAATTATCCCCAGGCGGTGAAGGCACTGGCTAAAGCCGTTCCTCTTATGCGCAGAGGCAAAGAGAAGGCCAGGTTTTATTTTGTGCTTGCACAACTTTACCGAAAAACTGCACAGGCACAATTCGCAGCTACCTGTTATGCAAGAGCCATGAAAATGACGCCGGACAACGAGATGCAATTTCAGGCCAGGATGAAACTCGCCGGCAGTGTTGTTCCGGGCGGTAGCACAAAAGAGGTGAAAAAGCTTCTTGCCCGCATGCTAAAGAGTGAAAAGTACAGTGATTTCAAGGACCAGATCTATTATGCCCTTTCCCAAGTGCACCATGCAGAAGGAAATTTTGAGGAAGAGAAAACAGATCTGGTTAACTCGGTGAAGTGCTCGCAAAAAAATAAAAATCAAAGAGGAATATCGGCTCTGGCGCTTGCCAATTTGCTTTTCGAAACCGGGAATTATCCTTTATCGGAAAATTATTACGACACGGCTATTGCTGCTTTGCCCATCGATTATGAAGACATTGAACAGATAAAAAACAAGAAAGAAAATCTATCTACGCTGGTGGGTCACATCCGAACCGCACAGACCCAGGATTCCCTCCTCAGACTCGCTGATATGGGCGAAGTGCAGCTAAATGATTATATCGACAAAATGATTGTTAAACTTAAAAAGGAAGAAGAGCGTGCCATGCGGGAGCTCGAAGCTGCACAAAATAACCAGAACGGAATATTTACCCCAACAGCAAGCAACAACAACCAAACAAGCGGAGCCACCTGGTACTTTTATAATCCTGCTGCCATGAGCCTTGGATTTACTGAATTTATCAAAAAGTTCGGAAACCGAAAACTGGAAGACAACTGGAGGCGCAGCAACAAACCTGCCGTAGCAGATGAAAGCACACAACAAAATTCCGATAAAGAGGGAGGGAAATCAGGAGCAACTGCTTCTGCAGCAGGCAAAGACACCACGGTAACAACCAGTGCTGTAAAAACCCGAAAGGAATACCTTCAGGATGTTCCGCTTACCCCCGAAAAAAAGAAAACATCTTCCAATTCAGTTAAAAATTCACTTTTTAACATGGGTTTGATTTATCGTGAACAACTGGGAGATAACAGGCATGCAGCTGAAGCATTTGAAAAAATCATCAAAAAATTTCCCGGAGATTCACTTGAATGTATCTGCTATTACTATCTCTTCAGAATTTATACACAGCAGGGAGATGAAAGGGAAGCTGATAAATACAAGCAACTTATTCTCGATAAATATGGACAAACAGAATATGCGGCGTTGATAAAAAATCCTGAGTTCAACCTTGAAAAAAATGCCAAGATGAATGCCTCGGACTTATACTACACAGAAACTTTTACCATGTTCAAAAATGAACATTATGATAGTTGTTATCAACGCTGCATGGTTGCCGACAGTCTTTTTCCAAAATCCGAAAATACGCCCAGGTATGCTCTTTTAAAAGCCATGTGCAAAGGAAAGATCACCGGCAAGGACGACATGATTTTGTCTCTAAAGCAAGTGATGGTAGACTTTGCCTCACATCCTGTAAAAAACAGAGCAGCCGAAATCCTTGAGTTGCTCGAGGGAGGAGCCAAGGACAAAAAAGATTCAACCGAAAAAGAAATATACCAGGATCCTGCAAATTCCGCACAGTTTTTCCTAATGATCGTGAAAAATACCGCCGGGGACCTCAACCAGCTAAAAACGATTATTTCTGAATTCAACGGAACCAATTTTGGTTCATCACAGCTGAGTACAGAAGATCTTCTGTTAGGCAAAGAATACAAGGCCATATCAGTAAAGGAATTCAAGGATATGGAAAAAGGAATGGCCGATTTCAACCAAATTAAAAATGCCAAAAATTTGGTGGCAGGATTGAGTGCAGAAAGCTATATGCTGCTGATGATTACACCTGAAAATTTCAGGATTCTTTTCAAGGAGAACAAACCTTTGGAATACAAAACATTTTTTGAAAAAAAATACCCCAAAGGGATATAAAAAAAGTGGGTAAGTACAATTTATCGCACCGCTCAACCTCTTGTCCTTGCTACGTTCCCGTCCTGGGGAGTTTGGGAGGGAGCTGGTCGTAAACGACTTACCCGGCACAAAAATAGAAAACTTTTGTTGTCATCCGGTATTGTCTAGTATTACTTTGGTATGTTTGCAAATATGAAAGAGGTGGGTTTATTCGCAAATTATGGTACCCTGGCCGGTCTTGTTGCCTCATCTGTATTTGTTCTGATGTGCCTGGCAGGAATCAATCCCTTTGACGGTGGCTCAATTGCCATCGCTGTTATTCCGGTGGCTTTTATTTACCAAGGCTCCCGAAAAGCAAGGGAGCGTGAGTTACAGGAATTCAATTATGGCAAAGCATTTAAAGCGGGTTTGTACATAGCCTTTTTTTATGCTTCATTATATGCTGTACTCATCTACATCTATCTCCACTTCTATGGGGATGCCATTGTGGAGGAAACCAAAAACAATACACTTGACAAGCTGGAAATGCTGGAAGGAAAACTGGGATCTTCCATGTATGAAAAAGCCGTTGAAGGAGTAGAAAATATTTCCGCGGGAAATCTTGCCCTCGGCCGCTACTGGAACAACCTGATCTGGGGCGTCATAATTTCGCTGGTAACTTCCGCAGTACTCAGAAAAAAACCAAATCCTTTTAGTCATTCAGAACAGGAAAATTGAACAACAAACCCGACATAAGCATTGTTATACCCTTGCTGAATGAGGCTGAGTCATTGCCCGAACTCCATGCATGGATAGTAAAAGTGATGGAGCAGCATCATTTCACTTATGAGATTCTTTTTATAGATGATGGTAGTACAGACCACTCATGGGACATCATCGGCACGCTTGCAAAAAACAATCCTTACACAGGCGGGTGCAAGTTTCAGAGAAATTATGGCAAATCTGCTGCGTTAAATACAGGTTTTGGAATGGTAAAAGGAAATGTTGTGATTACCATGGATGCAGATTTACAGGACAGTCCGGAGGAAATTCCCGAACTGTACAAACTCATTCAGGAAGAAGGATTTGATATTGTAAGCGGATGGAAAAAAAAGCGATTCGACCCAATCACAAAAACACTTCCCACCAAACTATTCAATTGGGCAACGCGAAAAATAAGCGGCATCGAGCTACATGATTTCAACTGTGGTCTTAAAGCATACAAACTCCGGGTTGTAAAAAGCATCGAAGTATATGGAGAAATGCACCGTTACATACCCGTGATTGCCAAGTGGGCCGGCTTCAGAAAAATAGGTGAGAAGGCAGTCGCCCACCAGGCAAGGAAATACGGCACTACAAAATTTGGTATCGAACGATTTGTAAATGGTTTTCTGGACTTGTTCAGCATCACCTTTATGTCGAAATTTGGTAAAAGGCCCATGCACTTTTTCGGATTCATCGGCACCATTGCTTTTTTGATTGGGTTTCTTATTTCATTGCTGCTGATTGGGGAGAAAATCTATTCCCTTTTCGTTCTCAAGTTCATTCCAAGAGATGTTACCGATCAGCCTCTGTTTTACCTTGCCTTAACGAGTATGATTATTGGTACACAGCTTTTTTTAGCAGGATTTTTAGGTGAACTTATTGCCAGGAACTCTTCTATTCGAAATCAATACCTGCTGGCGGAAAAAATTGACATCAAGCCATGAAAATTATTTGCGTAGGTCGGAATTACAGCGAGCATATCCTCGAACTGAAAAATGAAAAGCCGGACAAACCGGTACTATTTTGCAAGCCTGAATCTGTGCTTCTTTATTCACCTGCTGAATTCATCATACCTCATATTGACAGTGAAATCCACTACGAATGTGAACTTGTTTTGCGTATCGGAAAAGATGGAACCAATATTCCGGGGCACTCAGGGACTGAGTGGATTGATGGCATTGGACTTGGAATTGATTTTACGGCCAGGGATTTACAGGAAAAACTAAAGAAAAAAGGTCTTCCCTGGGAAAGAGCTAAATCTTTTGATGGCTCTGCCATTGTGGGAGCGTTTGAACCATTTGTCAGCAAGCCATACCACTTTTCCATGAAATTGAATGAGCATATTGTACAACGCGGAAACACCTCCCAAATGCTGTTCAGTTTCTCTGAAGTTATCGCCGATATCTCATCATGGATGGCGCTAAAAAAAGGTGATTTGATATTTACCGGAACCCCTGCAGGGGTAGGTCCGGTGTCAAAGGGCGATGTTTTAAGAGGCTATTTAGGTGACGAAGAAAATTTTATTTGTCACATCAAATAGCGAAAAACAACTACACAATTTTTCCATCTTTAAGCATGATGGTTCTTTGTGTCATGGCTGCGATGTCTTTCTCGTGCGTAACAATAACAACGGTTTTTCCCTGCTCATGTACTTGCTTTAACAAATCCATCACTTCGTAGGAGGTAGTGGTATCAAGAGCCCCGGTGGGCTCATCTGCCAGAATAAGTTTGGGATCAGAGATGAGTGCCCTTGCAATGGCCACTCTTTGTTTCTGTCCCCCGCTTAACTCAGAGGGCAAGTGATTTGCCCAATTTTTCAGACCCAGTTTGTCGAGCAACTCCATGGCAGTGAGGTTTCTTTTTTTTCTGCTGATGCCACGGTAATAGAGGGGAAGCGCAACATTTTCCTGAGCTGTCTTAAAGTTTACAAGATTAAAAGACTGAAATACAAAACCTATTAACTCATTCCTGAGTTTGGCTGCTTTTGTTTCGGTTAAACCTTTCATGGCTTGACCGTTGAGCCGGTAATGACCCTCGTCATGAAAATCCAACAAACCAAGGATGTTCAGGAGGGTAGATTTGCCTGAGCCACTGGAACCCATGATGGAGACCATTTCGCCTTCGTGAATGTGAAGATCAATACCCTTAAGCACCTCCAGAGAATGATCTCCGGTGACATACCTTTTTCGGATGCCTTCCAACTTTACCATCACACAAATAAAGTAGATTCAAGCCATCGAATCTTTAAAATCTTGTGATAATGTGTAAAAAGCCGGACAAATTTGGGATGGTTTTATGATATGAGCCCATTTTTCTATATTTGCACCTCCGGTGAGGTGCCTGAGAGGCCGAAAGGAACAGTTTGCTAAACTGTCGTACGGGTAACCGTACCGAGGGTTCGAATCCCTCCCTCACCGCCACCAAACATCGCCCGAAAGGGCTTTATTTATTTTGAGTGGAGTCAAGCTTGCTTGAACGAACACGAAAAAATAAACAATACCTCAGAATTGAGGTACGATGTTTGGTGAAGCCTCCCCCCAACAGGGATCATGTAATCATCCCTCCCTCACCGCCACCAAACATCGCCCGACGGGGCTTTATTTATT
>JBEICQ010000058.1:0-11865 GCA_040383885.1 Flavobacteriales bacterium | reverse complement strand
GTTGAATGTGATTGTATACAACTTTGTGGATATGCTTTCTCACGCCCGCACAGAAATGGAAATCATCAGGGAACTTGCCGACAATGAATCGGCATACCGCTCCATCACGCGCAGCTGGTTTGAACATTCGCCCTTGCTTGAAATGCTCAGGCAGGCTGCCCATAAAAAAGCCAGAATAGTAATAAGCACAGACCATGGAACCATCTGTGTTAAAGAGCCTATCAAAGTAATAGGTGACCGGCAAACAAATACCAACCTCAGGTATAAAACAGGTCGTAACCTCGACTACAATCGTAAGGAAGTTTTTGAAGTTAAAAATCCTTTCGATGCAAGATTACCCAAACAACATGTCAGTTCAAGTTATATTTTTGCGCGTGAGGATACTTTTTTTGCCTATCCTAACAATTACAACCATTATGTTTCGTACTACAGAAACACATTTCAGCATGGAGGTATTTCAATGGAAGAGATGCTTATTCCCTTCGCCGTTTTAAAGCCAAAGATGTAAATCATGACCAAAACCTGGACTGCACAGAGCACCAACGACTACGACTTAATTGCAAAAGAAATATTAAGTACCGCTTTCGACAAAAGGGTTTTTTTTGTTGAAGGGAATATGGGCGCCGGAAAAACCACACTCATTAAGCACCTTGCTTTGGCCCTGGGGGTAAAGCAAATGGTGAACAGCCCAACCTTTTCCATCGTGAACGAATACACCGACAAGGATGAGAACCCGGTTTATCATTTCGACCTGTTCAGAATTAAAAACAAACGAGACCTTCGGGAAGTAGGCATTGAAGAATATGTTTTTTCAGGCTTTTATTGTTTTATCGAGTGGCCTCAGCTAGCGGAAGAATTTGTGGACGAAAAGGCTGTCATTACCATCAAAAACACAGGCAACGAAGTCCGTACCGTGCAATTGAGTTTCGACTAAGGGATTAAAAAACCTCTTTCAGCACCTTTACTGTTTTAAGATCACTGAAATTAGACACCTGGAGGGAATAAAAATCCAGGAGTGCCGAAAGCATTTTTTTCCTCTCCGGGAGTGAAAAAATCTTCCTTTTCTTGCTCTCGGGATGTTGTTCATTCAGGATTTTCAGAATCAGGGCTGAGGTTTCTTCATCCACGATATTATTGGTAAGCGAAGGTGGTGTAGATCCGAAAACACCTTCTCTCAAATTGAAATATTTGCCGGATTTATGCGAACTTACATCAGGAAAAAAACCAAGGTGTTTGCTGAGTCCCACCAGAAAAAAAAGATGATAATCGGGATTCAGGTCGTGGGTATCAAAAAAGTCAAGTTCGTGCAATAAAAAATCGAATAATTCCTCATCAAGGTAATCCTCCCTGAGTGATTTATCGAGCACTTCATTGATAAATTGGGTAACGAAGTATTTGATAAAATCGGAATGCAGGGTTTTATAGGGAACTTCTAAATTGGCTTCCTGTAATTGTTGTAAGCCATCTTTTTGCTGAATCTTGTAAACGATTTGTAACCTGTTAAGAGGTTGAAAGAGGGCCGGTTTGAATTTGGCTTTGGGGCCTTTGGAGGAGGGCACCATAAAACTAGTTACCCCCGATGAACGCGTAAAAATTTTAACGATTGTGCTTTTTTCGGAGTAAGGGAAATTTTTAAGAACAATTCCCGGAGATTTATGAATCATGATTTATCTGATGAACATGAATTTTGTTGAACAACCTATTGAGCCGTCTTTTGTAGAGGCAAAAACAAAATAAATTCCTGTATGCGCTTTTTCACCCCTAAGGTTGATTCCATTCCAGATGGCCTGTCCTCCCAATGAAGTGGTTTGGTATACCAATGTTCCCGCCGCGTCAGTAATTTTTACCTCAGCCCCCTGAACCAAACCGCGAATGGCAATGGGTCCGCTGTAATCCTCCCTTACCGGATTGGGATACACCAGCACATCTTTGCATTCAGGATAACTAATGGTGGCGGTTCCTTTGTAAGAGACCAATCCTTTTTCAGTGGCAATAAATACTTCACCGGTGCGTCTGTTGATTTCTATGTCGTTGATGCTGTTTGATACCAGCGGGCTCGTTTCCTGGGTAAAATGTTCCAATTGTTCTGTGCCGTCGGGACTGATTAAAAACACACCGCTTTGGGCGGTACCAATCCAAATCGCTCCGTTTAAATCTTCACAGAGCGCAAAAACCTCGCTTCCGGGTATACCTCCTTTGCCTAACTCAAATCCCAGCAGCCTGAACTTATCATCGGAGATATTTTCGGGTGTGGCAGCATCATCATAGACAAAAGCACCCATCTTTTCGGAAAGAATCCATTTTTGCCCGGAGGAGGTGGCAATTAATTGCAGCATGGGTGGAATCGTGTATCCGGGGAAGGCGAAGGAAAACCAACGCTTATCAGGGGTGAGCATCACCAGAGGCTTCTGGGTAAATGCATTTGAAATCCACAAGTTTCCATCAAGATCAAAATCCATTCCCTGAATCCAGGTTGAATTACGGCTTGCGGCTGAATCAAGCGTGGAATTATTTTTGGTATAATGATTTATTATCGAATCCTTATCTACTTCCAATAAGCCATTGCTCCAGGTACCTACAAAACACTGAGCGGAGTTCTTGGGATTTACGCGTGCCACCATCAAATCATAGCATGCAGTTTTGTTGTAGATAGCACCTCCATCAATGAAACTCCAGTCACCATTATCATTCATGCTTGAAATATTCAGGATCCTGAAACCGTTGGATGTGCCCACTGCACCGCCGGGAGCAACCCATAAGTTGCCATTGTCATAAGATAGACTTCGGATGTTGTTGTCGGGAGGACCCTGAGGAGTAATTTTATGAAAGTTTCCATCGGTACTTCTCTTCACCAGCGAGTGAAACTTATCGGCAATCCAAACATTTTTATCGGCATCGTACTCGGCATCGGTTGATGCTGATGCTCCGAAATAACCGAAATAAGCTTCAAACAAAATGCGCGATTTATTGTACAGATAAACCGATCCATCATACACCGCCATCAGTGTATTTCCATAATCTTTTAATCTGAGACAATTGAAATTGATGGTAGAGTCCCATTTTTGCCAATTATTTGTCCCCTTTTCTCTGAAATAAATAAAGCTTGATGTTTGGTTTATTTTGCGCACACTAAGCAATTTGTTATCGAACCAGCATATGGCAAAATGATTGGTAGTAGGGAGGTAATTTTCTTTTTTCCAGTTGTTGAAATCAGCAAGAAAGGGGTTGTCAGCTTTGGCTGCGTATATGCCGGCACCCGTACCTGCGTAAATAGAATCCGGGGAGAAAATAATGGTATTGACATTGACCTGGGCCCCGTTATTACCAATCAGGTAAGTAGCCTCAATTTCTTGTTTGCGCAGATCAACTACAACGATACCGAAACCACAAGAGAGGTAGGCCTTTCCATTCCGTGTGATGATATCGTTGATGGTTTTATTACCGGTGATGGAAGATTTGCTGATGGCCGGGATGTTGATGATTTTGTCATCTTTGATCAAGTCAATGTTGGCATTTGCATAACCTACCACAACCGTAGTGGAGGCTGAGTCGTAGGCCACACAGGTGGCACCAAAATCGCTCAAGCCCTCCGCTTTTGTAAGCAGTTGTAATTCCGAAGTACTGTTATTAAAAGAAAATAAACTGCCGGTAGCTGTCACAAACACCTTGTTGCCGGCAACTGCCAGATCGTTTGCATTGCGAAATGACAAGTGACTTCTCCACTGTCCGATAGCAATGTCCTGACCCATCACCTGCAGAAACATGCTTGAATAAAGAATAATTTGAAGCCTCAATCCTCTTAAAAACACCGGGAGTTTTAACGACATGGTGTGGGTTTTATTGTGGTGGTATCGGGGCACGCTTTCTGAACTCAAAATAGATTCCTGCTCCCAAAAAGAGCAACAACAGAAATGAGCTGAACATTGCAAGCGTTTCTCCATTCTTATAGGAAGACGGACTGAAGTCAAATTGAATCACCCCATTTCCGGGTGGTACGACGGCTCCCCTTAAAACATAATTACATCTCACCAAAGGAAGTTCCTTTCCGTTGCAGCTTGCCTTCCATCCTTTGTCGTAAAAAATCTCACTAAATACGAAAAAGGTTTTTGCACTTGCATGGTAGGTATACACCAGTTGGTTGGCCTTGTATTTTTTTAGAGCGATGGTAGCTGTGGTGTCGAAAGATTTTTCCTGCATACCGGCCACTTGTAAAAATCGGTTGTCAATGATGGCCTTTCTCCTTGGATTAAAATCTTTCAGTGCTGCCAGTTCAGCGTCTGCATTGGGCACCCATTGCAGGGAACCCACGGCCCATGCATTGCCGCAGGCACCGGGATTGGGTACCGCCACGGGTTCTGCATCCTGCCCGGCTGCTTGGTTTTTTTGAATAAAATATTTTGTGTTGAGCATATTGATTACGCCCATGTTGCCTTTGCTGATGTGATTTTCCCACAACTCCTGGTAGCGCTTAAGCTTGGCTCCATGATAACCTCCTATGGATTTGTGAAAATAAGAGGTGGAAGCATCATTGAAAGTTGACACAGTAGTATTGAATACCCTGAAATCCGGTGTGGTGTCTTTTAAAATCTGTACATCAGCTGAGCTTGGTTCAAAGGGCTCGTCCATTTGTTGCTTGGGAACAAAATTGGAATCATTTAAATACCTTTTGTCAACAGTCCACATGTCTATGCAGATTAAAAAACCCAAACCTCCCAGCAAGATTGATTTGTTTATCTTGTTGTAGGAAAAAGCCAGAAGCAAGAGCGCCCCCGAGATAATAAACAAGAACGAGCGCATAGCATCTGAGGTGAAGATTTGCTCCCTTGCTATTTTGAGAGATTCCAGAAAAACAGGCACCTGATCGGCAGACAAGCCTGCTTTTTTTAGTTGCGCGCCAAGCTCAGTGTATTCATCGGGAGTTTGTTTGTAAAAGCTGTTGAAGGTATCGGGCAAAAGGTAAAAAAACAGGCAGAGACCTGCTGTTAGTCCGAGTGCCAGGAAAAACTCCCGGCGTTTTTGTTGTAATAATTTTGGATTTTCCAACACCTCTCTGATGGCGAATGCTGCCAGGAAAGGGAACAAAAACTGAACGATTACCAGGGTCATAGAAACAGCCCTGAACTTGTTGTATCCGGGGATGTTGTCCATGAAGAACCCGGTGAGGCCCATGAAATTTTTTCCCCAACTTAAGAGAATACTCAATACCACTGCTGCAAGTACATAATACTTGATGCTGTCTCGGCAGATAAACATAGCCAGAACAAATAAAAAGCATACGAGCGCACCCAGGTAAACCGGACCGGAGGTGAAAGGTTGATCTCCAAAATACTGGTCCATTTGAGCGATATACTCACGGTATTCATCCGGCACTTTTTTGAGTGCATCTTTATTTGATTCTCCAATTACTCCGGATGCTCCTCCTTTAAAGTTAGGAATCATGAGGGTAAATGTTTCAGATATACCATAACTCCATTGGGTGGCGTAATCTTTATCTAAACCGCTTGTTTGGTTCTCAGGATTGCCGGAGAGTTCTGATTTTCCCCTTGTGGAATAGGTACCATACTCCTGGGTAAGCAGCAAATTGGTGAGGTTAGGGCCTACAGCAAGTCCGGAGGCAATCAGGAGCAAGCCTCCAGTGATGAGCAGGTATTTTATTTGTTTTGCCAACAGCAGACGCACTGCCTCGCCAACTGCCAGGAACAAGCAGGCAATCATGAGGTAATAGGTGATCTGAACGTGATTTACTGACAATTGCAGAGAGAGTGCCACTGCGAACACAGATGCACCCAATAGTTGTTTTCCTCGGAAGGCCATAAGCAAACCGGCAAGCACAGGACCCATGTAGGCAATAGCATATCCCTTGGGATTGTGACCCGCTTCAATCACGATTAAAGTGTATGATGAAAGGCCAAAAGCAATTGCCATCAATGCTGAAAGCCAGGTTTCGAATCCAAGGACCAGAAGGAGAAAATAGAATCCTATGAAGGAGAGGAAAACGATAGTGGCAGGATGAGGAATAACAAAGCTGAGACCTTTAGTAAGGGGCTTCATTAAATTGGATGGATAAAGCACAGAAATCTGGTATGCAGGCATACCTCCAAACATGGAATTGGTCCACAAGGGTTCCTCGTCATACTTTTTACGATGATCGAAAATCTCCTTGCTCATTCCTTTGAAATTGGCAACATCGGATTGCTTGATGGCTTTTCCTTTGAGTAAAGGAGAGAAATAAACAAGCGTTAAAGCAGCGAAAAGGAGCACGGGTATTCCCTTGAGCAGCATGGTTTTAGTTGACATAAGTTTATTTGATTTCTTCGTAATCGATGTACTCGCCATCATCAGGTGGCTGTTTGTTTTTTTGATTATCGGCAGATTTGCCTTCGCTTTGATGCGAGTTGCGGCGCCTGGAGAATTCACCCATGATTCTGAACACAACAAAGGCCATCACAATTGTAAGAAAAACATCTTTCCACATGGGTTTTTAACGCCCGACAAAGGTAGCAAAATCAGCGTGAAAAGAATCAGCAATGGGGATTCTGAGGTCCAATGACAATGAAAATGAAAGTCGGGAGAATTTTTACCGAATCTTATTCAGCTGATGAAACGGTATTACTTCACAAAAATGCGTCGTTCTTCGAAGCTTGTGCGCTTTCTGGACTTACTGAGAAATGTTACCCGCAGGATATAATCACCCTTAAATTTGTATACTTTTTTTATGATCTCCCCTTCTTTGGATTCTTTCAGAACGGATTCTCCATCACCAAAATCATAGCGGATGTAGGAAAAAAAACCTGCACAACGGGTATCAATTGAAATTTCCTCCAGCACCGTCAGGGTATCTTTTTCCGGCACAAGCTGCATGCAGGCTCCGGGCGTTTTTTCGCAAGCTGCCAGGAAAAGCAGCATTACAGAAAGCGACAGGGGAAGAAAGATTTTTATCATGAATTTTTTTACAACATCCCAAGAAGAAGTAAAAGCACGGAGCCGATAACCATCATCAGCAGATAAAACCCGGTATTGCCTGTTTGCAGGAGTTTGAGCAGCGACCCTCCTTCACGGATACCGGTGCCTGTAAGATTAACGGATCCATCAATTATTTCCTTGTCGCCAATCCGGTGAAAGATACCGGATAAAAACTGCAGGGGCTTCACGATGATATTATCATACAACTCATCAATGAGGTATTTACGGTAAACGAGCAGATGCAATGGTTTCTTCTCTTTTTCATCGGGCTCCGGCACTTCAGCGGAACGGATGTATTTGCTGTAGGCAACACCAATGGTAATCAGAGCACAAAGCATGGCAATACCCATGAGCATCCATTCAGTGGCATGGTCGGGGTGGGCTGTAAATACCCGGGCATGCGAATTTTTAAAGACCGGCTCGAGGTAATCTGCAAGGAAATGCGGGGCATGAAAAACCGCCGGTAGACCAAGTAAACCGCCTGCCAGAGCAAGTAATGCCAGAACGACAAGAGGCATGGTGATGGCAGGGGGAGACTCATGCAGGTGTGACTTTTCTTTTTCAGTGCCCCTGAAATCTCCGTGAAAAGTGAGGTAGAAAAGTCTGAACATATAAAAAGCTGTGAATATTGACACAATGATGCCCAACAGCCAGAACATGCGGTTGTGTGAAAATATCTGAGCCAGCATTTCATCTTTGGAGAAAAATCCTGAAAAGGGAAAGATTCCGGCAATGGCAAGTGTGGAGATTAGAAAGGTGAGGTAGGTAAGCGGCATGTATTTGCGCAGACCGCCCATTTTTCTGATGTCCTGCTGGTGATGCAGGGCATGAATGACAGAACCGGCACCAAGGAAGAGACAAGCTTTAAAGAAGGCGTGGGTCATTACATGAAAAACCGCAGAACCAAAAGCACCGAAGCCGAGGGCAGTAAAGAGTAAACCAAGTTGACTCACGGTGGAATAAGCGAGTACCTTTTTGATGTCGTTCTGGGCCAGACCAATGGTAGCGGCAAGCATGGCTGTAGCTATTCCGGTTGTGGCTACAACCTGCATGGTTATTGGAGAAAGAGTGAACAGAATATTACTGCGCGCAACCATGTAAATACCTGCGGTAACCATGGTGGCGGCGTGAATGAGGGCAGACACCGGAGTAGGCCCTGCCATGGCATCAGGCAACCAGGTGTATAGTGGGATTTGTGCACTTTTTCCGGTGGCACCTACAAAGAGAAGCAGTGTGATGGCTGTGATAGTGGCATCAGATCCGGGATAGCCTTTCGCCTGGTCAAAGACGGTGGTGTATTCGAGTGAGCCAAAGGTGAGGGCAATCAGCACAATACCGAGTAAGAAGCCCAGGTCGCCAATCCTGTTCATGATAAAGGCTTTTGATGCAGCTTTGTTGTAGGCATCGTTCTTGTACCAGAAACCAATGAGCAGGTAGGAACACAAACCTACTCCCTCCCAGCCCACAAACATGATGAGAAAATTACTGCCCATCACCAGCAGAAGCATGAAAAATATGAAGAGGTTGAGGTAAGAGAAAAAAGTGTTGTGATGTTCGTCATCATGCATATAGGCAGCGGAATAGACATGTATGAGGAATCCAATTCCTGTGATGATGAGCAAAAAGACAGATGTTAAAGGATCAATCAGGAAGGAGAAATTGGCTTTCAGGGCGCCAGCATTAATCCATTCAAAAACAAGGTATTCCCTGGAATCACCTTGAGAGAGAGAAAAGATTGAGAAGAGGAAAGATAGCAAGATCATGCCTGAGCCCAGAATGGCTGAGGCAGATTTGGAAAGTGATTTGCCGGTGAGTGATAGTATCAGAAAACCCCAACAAGGGAAAAGCAGGAATTAGCAGGGGAATGTTGTTCATAGTCTTACCATTTCAGGCGATTCAGTTCGCCAATATCTACAGTGCGTTTATTGCGATAAATCATCATCAGAATGGCAAGACCAACAGCCACTTCTGCAGCTGCAACTGCCATGATAAAAAAAACAAATACCTGTCCGTCTCCGTCACTGCGGTAGGTGGAAAAAGCTGCAAGCAAAAGGTTCACTGCATTGAGCATCAATTCTACAGACATGAAAACGATGATTGCATTTCTCCGATAAAGCACCCCAAAAACGCCGATGACAAAAAGGGCACAACAGAGTAAAACATAATGATCCAAAGGAACACCATGCAGATTTTCGAGGAGGGGATTTCCCATAAATAGTTAATACAGCCTGCAAAACTAAAATAAATCGTGGCAAGTCAAAAACCCCTTTGAAATATGAGAAATAATTATTTTGGGCATGCATGGGGCTATTTTACACAAGGCTTTGTATACTTGCGTGATGGCGAAAAAAAAAGCTAAACTGCTCAACAGGGACATCTCGTGGCTTTCCTTCAACGAAAGGGTATTGCAGGAAGCCATTGATAAAAGTGTGCCGCTGATAGAGCGAATCAGGTTTTTGGGAATTTATGCCAATAACCGTGATGAATTTTTCAGGGTAAGGGTGGCCACCCTTCAGCGACTGCTCAAGCTGGGTGGGAAACACAAGGAACTGATTGGCGAAAATCCATCCAAAGTGGCTAAAAATATCCAGCAAATTGTGAATGAACAGCAAGGAATGCTGGAGGAAATTTTTCAGAAAAAGATTGCCGAGCTGGCGGCTGAAAAAATTTATCTGGTAAATGAGACAAAGCTGAGTCTTAAACAACAGACCTTTGTCAAGAACTATTTTCTGGAAAAGATACTACCCTTTCTTTACCCTTTGATGGTTAGTGAATCCGGCAAATTCCCCTACCTCCGAGACCGTTCTGCCTATCTTTTCGTGCGATTGAAAGGGCTTGGTATCCGCGACCGGTACAGGCATTTTCTCATTGAATTGCCTACTCAAAATGTCTCGCGATTTGTTGTTCTACCGGACGAGGGGGCAAAGAAATTCATCATTCTACTGGATGATGTCATCAGATTTTGTCTGGATGAATTGTTTTATATGTTTGATTATGAAACTGCGGATTCCCATATGATAAAAATCACAAGGGATGCGGAGTTAGATATTGAATATGACTTCTCCAAGTCGATGATTGAAAAAATTACGCGAAGTTTAAAAGGTCGAAGGGTTGGGAGGATCGTAAGATTTACCTATGATTCCAGTATGCCGCCTGCCATGGTATCCTTTTTAACCCGCAAAATGAAGCTGGGCAAAGAAAACAACATCTCAACAGGCGGAAAGTATCACAATTTTCGCGACTTTATGGATTTTCCGCAACTTGGCGGCAAGCATCTTTATTATCCCAAGCTACAACCCATTATTCACCCTGCTTTTGATCACGAGAGGAGCTTGTTCAAAACAGTGTCCAGAAACGATATCCTTCTTCATTTTCCTTACCACAGCTACTCTCATATTCTTGACTTTTTAAGAGAGGCTTCTATTGATCCCGGGGTAGAGTCCATCTCACTCACTCTCTACAGGGCAGCCAGGCATTCTTCAGTGGCAAATGCACTGATAAACGCAGCCAAGAATGGTAAAATTGTTACTGTTGTTGTGGAATTACAGGCAAGGTTTGACGAGGAAGCAAACATTCAACTTGCGCAAAGATTACAGGAGGAGGGCGTGCGGGTAATTCATGGTGTTCCGGGGCTAAAAGTACATTCAAAATTGATGCTGGTCGTTCGCAGGGAGGGTAAAAAAAGAATGGCATATGCTCATATCGGAACCGGAAATTTCAATGAAAATACAGCCCGGATATACAGTGATTTCAGTTTGCTCACTGCTAATCCTAAAATTACTGAGGAAGTTGAAGATGTATTTGCTTTTTATAATGACAATCTGAGAGTCACACGACCCAAACACCTATTGGTGGCGCCATTTTTTTACCGTAAGCGTATCCTGCAACTCATTCAAAAAGAAATTGATGACGCCGCTTCCGGTAAGCCGGGGTATATTCATGCCAAAATGAACAGCCTCGTTGATTTCGAGACCATTCATAAACTTTATGAAGCCAGCGGTGCAGGCGTAAAAATTAAATTAATCATTCGTGGCACCTGCGCGTTGGTTCCGGGCGTGAAAGGCATGAGTGAAAACATAGAAATCATTAGCATTGTAGATAAATTTCTGGAACATTCACGACTTTTTATTTTCGCCAATGGTGGCGATGAAAAAGTTTATATCGCCTCTGCCGACTGGATGATGCGCAATTTTGACCAGCGCTCAGAGGTGGCAGTGCCCATTATTGATGAAGCTTTGAAGAATATGCTCAGGGAAATATTTAATATCCAATTTTCAGATAATACCAAAGCAAGAATCATTGATGCAAATCAGGAAAATAAACACAGGCAGACAACCGGAAAAAAAATCCGTGCACAAGACGCAACCTACACCTTCCTTAAGAAAAAAGCGAGCGACTTCAGTAAAAAACTGATATAGAAAAATGAACTTTAGATATCTTTACCAACAAATCCCATGCAAATAGCTTCTCCATTCAACCTCCAGCGGTGGATTGACGAACATCGTCATCTATTGAAACCACCTGTTGGCAATAAACAGATATACAAGGACGCAGACTTTATTGTCATGGCCGTAGGAGGTCCAAACTCCCGTAAAGATTTTCATTACAATGAAGGAGAGGAATTCTTTTATCAGATTGAAGGGGACATCACCGTTACCATTCAGGAAGATGGAAAACCCAGAGATGTTGAGATTAAACAGGGCGATATTTTTTTGCTTCCTGCGCGTGTTCCTCACAGCCCAAAACGAGGTCCAAATACCGTTGGTATTGTAATAGAGCGCGTAAGAAAGCCTCATGAAAAAGATGGTTTGCTCTGGTTTTGCGAACGGTGTAACCACAAACTTTACGAGTCCTATTTTGATATGGAGAACATTGAAACGGCTTTTAAAACCACATTCGATC
>JBEICQ010000057.1:0-11950 GCA_040383885.1 Flavobacteriales bacterium | reverse complement strand
TGTAATTTTCCAGGATCCCTCACTTGAAGATATGGCCATCAGTTACCCTGTTAATCTGGAGGAATTGAAAAATATCTCCGGAGTAGGCAGCGGAAAAGCTCTGCGATTCGGGCAGGAGTTTGTTGATATGATTGCACGATATGTGAAGGAAAACGACATCGAACGCCCCATGGATATGGTGGTGAAATCGGTGGTGAACAAATCCCTCAAGAAGGTCTACATCATTCAAAGTATCGACAGAAAAATGGATTTGGAAGATATTGCTTCCGCCAAAGGAATGACCTTTGATGAATTGCTTACTGAGTTAGAAAATATTACCGCATCGGGAACCAGGCTAAACCTTAGCTACTATATCGATGAGGTTATTGATGAAGAAAAGCAGGAAGAGGTATTTGATTACTTCAAAACAGCAGAAACAGATGCCATAGCCGATGCTTTTAAAGAATTGGGCGAAGAGGATTACACCGAGGAAGAGCTACGCCTGATGCGCATCAGGTTCATCTCTGAGATGGGAAACTAGATCTTGCAGGCAACCTTAGCTTGCTCACTTATCGGGCAATGCATAGATAAATTACAGGAAAAAAGGAAAATGAATTTTTCATTTCATTTTCCTTTGATATTCATTTTTTCTGAAAGCATAAGCAGGTGTACCATTTCGGATTAAAAAACAAAAACTATTTAATTCAGTCTCACTGAATTCAACAAGACGGCTACCTACAGAAAGCTATCGCTTAAAATGTTTCCAAATTCCCGGATGAATGTATATCCGGTTTTTCCGGGAAATTTTTGGCTATTAAGTTCATTCGTTAGAATAAAGATTCAAAGATTTCAAAGTCTGAAAAAAGAGAGTATCCGTCTTGCTATCGCCATTGAAGAAACAGTCATTTAATGTTTAGGCTCAAGATCTTCTTTTAACTTATTAGCTTACATATGATACCAACAACAACACCGATAGAGGGCATCTATAACAGCTGAGCCGGCCGAACTTAAAAAAAGCAAATACAAACATGAGCAGGTCCAAATTGTTAGGATTTTTATGTCTGAAAAATCAGGGATAAATTTACCTTTGCCGCGCCCGAACATGACCGCTGCCCCGGAACATCCCAAAAAAGCCACATTCATCAGCCTCGTTACAGGTTTCACCAAATTAAGACTGGCGGCATTGGTGGTGCTATCTGCAGCGCTCTGTTATATTGCTGCATCCAAGGAATTCTCGCCCAAAGTGTTTACTGCATTGATTGCCGGAGGTTTTCTGGTTACCGCCGCCTCCAATGGATTCAACCAAATCATGGAGAGAAATCTTGATAAGCTGATGAGCCGCACCTGCAACAGACCTTTACCGGCGGGTCATCTCACGGTTTGGCAGGGCTTGTGGATTGCCATCCTTTGCGGGCTTTGCGGACTCTATCTACTGAGCGAATGGGTGGGTCCTGTTCCTGCCTTACTGGGTGGATTTGCTTTGTTTTCCTATACCCTGATTTATACCCCACTTAAAAGATTGACGCCATTTGCCGTTTTTGTGGGTGCATTTCCGGGCGCCATTCCGCCCATGCTGGGTTGGGTAGCCGCAAGCGGATCATTTGACATTGGTGCATTTGTTGTTTTTGGTATTCAATTTATCTGGCAGTTCCCGCATTTTTGGGCCATTGCATGGATCATGGATGAAGATTACAAGAAGGCCGGATTCAGGATGCTGCCTTCGCCGGGTGGGCGAGATAAGCGGTCTGCCTTTCTCATCATGGTTTACAGTTTCTTTTTAATTCCCACAGCCTGTCTACCCTATTTTTTCGACATCTCCGGAATGGTTTCACTGGTTGCCGGTATCGTACTTTCCCTGCTGTTCTTTCTGCAGGCAGTAAAACTCTATAAACAATGCAATATTCCTGCAGCCCGTGAACTCATGTTCGGTTCGTTTGTTTATCTGCCGTTGGTTCAAATAGCCATGCTCTTTCCAAAATAAAAAAAATGAACTTTACCAAAACAGAAGAAATACGGAGATCAGAGAAAAGCAAACTTGCGCTGCTCTATGTATCCATTGCCAGCATGACGATGGTTTTTGCCGGTCTCACCAGTGCCTATATCGTGCGAAAAGGCGAGGGAAACTGGATGCTTTTCGAAATTCCCTTTCAATTTTACATCAGCACGGCACTGCTTCTTTTTAGTAGCATTTCCATGAACATGGGTATTTCTTACCTCAAAAAAGGAAATACCTTGTTCCTTGGTCGCCTCCTGGCGGTGACACTGGGATTGGCACTTGCATTCGGCTATTTCCAGTTCGCGGGATGGCAGTCACTGGTTGAATCAGGGGTCTATTTTGCCGGGAAAACTGCCAATGCATCAGGTTCATTTTTCTATGTTATTACCTGGCTGCATTTTGGGCATTATCTTGGAGGAATCATTGCACTGGCAATTGGTATCTGGCGAAACCTCTCCGGTGCTTATGCTGCCGAAAAGTATACCGGTCTAAAAATGATATCAGCTTATTGGCATTTTCTGGATGCACTTTGGTTGTATATCTTTTTATTTTTGTTGCTCTACAAATAACATCATGAATGAAAATGGCATCAACTCGTCGCGGGCACCTGAGCCGGTAGGATTATATCCTCATGCCAGGCGTCATGGAAATCTCCTTTTTTTAAGCGGTGTAGGGCCAAGGGAAAGAGGCACAAAAAAAATTCCCGGAGTTGAACTTGATGATCAGGGTAATATTATGTCATATGACATAGAGGTGCAATGCCGGAGTGTATTTCATAACATTCGTTGTATCCTTGAGGATGCGGGCAGCAGTTGGGAGAACATCATTGATGTAACCGTTTTTCTCACCAATATGAAAGCTGATTTTCAGACATACAACAGACTTTATGCCGAGTATTTCAGCAGCAACCAACCTTGCCGAACAACCATAGAAATTAACTGTTTGCCAACTCCAATTGCCATTGAACTGAAAGTAATAGCCACCATCGACACATGAGCCCTATCCTTATTGACGGAAAAGTGATATCCCGACAGGTAATTGCAGAAATTGCCAAAGAGACTGCTGATTTTTTGCAAAGCGGGGGCAGAAAACCCCACCTGGTGGCATTGATTGTGGGTAACGATGGTGCAAGTGAAACCTATGTAGCAAACAAAACAAGGATTTCGGCTGAGGTAGGATTTGCCTCAAGCGTCATTCGTCTTGGAAGTGAGGTAACAGAGGAAGAGTTGCTTCAAAAAATAGAGTCGCTTAACCGGGATCCTGAAGTAGATGGCTTTATTGTTCAGCTCCCGCTTCCTCAGCACATCTCCGAACTCAAAGTGATTGAAAGTATCGATCCCAGGAAAGATGTGGACGGATTCCATCCTGCAAATGTCGGAAGAATGGCACTTAACCTTCCTTCCTACCTGCCTGCAACCCCATTTGGGATTGTTGAATTGCTTACCCGATCCGGCATTGATACGGAAGGAAAACATTGTGTGGTGCTGGGACGCAGTCATATTGTTGGTTCACCCGTAAGTATTCTTCTGGCGCGCAATGCGCGTCCGGGAAACTGCACTGTTACCTTGTGTCATAGCAAAACAAAAAACCTCAAAGAAATTTGTAAACAGGCAGATATCCTGGTCGTGGCTTTGGGCAAACCGGAATTTATAGACCGAAGCTACATGAAACCCGGTGTAGTAGTGATTGATGTTGGCATCCACAGAATTCCCGATTCATCTTCACCCAAAGGTTATGTCATTAAAGGGGATGTAAAAGAAGAAGACATGAAGGAATTTGCATCCGCCTATACCCCTGTCCCAGGTGGAGTAGGTCCAATGACAATAGTATCTCTTTTAAAAAACACACTATTGGCGACAAAAAAAATGGTTTATTTTTATTAATAAATATTATACTTACAAAAAATAACTGCATGGCAGATCTCAAAAAATTCAATTCCGATGCCACTGAGGATTCTCCGGGAATCACTTTGGACCATGAAAAAGGATTTATCAGATTCTCCGGTCGCTCCATTCCAAATGATGCCGATAAAATTTATGGCCCGGTGATTTTCTGGATGAAACAATACATCACACAGCCGGCACCCCTAACTACCCTGGAGTGTGAATTGGATTATTTCAACACATCCTCTCAAAAGTATCTTGCCGATGTTTTTAAAATGGTGAATCGTCTCTATCTTAATGAAAAAAAAGTACAATGTATTTGGTTGTACAAAGAAGATGATGAAGACATGATGCACATCGGGGAGCAATTTGAATACCTCCTGGATTTCAAAATTACTTTCAAGTCCATCTGATATGCCCTCCTTTGACATTGTCAGCAAAATAGATTTACAAACCCTCGACAATGTTGTCAATGTGGTAAGAAAAGAAATAACCACTCGTTATGACTTCAGGGATTCTAAATCGGAAATCGAATTGGATAAAAAATCGATGGGCATCTCTATTCTCACCGAAAACGAAATGCGCATAGAAGCTATCGAGGACATGCTGAGGGCCAGAATGATTAAACAAAAACTGGATCCCCTCTCACTGGATTTTGCCAAGCAAAGAGTAGCATCCGGAAGCATGATTAAAAAAGAGATTGTAATCAGACAAGGGATTGATAAAGACAATGCCAGAAAAATTATCAAACTGATCAAGGAAACCAAACTAAAAGTTGAGCCGCAGGGAATGGATGATCAGGTAAGGGTTTCCGGAAAAAAAATAGATGAACTTCAGGCAGTGATGGCACAAATCAGAAATGCCGAATTGGATATTCCTGTACAGTTTACCAATTTTAAGTAGTCAGCCAAGCAGGATCAACAATCCGCTTTCGCTGAAAAATCCAAGCGCAAATCCTGCATAAATTTCTGCTTCCTTGTGCGCTTCCTGTGAGAGTCTTGCCCAGCCTATCATACCTGCAAGCAAGAATAATCCCAAAATTAATGGTCTGTAGTCAATTCCGAATACAAAGACAAGACCGCAAAAAATACCGCATAATCCGCCTATGCCAATCATATGTGCTGATATTTTAAAAAAGAAATTGGTAAACAAGAGCAGCATCAGTGCATTGGTTGCACCCAGCATGAGGGTTGAAACGAGCACCAGACCCGGGTAACCCGATAAAATGTAATAACAGATATAATAACAAATTCCACTTAAAAGATACCCCCATTTTCTCTCAGTCCTTGAGTGCATTTCAAAAGACTGAATCAGCTTGAGGCGTTTTAAAAACCACACACCCATCAGGGGCAACAAGATGGTGTAGGCAAAGATTAGCGCAACAATAAGCCATTGGGCATCCGATGGGATATTAAAGGTGAGCTGACGATTGTATCGAAACACAAGCATCATTGCCATAAAAGGCATAAACACGGGATGAAAAATTCGGGATATCCAGAGCGAAAGTGCTTGCATCATTATACGATTAGCGCTTCCAGTTTCTCGATGATTTGAAAAGCAATTTCCATGGCTTTTACACCGTCTTCAATACCCACTTCAGTAGCTTTGTTTTCTACAATTGCTTTTGCAAAAGCACTCAATTCTTCACGAATGGCGTTGCCTTCGGTTACTTCGGGCATCTCAAACACTATTCGCTTTCTTCCCTTTTCTCCAAGCTCTATTACCATATCAAAATCACCCGCATCACCTTCGAGATTTTCCAGCCTGATGATTTCAGACTTACGCTTTAAAAAGTCGACGGCGATATAGGCATCTCTCTGAAAGAAACGGGTTTTACGCATATTTTTCATCGAGATTCTACTGGCGGTAAGATTGGCAACACAACCATCGTGAAATTCTATCCGGACATTGGCAATATCGGGTGTATCACTTACCACCGAAACACCACTGGCATGAATATTTTTAACCGGTGATTTGATTACCGACAGAATGATGTCGATATCATGAATCATCAAATCGAGTACCACTGATACATCGGTGCCTCTTGGATTGAATTGGGCGAGTCGATGAATTTCAATAAACCTTGGTGAGTGCAAAAAAGGCAAGGCTGAAACGAAAGCAGGGTTGTATCTTTCAACATGTCCGACCTGCACTTTCACGCTGGCTTCCTTTGCCAGGAGCAGAAGTGATTTTGCTTCATCCACCGTTGCCGTAAGTGGTTTTTCGATAAACACATGCTTTCCTGCTTTCATGGCCTTTGAAGCAAGCATAAAATGGTGGATGGTTGGAACAACGATATCTACACAAGTGGAGGCACTGAGCAGTTCATCAAAAGAGGAAAAAGCAGGAAGACCGGTTTCTTTACTCACGGCAGCCGCCGTTTCCGGATTTTCGTCATAGAATCCGACAAGCGAGAAAAGTGGGATTTCCTGAAGTTGTTTGAGGTGAATTTTTCCAAGGTGGCCGGCTCCCACCAATCCTATACTTAGGGGTTTTTCCATAGGTTAGCAGCAACAAATGTATTCCCCGGGCAGATTGGGTTTTCATGAAGGAGGATTTACTTTTTAACCCGCCCTTGTTATTAGCCGATAAACAGGCCGGCAAGGGTTGCGCTCAGATAAGAGGCGAGGGTTCCGCAGATGAGTGCTTTAAAACCCAGTTTGGCAAGGTCTGTGCGGCGTTCGGGGGCAAGCTCTCCAATGCCTCCCACCTGAATGGCAATAGAAGAGAAATTGGCAAAGCCACATAGGGCAAAACTCACAACCAATACCGATTTTGCCGAAAGAACATTGCTTTTCAGCAAGGCTGAAAGATCGGAATAAGCAACAAATTCATTAATCACGATTTTGGTTCCGAGCAATCCGCCCACCTCATGTGCGTCTTTCCAGGGAACTCCCATGGTCCATGCAAAAAGACTGAACACTGAGCCAAGAATTTCTTTTAAACTCAATTTAGACACATCAATCCCCACAGCAGAGAGAGAGATTCCGGTGCCATATAAGCCCCTGCCTAACCATCCAAGAAGATAATCAACCATGGCTATGAGAGCAATAAAACCAATGAGCATTGCCAGTACATTCAGGGAAACCTTTAGTCCATCTGAGGCACCATGAGAAATGGCATCCAGCAGGTTGGCATGCGATTTACTGATTTCCAGTTTCACCTGCCCTTTCGTAGGTGATTCTTCTGTTTCGGGATATACAATCTTTGAGATAACAAGGGCACCGGGGGCAGCCATCAAGCTGGCGGCAATCAGATACGGGGCGGGAACACCCATAGAAATGTAAACCGCCATGACACCACCGGCAATACAAGCCATACTCCCGCTCATAGAAGCAAGCAATTCACTTCTTGTCATGGTACCAATGTAGGGCTTGATCATGATTTGAGCTTCTACCTGGCCAACAAATGCACTCGCCACATTGCTGAGGGCTTCGCTTCCACTTACACCCATGAGAAAATGAACCACCCTGGCAATCACTGAAACAACCCTTTGCATCAAACCAATATGATAGGCAATGGAGACAAGCACGCTCACAAAAATGATGGTGGGCATGATTTTAAAAATAAAAATAAATCCGCTACCCAAACCAAATACTTCATCCAGTCGTTTTCCGTTCACCAGAATACCAAATACAAAATCAGCACCTTTATTTGAGAAATCGAGAACCTTGGTAACCGCTGCACCCAGAGCAGCGAACATTTTCTGTCCGAATGGCACCCTCAGAATAAAAAGAGCAAGCAGCGTTTGAATACCCAGGCCAGATAAAACAAGCTTGTAGTTTATGGCCTTTCGGTTGTTTGACATAAGAAAGGCAATCAAAACAATCAATACGATGCCGATGAGTCCGGTGAGTCTTTCCATATCCTTGGTGATTCAAATAATGAACTTACAATGATAGGAAATGTTAAACAGCATCAGTGAGAAGCGGGCGAAATTTTGGATTCTTCAGAGGATTGTTTTTGGGTAATCTTTGAAACCCTGTATAAACCATATACACAAACTACCATGATTCCGCAGGTGACATAACCAAGGGTATTGAAATGAAGCAAAGGGGCATTTCCATCGGGCTGTTTCACAATCCATCCGGCAAAAAGGGAACCTAAACCTCCGGCCATTTGCTGCATAGATGCATTTATACTCATAAAGGCACCACGATCGGCAGGCAAAGGCAAACCCGAAATAGTGGCAGAGGCCGGCACTGCCCTTCCCATGATTCCAAGGAAGAGAAGGATATTTCCTGTTATTGCCAGCCAAAGTGGTGTGATACCGAAATTCGTATAGATACATACCATTATCATGGCCCAAACCGATGCTCCAGTAAAAATGTAAAAACGGTTGTAACGATCGGATATCTTGCCTATCAATGGCATCGTAAAAAGAATGCTTACACCAGTACTGAAAAATACCCATGGCAATTGCTCAGGGGTAATTCCCATGTTGTTTATGGCAAAGGCACTGCTAAAGGGCATAATCATAAATGCACCGATAGATAACATCGCTGTGGTAGCAAATCCCACTAAATATTTTTTGTTCAGGAGTGTATTGCTTACATGAACCAAAGCATTTGTGTGACTATTTTGATGCAGATGATGATTAACCGGTTTCAAAAATAGAAGCATACCAATGCCTATTAGCACAGCCATGCATACAAGCGCATAAAATGGCATGTTCCAACCGAAATGCACAGCCATAAATAAGCTGAAAGGTATGCCGAGCACCTGGGAGGCAGCAAATGACATTTGAATGGTGCTCATTACCCTTCCGCGTTGCATGGGTTCAAACAAATCGGTAACAATGGCAAGGGAAACTGAACCAATAACTCCTCCGAAAATGCCGGTAATGATTCTTGCCGCCATCAACATTTTGTAGGTATGTGCAATGCCACAAAAGAATGTTCCAAGAATGAAGCCTACATAAAAAAAGGTCAGTAAACTTTTTCTATCAAACTTATCTGCGAAGCCTGCAGCCAGGAGTCCGGAAACTGCAGCAGAAAAGGCATAAGCAGAAACCACATGACCAAAGCGTTCCGGATTCAATTGAAGGCCTTTCATCAAAAAATCACCCAAGGGTGAGATGACCATAAAATCGAGCACCACCGTAAACTGCATGAGTGCGAGAATAACAAGCACACGCTTCTGATAGAGAGTGAAAGATGAAGCGATTGGTTTATCCATAATCATGCGTTTTTAAAGCCACAATAAGTACAGCGAGAAGTAGATTCTTTCATTGAATACACTTCTTGCTTAAAGCCATGAGAATATTTCCACCAAAGAGAAAACCATTACTGAAATTTCAAAATCAATCAATGAGTCAGTAGGTGGTTTTTATAAATCCGGATCGGAATACCCTCTTGTGATTGGAATATTCAAGAAAGTAATATCCCTCCGAAAGATCCATGATACCTATGCCTGCAGAGAGATTGGTTGAGGTAGTGAGTGTAATCGATTTTACCAAAACTCCCTGAGAGGTAAAGATGCTTAGCAAACCGGAATCTGACTTTTCACTCCCCGGCAATGAGAGGAAAATTTGATTACATGCAGGATTGGGAAAAACCTTGAGCAAAGGATTTTGAGAGTCGTTCCATATTCCGGAAAAACCCGGTTGATTGTGGCTACCGGGGGTGAGCAATCCTTGCCCGGCAGGAAAATTGCTACTCACTTCAAGCGAATCAAACTGCAAACTTGCGCCCGTTCCGCTCAAATCGCCACAATACCAGGCGGTACCGGAAAAGGGATTGGTATTGTTGTAAAAGCGAACTGCAGCATCGGGCGTACCGGATAACTGGGAAAGCACTGCTCCTCCATATATGATGGCAGAAGGATTGCCATTTGTCCATCCCACTGCATCCAGCATGATTGCTCCGGGCGGCAATTCCAAGGTGCCATCGTTGGTGGTGTCATAATCTGTACCGGCTACAAAAGGTACAGGACTAAAAAAAACTGCAAAGGTGTTGCTTCCATTTTCAATAATTCCACCCGGAATACCAAAGACAAGGGTGTCCTGAAAAAGACAATCATCCGGAATGCCCTGGTAACCGAGGGAACTGGCAAACAACATGATGCCCGAAGCTCCAAGTGTTTTGTTGTTGATCCTAAAAACTCTGTCGAGCACACCGGGGTTGGATGAATCTCCCTCAATTACGCATACATAAATATTGTTGAGGGTGGTATTGGGTGTTCCCCTGATTTCGATAAACTCATAGGGATCGTCATTACCCGGTGGATTTACTTTCACTTCATTCATCAAAACCTGTGCAGGTATCCTGGTGGTTAAAAAAAATGCAAAAAGAAAAACTAGGAGTAAGGTATTTTTCATCTGATAATTGTAATGTATCCTGTTAAAAGACGATTGCTGCCATTTTCCTCAGCAAATTCAATAAAGTAAGCATACACGCCGGTAGGCAATGCCAGGCCTTTGCTATTCCCATCCCATGAGGCGGTACGAATATCTTCATCACTGTAGACAGGAAAACCCCATCTGTCGTATACCTCAATCCTACCTCCAAGAACAGTTTCTGAGCATGATATAGCGAATAAGTCGTTGATTCCGTCACCATTCGGACTGAAACTGTTTGGCACAAAAACAGCGGGATCAAAAACTTCCCGTCTATAACACTGCAGCACGATGGTATCAGTTTTCGTAATGCTGAAACTTATAGATTCATGTATGCTGTCGGGAAGCAAGGAATGGTGGCGCGACAACCATCTTTCAAAAAGATATTTATCTCCCAAACTTTCATAATCCAGGGTAAGAGATTCTCCTAAAGAGTAGTCCTGCTGAAAGAGAGGGTTTGAAAGCAAAGATCCGTTTAGCCTGATGGCACAGGCACCCGGCGGGCTGGAAACCAGTGTTAACAAAGGCCTGAATACAGGACGAAACTCAACGAAAATAGTATCCTGATGATTCACCTGGAAGGAAACCTCCGGCACTGTATCGGTGGGCGTAAATGAATGATGAGAAGCGGAAAAATGATGAAAGAAATAACCCGGATTGGCAAGAGCAGATAAAGATACAGGCATGCCGGGAAAATAATTGAGGGTAAGAGGCGTATTCGGATAAGAGATTCCATTGATGAATATACTTCCGGTACCGGGAGGATTTACGATGTATGTAACATCATGGGTAATGATTTCTTCAAAATGAGCGACGATTGAATCTACTGTGTCTATGAGAAATGTTGTAGTACTACTTAATGAATCCGGCAGAAGCGTGTGGTGAACTGTTTCCCAATAAGCAAAATTGTATCCTGTTGATGGCGTAGCCAAAAGGTTGCCGTTTATATTTCCAAAGTACGAACCCGTGTCAGGATAAGTTGTAAATGTTTGCTGATTAAAGGTAATGCTACCAGCTCCGGGAGGATCTACATTAAAAACAATTCGATGTCTTCCACTCACATCATAACAGTCTACTACACCACTGTCGATTACATTGCAGCGCCCCTGTATCTGAGTCCTTAAATAATCAAGATTGCTTTGCCAGCCTGCCATGCTTCCTCCCCACCTGCTAATCTGAGCGGGCATTTCCGGTAAGAGCACGGCAACGATGCTGTCCAGATGAGCAAGCACATATTCGCAATCCAGATAAGAATTGAGCATCTGGGACCAACGGTTGGCAAAGCGCATTTTAAAATCCGGATGCGCCATGAGGCGGCCAAACATATCGAGATGCCCCATGTTGGGACCTGCATTCTGAAAGTTGTTGTTTAAGTCGCAGGGATTTGCCTGAAAGCCAGTGGTAGGCCAACCTGAGAAATTTTGCCCCAGGTCAAAAGTGTTGTCCATGTCCCACAATGCGTATCTCCATTTTACATTGGGCGAACCCGTACCACGCCACCACATGGTGTTCCAGTTAATCCAGTCGCTGTTTACAGAGAAAGTATTGATAATCATATAATCAATGACACTGGAAATATCTAAGCGGTTACTCACACTCTGGTAATTGGCATTCACCGAGAGATCATTATTCATCATGTAGTTATACAGATCAATCCAATCGGCATCGCTTCCATAGCGAATGTTTAAACCTCCCCAATAGCTCAAAAAATCAAGATTCTCTTCAGACTGGTTATGGTAATACTCTGTGTAATCA
>JBEICQ010000056.1:0-12455 GCA_040383885.1 Flavobacteriales bacterium | reverse complement strand
TTTTTTTCCGCCTTTTTTAGTTGTAATGATAATTACACCGCATGAAATCCGGCATTCAAATCATCGGACGCACACAACATGTGAGTTTTCCTCGTTTGGGAATACGCATGATAGAGGCTAAGATTGATACCGGTGCATACACCGGTGCCCTCCATTGCCACCATATCAGTCTCATTAATATCAAAGGAACCCAGGTGCTGCAGTTCTTTCTGCTTGATCCGGGTCATCCGGAGTATAATGAGAAACGGATCCGTTTCAAAAAATTTGAAATCCGCAAGATCAAAAATTCATTTGGTGAATCAGAGGAACGGTATGTAATCAAAACAACCATTCAGATTGGCGCACGCAGAATCAAGGCACATTTCTCGCTCACCGATAGAGGAAGCATGAAGTATCCGGTGCTTATCGGAAGACGATTGCTTAAAAACCGGTACCTGGTGGATGTGTCAGCAAGGCAGCTTATTACAGTTCCTCAGTAAAGTCAAAATAACTTCGGCATTTTAAACACAGAAGCAGCATTCTATCGAGCCTCCGGCTTTTAATGGTTGGCTTTGGGATGGGTAGGTGCCTCCTTGTCGTACTCATTGCCTTCCGGCTGAATCATATCCATGAGTTTGTAATAAGTAGGACTTGTTACATCTCTTTTGTTGCGCTTATAGTAACGGCCTCCCCAATTGAAACTGATTTTTGACAGTTCCATAAAATCAATGTCAAAAATACAGGAGGTAGTGAGCACTGTATGGTTATGTTCTTCCCTGAAATTTTGCAATACATTTGAAATAGGAGGATGGGGCAGAGGTTCAGGAATCAACCGAACAGGAGCTTTTTTTGGTGAATCAGAAACTGAATTCTCTGCCGGTTTGGAAACTGTTTTTTCTTTTGGCTTCTCAGGTACCCCGGTTTTGTTTTTTTGAGCGTTATTCAAAGAAGCCTGAGCTTCTTTTTCCTTAGCCCTCTCCAGGTCTTTCTTAGCCTTTTGTTCTTTTGCCCGGTTTTTTTCCTCTTCTCTTTTGGCCTGGTCTTCTTTTTCCTTTGCTTTTTCCTCTTCTTTTTGTGCTTGTTTTTTGAGTTTTTCGTCGTCCTTCTGTTTCTGCTTGATCTTTTTTTCTACCTCTTCCTGAAGTTTTTCAATCTTCTTTTTTAAATCGCGGTCAACCGTGTAATCAAAAATTCCTTTAGAGGGCAGGTAGAAGATAGAACCTATAGGCGATTGCAGCACCGAAACATCTAAGTCGGGCATTTCTCTGAAGAGCCTTACATTGATGGGGAATTTAAAAACCTCTTCCTGGCCGGGCTTTGATGAAATCCCATCTGTGATAACCGTTATTTTTTTTGCCACATAATTGTCTTTGGAACAACGAAGTACCAATTGCTGGTCGGGTAAAATATCGAAAACAAATTTTCCTGTGGCAGGGGTATAGACTACATGTGTTACCTTGTCATTATCCAACAATTCAACTTTGGCATTATAAAGCGGATCCCCGCTTTCTTCGTCGCTGATCAATCCATCCAATACCAATTTGGAAGTTTGCGCAAAAGAAAAAGAGGCAAAAAAAGTAAAGAGAATGATTGAAAAAATAAGGGGGTAGGACTTCATTGAAGTTTGCAGGTTTCTCTACAAACATACAATTTTATCTGACGAATGAACAAAAATCTTTGATTAGTCTCTTTCCTTGATCAACAGACAACAGATTCCTGCAATGGCCATCAACACGCCCCCTAAAACCACTGCAAGCATGCGATCGTTGCCAAGAAAATGTTGCATGATGTAACCAAAGAACAGGGAGGCAATGATTTCCGGTAAAACAATAAAAAAGTTGAAGATGCCCATGTAAATACCAACCTTGTTCTGAGGGATGCATTCTGAAAGCATGGAGTAAGGCATGCTCAGGATACTTGCCCAGGCAATTCCTACGCCTGTCATGGATACAAACAGCATTTCGGGTCTTTCAATCCAGTTTACGCTGATTAAACCTGCAGCTCCTGCAAACAAACATAGCATATGTGTATTTCTTCGTCCGGTTTTGCGTGCAATCAATGGAATAAACAGAGCGAACAGAAAAGTAATGAGATTGTAGTAAGAGAGGGTTAGCCCGGCATATTCTACACCCTCGGTATACAAGGCAGAATGTTCTTCTCCTGCACCAAATACATCTCTTGCAACAGCAGCACTATAATAGAACCACATAAAAAACAAACCGGGCCAGGTAAAAAATTGAACCAAGGCGAGTTTTTGCATTTTTTTTGGCATGTTTGATATGGCATGCACAATCTCTTTGATTCCTGCTCCAAATCCTTTGTTGCTTTCCAGCTTTCTGCCTGCTTCATCCAGATCTGCAGGCGGATATTCCTTCGAGGTAATAACAGTATATAGTACGCAACCTGCAAAGGCTGCCGCTCCAACATAGAACGAAAGTTTTACATTGAGAGGAATGCTTCCTTCATGAGATGTGTTACTCACATCAAACCAATGACTCATGATCCAGGGAAGGGCGGAAGCAATAACACTCCCGAGACCTATAAACAGACTCTGCATGGCAAAACCCATGGTGCGCTGCTCGCTGTTTAGCTTGTCGGTGACAAAAGCCCTGAAAGGCTCCATGCTGATGTTGATAGAGGAATCCAATATCCAGAGCAGTCCTGCTGCCATCCATAATGCCGAGCTGTTTGGCATCAGCACCAGTGCGATTGAGGAAAGTATGGCACCCAACAGAAAATATGGACGCCTCCTGCCAAGCACCCTGTGCCAGGTACGATCGCTCAGGTAGCCAATAATTGGCTGAACAACCAATCCCGTAAGTGGTGCTGCCAAAAATAACAAGGGAATTTCGTCGGCACTTGCGCCAAGATATTCATAGATTGGGCCCATATTGGCCATCTGCAGAGCCCAGCCGAACTGGATTCCCAGAAAACCAAGACTCATATTCACAATCTGCCCAAAACTCAGTGCCGGTGCTTGTTCCGAATGGTGTTGCATAGTTGCCGATTCTTCTCAGTGTTTATAGAACACAATTGTATTAATTTAATTTTAAATTCACAGATAGTATTTTCTAATATTGCAGGGAGTCAAAGCACCTCTTCCGATGAAAAAAATTTTAGTGGCCAATCGTGGCGAAATAGCCCTAAGGGTAATGCGCTCCTGCAAAGAGATGGGTATCTCCACGGTGGCAGTATTTTCTGAAGCCGACCGAAATTCACCGCATGTGAGATACGCCGATGAGGCCGTATGCATAGGTCCTGCAGCCTCCTCTCAATCCTACTTGCGGGGAGAAAAAGTGATTGAAGCCTGTAAGGCAACAGGTGCAGAAGGCATCCATCCGGGTTATGGGTTCCTCTCGGAGAATGCGGACTTCGCCCGAATGGTTCAACAAGCCGGATTAATTTTTATCGGTCCTTCTCCCGAAAGCATGGAGGTGATGGGAGACAAGTTGAGTGCGAAAGCAGCAGTAAAAAAATATAAGATTCCAATGGTTCCGGGTTCTGAGGGCGCCATTTCTGATGTTGCCCAGGGCATTGAAGTGGCCAAAGCAGCCGGATTTCCTGTGCTTATCAAAGCCTCTGCGGGTGGCGGTGGAAAAGGCCTGCGCATTGTGGAAAATGAAGCCGATTTTGCCGAACAGATGAAACTGGCTGTGAGTGAGGCAACCTCTGCCTTTGGCGATGGATCGGTGTTTGTTGAAAAATATGTAGCAGGACCCAGGCATATCGAAATTCAGGTCTTGGGTGACCGCCATGGCAATATTGTTCACCTCTTTGAAAGAGAATGCTCCGTGCAGCGTCGCCACCAGAAGGTGGTGGAGGAGGCGCCATCCTCTGTGCTCACCCCCGAAATACGCGAAGAGATGGGCAGATGTGCAGTTGATGTTGCCAGGGCTTGCGGTTACTATGGTGCCGGAACCGTGGAGTTTCTTCTCGATGAAAACAAGAAGTTTTATTTTCTTGAAATGAATACCCGCCTGCAGGTGGAACATCCTGTTACAGAAATGATCACCGGTATCGACCTGGTGAAAGAACAGATTCGGGTGGCACGCGGTGAAAAATTAGCCTTCAAACAGGATGACTTACATATCAACGGTCACGCCATCGAAGTAAGAGTGTATGCAGAAGATCCTGCCAACCAGTTTTTGCCGGACATCGGTAAGCTCATTACCTATCGCAGACCTCAGGGTGCCGGAATAAGGGTTGACGATGGCTTTGAAGAAGGTATGGATATTCCCATTTATTATGATCCGATGATTGCCAAACTCATTGCTTACGGTGCAAGCCGCAGCGAAAGTATTGGCAGAATGATTCGCGCTATTGATGAATACCAGGTAAGTGGTGTAACCACCACGCTGCCTTTTTGCCGTTTTGTAATGCAACATGAAGCCTTCGTGAGTGGCGATTTTGATACCCATTTCGTCAAAAAATATTTCGATCCTTCAGTACTGCAAAGTCACAATCCGGATGAGGCCAAAGCTGCTGCCATCGCTGCCGCCCTTTTTTATGAGTCAAAGCATAAACTTGTGACGGAGGCAGCAGAAAGCCCTGCAACTAACGACAAAATCACACACTGGTATTTAAACCGTAAGGAATTCTGAGAAAAGTGGCCTCTTCTCTGTTCAGAAAAAAAGTCATCCCCTCAGCGGATGCCAAAGATGAAGGCGCCTCGGGGGAATTGCTCAGCAGGCACCTCGGTGTTCGTGATCTCACAGCGATGGGCATTGCTGCCATTATCGGGGCCGGCATTTTTAGTACCATTGGTAACGCCAGCGCAAATGGCGGACCTGCAGTTGTGCTGCTCTTTGTTTTCACAGCCATAGCCTGTGGCTTTTCGGCCATGGCTTATGCTGAGTTTGCCTCTCGAATTCCTCTGTCCGGAAGCGCTTACACATATAGCTATGTGGTGTTTGGAGAGCTTATCGCCTGGATCATCGGATGGGCTCTTATCATGGAATATGCCATCGGTAATATCGCAGTAGCCATCAGTTGGAGCGATTATTTTACCGGTCTTCTCAAAATGATGAACATCCCCTTTTTGGGCATCAAGGGTATTCATCTTCCGGAGTACCTCTGTATGGATTATCTGAGTGCATACAATGCATACCACAATCATTTTCAGGAATACAGCCGTGGTATGCTCAACAACAGCGCAACGATTGAAGGTATCCTTGCCTGGCAAAAGGCCCCAGGAATGGGTGGATATAAACTCATTTTTGATGCACCGGCTTTGTTTATCATCGTGCTGATTACCTACCTCGTGTACCGCGGAATAAGAGAAAGTAAGATGGCAGGGAATGCCATGGTGGTGGTGAAACTTGCGGTGGTATTACTGGTTATCTGCACCGGCTTTTTCTTTGTGGACGCGCGCAACTGGTCTCCATTTGCGCCCAACGGCATGGGAGGCGTGCTCAAGGGAATAAGTGCTGTGTTTTTTGCATACATCGGGTTCGATGCCCTTTCTACAACTGCCGAGGAATGCCGCAACCCACAGCGGGATCTGCCAAGAGGTATGCTATACTCTATTCTCATTTGCACGGTGTTGTATGTGCTCATTGCATTGGTCCTTACCGGCATGGTGCCTTACTATGACCTGGCCGTTGGTGATCCGCTGGCGCATGCTTTTGCAGCTGTAAACCTCCATGGCATTTCCGGTATCATCTCCATGAGTGCTGTGGTTGCCATGGCAGGCGTGCTCCTGGTGTTCCAGCTGGGACAGCCCCGCATCTGGATGAGCATGAGCAGAGACGGATTGCTGCCACCCCTTTTTGCAAAAATTCATCCCCGCTACAAAACGCCATGGTTCTCTACCATCATAACCGGTTTTGTGGTTGCCATACCTGCGCTCTTTCTCAATTTAACAGCTGTTACGGACTTGTGCAGCATTGGCACCCTGTTTGCCTTTGTCATGGTGTGCGGTGGTGTTCTGGTCCTCGAAAAAAGAAAGGATGCGCCTGCACCTCGTTTCAAAATACCCTACATCAATGCAGGTATTTGGTATCCACTCATTTTTATCGGTATCGTCTCAGCATTGCTCTTCACACGCACCGAAGCCATGCAGGATTTTCTCTTGTCGCGCAAACTCCAAAGTCCGGAAAGTTTTGTGGGAGCAATGTCTCCTCCAGAACAATTCGAGGCCCTTAAAAAGTGCCAGGATATGAACCTGATTCCACTTTCATTTTATGCCAAACCCAATGTGCTGATCAATTGGCTGAACAGCCAAACTTATGGTGAGCAAACGCGCGTGATGCAGATCCTCAGCAAAGAAAATGGGAAGATGTATGAAAGCGGATGGGAAGTGTTTCGTCACCAGATTCCGGTTTGGATTTTTATCCTTACAGCCCTTGTGTTTTTATACCTCAGTATTCGACATCGTCTTTCGCTCATACCTCTCACAGGGCTTTTGAGTTGTCTTTACATGATGAGTGAGCTGGGCATCAGCAACTGGATTGGCTTTGCCTTGTGGCTAATGGCAGGTTTGGTTATTTATTTCCTTTACGGACACAGACATAGCCGATTAAATAAAGCATGATGCGCATTACTTCTCCCGCCAATCCAAAGGTGAAACTGGTGGTGCAATTGCAAAAACAGGCATCCGAACGCCGCCTGCATCAATTGTTTGTTACCGAAGGCAAAAGAGAAACAAACAGGGCCATCACCCATGGTTATAAACCCCGCATGCTTTTTGTTTGTCCTGATATTGCCGGCCATTTCACTTATGACAATATCCCGGAAGTATTCGAAGTGAACAAACAGGTATACGAAAAAATGGCTTATCGCCCGGGCACAGAGGGAGTCATTGGTGTATTCGATACCTTCTACCGTTCACTTGACTCGCTGCACCTGCCCGACAATCCTTTGATCATTGTTCTGGAAGGGCTTGAAAAACCCGGTAACATAGGTGCTATTTTGCGTACAGCCGATGGTTGCGGTGCACATGCTCTGGTAGTTTGTAATCCCAACATGGATATGTTTAATCCCAATGTCCTGCGTTCCGGCCTCGGATGTTTTTTTTCTGTACCCTGGGCAACATGCACGAGTGAAGCATGTATCCGCTGGCTGCAGGAAAAGGCTGTTCGTATTTTTTGCGCCAGGGTAGAGGGAAGCACCTCCTATACTGAGGCTGATTTCAGAGGACCCGCCGCTCTTGTGCTCGGCGCGGAAGATGTGGGCTTAAGTGCGGTATGGCAAGGAAAAAATATTCAGGCAGTACATATTCCAATGCACGGAAGTGCCGATTCTCTGAATGTATCGGTGAGTGCTGCGGTTATCCTCTATGAGGCCCTGCGTCAAAGAAAGACGAGTCAGGTTTGAGGAAGGGTGCTGTCAGGCTGATAAATATTGACCTAGTACAAGCAACATTTTTTTAAACAGGAAAGGAGAGAAGTACCAACTGCCTGCACCCCAGTCAAGACAAACAAATACCGGAGGAAACAGGAGGGTAATGGCAAAGCATGAAAAGAGCAGGCTGCGCATCTGCATGCGATTTATAAAGATGCCGGGATAACGGATTAAGACAAATACAATAGGTACCATAAATGAGCCACTGCGTGTGATGTCCGTAACGCAACCTGCCACCACACCCAGGATCAGGATGGGTGCCAGTAAAAGAAAAAACAGCAGATAATCTCGCTTAAAAAACACCCATAAAAGCGCATACAAGGCAAGGAGCCAAAAGCCCTCCATAAAGGTAAATGCGCCCAAGGGAAGGAAATTTGGCGTTTGATGAACCAATACACCCATGTTGGCCCCGTCTTTGGGTGTTTGCATGTGATAGAACACCGTTAGAAACAAACGCGTTAGCAAATAGGCGACAATGGCAGCAGCAGCAGCCAGTGTTTGCTTGTTTAGTGAAAACAGATTTTTGAGGCTCGTTTTCTCTTCGCCTTTGGTGGAAACGAAGTGAAACAAAAATACAAGTGACAAAGCCATAAACGCCCTCTCGTCATTCCATGCAGCCATTGTTGAGAAGAGGAAAATTCCCCAAACAGAGCCTTGATACATGGCCATCAGAAGAAAAAAATACGAGAACCCGTCGAACCAGGTAGCTTCGAATTCAAACCAGGCGGCTCTTCCAAAATAAAGGAAAGCCATGGCACAGGTGGCCCATACTGCCTGTATGGCATCACCGGTAATGCGGTGCACCAGACGGTAAGAAAAAAAATAAATGGCATAACCGCAGATGATTTGCATCAGCACAACAAAGGCAGGACTGAATTTTGTTAACCTGATGAGTACCGGAATGGTGATGCGGAAAACTTTTTTCGCCCGCCAGGAGCTGGGGGCTATATGCTCAAGATTATTAGTAAGATCTGATGCTTTCAGCAGAATTGTATCCCAGGCATAAGGAAGTGGATGAGTAAAAAATTTGAATGCCACCGGACTCACAAAGAACCATGACATCAGCAGAAGCATCAGTGAAAGCCCCTGCGCGAAGTAACGACCGGAAGAGATTTTTTCCAGCCATTGTGTGACATTTTCGGGGTAATTGTTCAGTTGCATAAGGTCAGCCAGTAGAAAGGTGTTGAGTGGTGTTGAGTGAAAGCAGGAGGAGGTTTCCGCATGCATCTCTCAACCAAATTTGAATGTTGATTCTGTTTGTTTTCAACTGCTTAAAACTAAGGCTTGTAAACCACATCTGCAAAAAGATGACTTTCCATAAAGGCTGTTCATAGATAGATGCTACAGAAGAACACACGCACAGCATGCCGCATTTTTATAGTTTTGCATCGCAATACCGGACATGGCATTCCTCCGAAAAATCCTTCGTATCCTACTACTTCTTCTTGCCTTCCTTACCTTGCTTCTCCTGCTTCTTGCTGCTCTGCAATACCTCTGGGGAAAAAAATACAAGCTGCGCACGCCCAAAAAATTCGAAGGCAAAGATTGGTTCAATCCTTACGCAGGAACGGGGGAAAAGTCCTGGATTAAGGCCAATTTTCATGTGCACAGCAATGCCTGGGGAATGCTTACCAACGGCAGACATTCTCAGCCTCACACCATTGATAGTCTCTATCGATGGCTGGGTTACGAGGTGGCATGTATCTCCGATTACCAATCCATCAATCTTCTGCACAGCACCAGGCCCGGATACATTCCTGTTTATGAACATGGCTATGGCCCTGCGCGTATTCATCACCAGATCATCGGGGCAAAAAGCGTGAACTGGAAAGAATACCTGCTTCCTCAAACCCTCCACAATCGTCAGGAGGTGATTGATTGCCTGCGAAAAGATTCGGATGCCGTGGTGGTGATGAACCATCCTGAATTCTCACTGGCCGTTCATCCGGGAGATTTTAATTATCTGGGCAATTATCACAACATGGAAATTCTGAGCCGCGTAAGGCAATCCATGGCCTCCTAGGATACCGCGCTCTCTTCAGGCTATCCTGCCTTTGCAACTGCCAACGACGATGGACACGACATACGCAACCTGATGGAAGTGGGTAAAAATCTCACCCTGCTTTATGCCCATCCTTCCGAAGCTTCTGTTAAAAAAGCACTCAAGCGAGGAATGACCATTGCTGTTGACCTTCGCATCGAGCAAGACTCTTCACTCGTATTCCGCAAAAAACTCCTGCAGCAATTGAAAGGACCGAAATCCTTGTTCATGAGAGGCGATACCCTCAGCATCCTGTTCTCAGATCCCTTTGCACAATTGGTACTCAAGAGCCAGGGTGGGAAAACTGTATTTACAAAACAAAATGACAGCACCGCCTTTTATGTGGCAAAACCCAATGACACCTATCTGAGAGCGGAAGTGAATTTTGAGAACGGCACAAGATTTTTTTTGAATCCTGTTTTCCGTTACAGCGGAGGTGCATTTGCAGCATCTACCCACACACCGGATCATTTTCTTACAACGGTACTGAGAGGCATTGCCCTGCAGGTTTTGGCTCTTCTGGTATTTTTCTTTTATTTACGCATCAAACATGTTCGCAGGAAAAAAAGTCATCGTCATCCTTCCGGCTTATAATGCCGCCTCCACATTACGAGCCACCTACAACGAAATTCCATTCGACATCGTGGATGAGGTGGTACTTACCGATGACAAAAGTTCCGACAATACGGTATCCCTGGCCAAAGAGCTTGGCATCTCACATATCATGCAGCACATCAATAACCGCGGGTATGGGGGCAACCAAAAAACCTGTTATGCCAAAGCCATCGAACTCAATGCCGATATCATCGTGATGTTGCATCCCGATTACCAGTATACACCCAAGCTCATCCATGCCATGGTAAGCATCATTGCCAATGGGCTGTATCCGGTTGTTTTTGCCTCCCGCATCCTCGGAAAAGGTGCACTCAAAGGGGGCATGCCTCTTTATAAATATGTGGCAAACCGCCTCCTCACACTCTCTCAGAACCTGCTGATGGGACAAAAACTTTCCGAATATCACACCGGCTACCGGGCATTTAGAGGAGATGTTTTGAAACAAATTAATTTCGAACGCAACTCCGATGATTTTGTTTTCGATAGTGAAATTGTCGCCCAGGTTTTTTACCACGGACATGAAATTGGAGAAGTTACCTGTCCCACCAAATATTTTCCGGAAGCCTCTTCCATCAATTTCAAGCGCAGCACCATTTACGGTTTAGGTGTGCTCAGGGTCTCTTTTACTTTCTTCCTGGTAAGGATGGGATTGCTAAATGGCAAGAAATACTACGAATGAAGAATTCGTTTGAGCAATCTTTCAGAACATGGCTATTGCTCATCAGCGCGCTTTGTTTTTTGCCTTTTTTAGGCATCGTTCACCTCTTTGATTGGGATGAAATTAATTTCGCCGAATCAGCCCGTGAAATGATTGCCTCCGGCAATTTTACCCGCGTACAGATAGATTACAAACCCTTTTGGGAAAAACCACCACTCTTTTTCTGGATGCAGGTATTGTGCATGAAAGCCTTCGGGATATCTGAGTTTGCTGCAAGGTTGCCCAATGCCATTGCTGGTATCGTCACCCTCCAATTGCTGTATTCCATAGGCACTAAAATCAATTCGCCTTCCTTTGGCAGGTTATGGTCTCTCTGCTACCTGGGTTCCCTGCTTCCTCATTTTTATTTCAGCTCCGGCATCATAGATCCGGTATTTAACCTGTTTATTTTTCTCTCGCTTTATTTTTTTATCAAAGGAGCCGAGGAGCACACAAAAGCCGGTATGCATCTTTCCATATCCGGCGTTTTTGCCGGTTTAGCTGTGCTCACCAAAGGACCGGTAGGCTTTCTTATCCTCTTTCTTACCGTGATTTTTCAATTGTTTCGTGTTCGGAATGTAAAGCATATCCGATTCTTGCATTATGGCATGTTTACCCTGATGCTCTTGCTTGTTTCATCCATATGGTATGCCTATGAACTCATCCAAAACGGAACCTGGTTTATCAAACAATTTATTGCCTACCAGGTAGAATTACTTACACAACCTGTGGCTACCCATGGTCAGCCATTTTATTACCACTTTATAGTTTTGTTCTTTGGCTGCTTTCCCATCGCTCAGTTTGCTTTGCCTTCCCTGCTGCGAAAAAAAGACAACCATTCCACTCTGAATCGCTTCGAATCCTGGATGCAGGCGCTGTTCTGGACGGTGCTCATCCTTTTTAGTCTCGTGAGTACCAAAATTGTTCACTATTCCTCCATGTGTTATCTGCCGCTGTCATTCATTGCTACACTTTCTCTGGAGAGAGGAATTGCACACAACAGGCTTGTGAAGTGGATGTATCTTATCGTAACATTTTTATTCGGTGCTGCTTTTATGCTCCTCCCAATGATTGGATATTTCAAACATGATCTGATTCCATATATCCGCGACCCATTTGCCGTGGAGGCCCTTCTTCTGCCTGTTCAATGGATGGGATATGAGTGGCTCGCAGGTGTCTTGTTTGTCTTTTCTTCGGTCTACTTTTTCAGGGCGTATTGTAAAAATACCTCCCCCGCTTTTTTGCATGCTTTGTTCATTTCCAACGCCATTGTTTTTACCCTTCTGCTGGTGGCAGTCGTTCCCAGGGTGGAGGAACATTCCCAGGGCTCGGCTATCCAATACTACCGTTCCTTGCAGGGCAAACAAGTATATGTAACCACTTACGGATTCAAAAGCTATGCCCAGTATTTTTATTTCCGAAAACCCTTTGGAGAACGCCCGGAGAGCAGCGATAACAACTGGTTACTTACCGGAGCTATTGATAAGCCCGTGCATGTGGTAACGCGGATTAACAAAGCGCATGAAATGGATCAATACCCCGCATTTAAAAAGGTAGGGAGCAGGGGAGGCTTTGTCTTTTATTGCCGTCAGCCCGAAACAAAAAAATAAGCATCCTTTTTTATCATCCGGCCATTGTCTTCTTTTGGCCGTTGCGCGGGCGGCAAAACAGGGCCCGCCCGGGGTTTAGCGAAAAATTTTTTTCCAAACAAAAAAAAAAAACCAGCAAAAACAAAACGAAAAACAATCAAACCAGATTTTTTATAAAAAAGGAAGATCCACG
>JBEICQ010000055.1:0-12550 GCA_040383885.1 Flavobacteriales bacterium | reverse complement strand
TAGTATTCTGTATTTCCGGATTGATACTTGTATGCAAGAGTTCCGGTGGAGCTGTAAACAACAAGTGTAGAGATGAGAGACAGTAGTACAACCACCGCCCATATGACCTTATCTCCCTTTATTTGAAAACTAAATATATTCATCAGGCATCAGATTCCGCCCCATTCAATTTTATCAACCGCTGCTTTAAATTGTCGGCCTCGGTCTTCATAGTTCGCATATGTATCATAACTGGGACAAGCCGGGGAAAAAAGTATAGCATCTCCTTTTTGTGAAATCTTGGAAGCAATCTTAACGGCTTCATTGATATCATTGGCTTGTAAAATAAGCTTGGCATAAAGATGCAGGTCTTGAAGAATCCTGAGGCTGTCTTTTCCCAAACAAATCAGCGTATGCACTTTTTCACCTACCATGCCGCACAGCTGGGCATAATCATTGTCACGACTGCTTCCTCCCAGAATCCAGACCATGGGTTTTTGTATCTTCTCCAGAGAAAGCCATGCAGAATCAAGATCACAACTTTTTGAATCGTTAATGTAATCCACTCCTTTTAACGATGCGTAAAGTTCCAGATGATGTTCCGCAGGTTTTTGTTCTGCCCTTATTTTCATTCGTTGGGCAAACAGGTTTTCCCTGGCTGCCAGTGCACGAATTTTTTCTTTTTTATCCATCTTCAGAGTCGTCTAACTGCATGTTTGAATTGACGGCCACGGTCCTCGTAATTTTCGAAGAGATCAAAACTTGCACATGCAGGAGACAGCAAAACGGTATCTCCTTTTTTGGCAATTCTGTAGGCGGTCATCACCGCATCCTGTGCATTGCCTGTTTCTACAATTTGAGGGACACTCTTGCCGAATGCTTCAATAATTTTGGTATTGTCCACACCAAGACATACAATGGCTTTCACTTTTTCTTTTGCAAGGTCAAGCAGCATGTCATAGTCATTTCCTTTGTCTTGTCCGCCAACAATCCATACTGTAGGATTTTGCATGCTTTCCAGGGCATACCAGGTAGAATTTACATTGGTGGCTTTGCTGTCGTTGATGAATTCGATGCCATTTACTTTGGCAACAAATTCCAAACGATGTTCAATGTTTTCAAAGTCGGATAGGCTCTCCCGGATAATTTCTTTCCGGATTTCGAGTACGCGCGCAGAAATGCCTGCAGCCATGGAGTTGTAGGCATTGTGTTTGCCTTGCAGTGATAATTCGTCTAGTGACATATGAAGTGGATTTTGATTGATTTCAATGGTAATTTCTTTTCCCTGCAGCCATGCACCTTCCTTGAGAACATGCTTGATGGAAAAGGGTAGTTTTTTTGCGCGGATACCTGCTTTTTTTATGTATTCCGAAATGATCGGATCATCTTCACAGTAAATGAAAAAATCCTGCTCTGTCTGGTTCTGAAGAATGCGGAATTTCGATTGCACATAATTCTCCAGTTTGTATTCGTAACGGTCAAGATGATCGGGTGTGATGTTGCACAGGATGGCAATATGGATGCGGGTGCTATACATGCCATCGAGTTGAAAGCTGCTTAATTCCAGCACATAGAAATCATGCGCTTCGTTGGCAACCTGTCGGGCAAAACTCTTGCCCACATTTCCGGCAAGTCCTACATTCAGTCCCGCTTTTTTAAGGATATGATAGGTGAGAAGGGTAGTAGTTGTTTTTCCATTTGTTCCGGTAATCGCAATGAGTTTGGCATGCGTGTTTTTTGCTGCCAGTTCGATTTCTGAAATCACAGGAATGCCTTTTTCACGGATGGCTTTCACCAGCGGAGCCTTGTCAGGTATGCCCGGGCTTTTGATCACCAGGTTTGCATCCAGTATTTTCTCTTCACTATGCATGCCTTCTTCAAAAGCGATACCCAATGCATTGAGCTCATTTCTGTAGATTTCCTTGAGCACTCCTTTGTCGCTGAGAAAAACAGCATATCCCAACTTTTTGCCAAGAACCGCAGCACCTGTTCCGCTTTCACCACCTCCTAGTATGACCATCTTTTTTTCAGTCATCAGCGCAGCTTAAGGGTTACAATGGTGATTACTGCCAACATGACGCCAACAATCCAGAAACGGGTAACAATCTTGGATTCATGATATCCCAATTTCTGATAGTGATGATGAAGAGGTGCCATTTTGAAAAGTCTGTTGTTCCTGGCAAACTCAATCCCATGCAGTTTTTTCATACGCTTGAAATAGGCTACCTGCATCATAACCGAGAGATTTTCAACCAGGAAAATGCCGCATAAAATGGGTATCAGTAATTCCTTGCGCACGGCAAGTGCAAATACGGCAATGATTCCGCCGAGAGAAAGACTTCCGGTATCTCCCATAAAAACCTGTGCGGGGTAGGAATTGTACCACATAAATCCAACACAGGCACCCACAAAAGCCATGATGTAAACCACCAACTCGCCCGCATTAGGGATGTACATGATGTTGAGATAATTTGCAAAAATGGTATTGCCCGATACATAAGCGAACACGGCAAGGGTGGCTCCAATGATGGCTGATGTGCCGGTTGCCAGCCCGTCTAATCCATCTGTAATATTGGCGCCATTGGATACAGCCGTTACAATAAAAATCACAATAGGGATGAAGAGTAACCAGGCGTACTGCTGATAACCATCACCCAGAAAAGACAATAAATCGGCGTAATCAAATTCATTGTTCTTTACAAACGGAATGGTGGTTTTGGTAGATTTTTCTGCAAGCGATTTGTATCTCGGCAAATCGGAACTGACAATGTCATGCGTGAGTAACTCATTCTCATCCATGCGTACCTCATTGGCATTGCTGATTTTTTCTTTAATTACAATGTTTGGATTAAAGTATAAGATGCTACCTACAATGATGCCCAATCCTACCTGGCCCACCACTTTGAATTTTCCTTTCAGACCGGCTTTGTCTTTTTTAAAGACCTTGATGTAATCGTCAATAAAACCAATGATGCCCAGCCACACGGTGGTAATGAGCATAAGTATGATATAAGAGTTATAAACTTTTGCAAAAAGCAGGGTAGGAATCAGGATAGCACTCAGGATGATGAGTCCTCCCATGGTGGGGGTTCCCTGCTTTCCGGCTTCACCTTGCAAGCCCAGGTTGCGCACAGTTTCTCCAACCTGCTTGTTGCGCAGGATGCCAATAATTTTTTTACCGAATAGCAGCGAAATGATCAGCGATGTAATCAGTGCCATGGCTGCACGGAAGGAGATGTACTGAAATACGCCCGCTCCGGGAAAATGAAATTGCGAATGCAGATAATCAAATAGGTAGTACAGCATATTTATCGGCTTACAGTTTCAAAAAGTGTTTTTACTTCTTCCATGTCATCAAAAGGATATTGCACTCCATTTACCTCCTGGTATTTTTCATGTCCTTTTCCTGCAATCAGAATGATGTCGTTTTGTTGTGCCATCAGGTAAGCCGTTTTAATGGCTTCATGCCTGTCTGTTATGGAAAGAGTTTTTTTCTGATTGGCCGGTTCTACACCGCCCTGCATCTGTTTGATGATATCTTCCGGATCTTCAGATCGCGGATTGTCGGAGGTAAGAATCACCAGGTCGCTCATGGAGGTGGCAATCGCTGCCATCATCGGACGCTTGGTGGAGTCTCTGTTTCCTCCGCATCCTACCACTGTAATGATTCGCTCCTTTCCGTCAGTTACCTGTCTAATGGCACTCAGGATATTTTGAAGTGCATCAGGTGTATGTGCATAATCCACCACGGCGGTAATACCTTCGCGTGAGCGTAAAAACTGAAATCTTCCCTCAACAGGCTGCAGGTTGCTGAGTGCAGTGAGCACATTCGTTTTGTCTTCACCGAGCATTCTTGCAACCGAATAAACCAACATGATGTTGTAAGCATTGAATTGTCCGATGAGCCGAATCCAAACCTCAATGTTGTCGATATTCATGAGGAGTCCGTTAAACGAACTTTCAATGATTTTTCCCTTGAAATCACTCGGGCTGGTCATGGAATAAAACTTTACCTGAGCCCTTGTGTTTTGCACCATCACCGTTCCGTTTCGATCATCTTTGTTTACCACCGCAAAGGCAGTGGCAGGTAGTTCATCGAAGAATGTTTTTTTCGCATTCAGATAATTTTCAAATGTTTTATGGTAATCAAGATGGTCGTGTGTGATGTTTGTGAAAGCCGCTCCGGTAAATTTCAAACCAAATATCCTGCGCTGATCTACAGCATGTGAACTCACTTCCATGAAGCAGTACTTACATCCTTTTTCCACCATCAGCGAAAGCAGACGATTCAGCTCGAGCGTGTCCGGCGTGGTATGCGTAGATGCAATGGGCTCATCCATAATATAATTACAGATGGTACTGATGAGTCCGGTTTTGTGTCCGAGGCCTTTGTATAGTTTGTAAAGAAGCGTGGCTCCGGTGGTTTTACCATTGGTACCGGTGATGCCTACCAGCTTTAATTTTGAAGAAGGATGATTGTAGTAATTGGAGGCAATTACCGATAAGGCAGCTGCTGTATCTTTTACCTTTACATAAGTAATTCCTTCTTTTTGTTGCTCAGGAAACTTTTCGCAAACAATGGCAATAGCTCCTTTTTCAATCGCGGTATCAATATACTGGTGACCGTCTACCAGTGAGCCTCTGATAGCAACGAACAAGGCATATTTCTCCACTTTTCTGGAATCAAATCCTACTGAAGTGATAGCAAGGTTGGTACTGCCGGCAACTTGTTCTATCCTGGCCCTGTATAATAAGTCACTGAGAAGTTTCATTTATCCAAGTTTGATGGTTATATGGGTTCCTTTTTGCACAAGCTGTCCCGGTGCTACTGATTGACTAATGACTTTTCCTTTTCCTTTGACAGTTACTCGGCATCCCGCCTGTTCGAGTGCATAAAGTGCATCCCTCAATCCTGTGCCTGTTACATCAGGAATCCTGGAGCCTGCTATGCGATTTTTTTTATTCTGAAGATCCACTATCGGATCCTTTACCTGAGAAACATCCATGGCAAGGCTTTTGGAAAGGGCAACAAAATCACCAAAGGCACCGCTTAGATTTTTGGGTGTGTAGCTATAAAGAGAAGAAGTGTCTTTTTCGATGCTCTTGTGCATCCGGGTGGAAGTGGCATACACTTTATCTGCAACTTCTCTGAATACCGGTCCGGCTACATCGTTTCCGTAATACACATTTTTGGAGGGTGACGATACCACGATGATCATGCTGTAAAGTGGATTCGCTGCGGGGAAGTATCCACACAAACTGGCGCGATAGGTTTTTCTTTCTGCTCCGTATCCTCTGTTATTATCCGCAATCTGGGTGGTACCTGTTTTAGCTGCAATGCGGTAATAGGCATTCCTGAGGTTGGAAGCAGTTCCTTTCTCTACAACGCCTTCCAGCATTCTGCGTGCCACATGAAGGGTGCTGTCGCTACAGATTCTTGGGATGAGTACTTCTGTTTCAAATTTTTTAATGGTTTCTCCTTTGCTACGAATCTCTTTTACCAGATGAGGTTTTACCATGGTTCCTCCATTGGCAACAGCGTTGTAAAAATTCAGGATCTGGAGTGGCGTCAGCATCACCTCATATCCGTATGACATGGCAGGCAGCGTAGTACCACTCCAGTGTCCATCGCCGGGATGATACATCAGTGGCTTTGCTTCTCCCTGAATGTCAATTTCTGTTTTGCGATCGATACCCAGTTTTGTGAGAGCTTCAACAAAAGCAACAGGATTTTTGGAAAAGTGTCTGTAAACGATTTTGGCGGTTCCTACATTCGATGATTTTTCAAAAATTTCCTGCATGTCAATCACACCGTATCCTCCTTCATGGCTATCGCGTACTTCTTTTGCTCCCACCATCACTTCTCCATCTTCAGTATCTGCTTTTTCATCAGGAGATGCACCTCCCGATTCGAGGGCAGCCATCAGAGAGGGCAATTTAAATGTGGAACCGGGTTCCATCCGCTCGGCAATGGCATGGTTTCCGGCTTCTACATAGGTCAGAGAATCGAGGCGCGACAGATTTACCATGGCCCGTATCTCACCTGTTTTTACTTCCATCAGAATGAGAATACCCTTGCCTGCCTGTTGCTTTTGCAATTGCTTGAGGAGGGCATGATGAGCAACATCCTGAATATTGATATCGATACTGGTAATGATGTCATTTCCATCTTTCGGTTCAACTTCGTTTTCTTCATTCACAGGCATCCATACATCCCCGGCAATTTTTTGCATCAGTCTTTTTCCGGAGGTACCCCGCAGGGTTTTATCATAGGCGTTTTCAAGGCCTTTGCCCTTGGCTGCCCGGGCAATACCAATGGTGCGACCGGCCAAATTACTGAAAGGCAATTCTCTTCTGCTGCGCTGCAGCACCATAAGCCCCCCTTTGTATTTGCCCAAACGCAGAATCGGAAAGGTTTTAAGGCGGTTCAGTTCTTTGTGACTAATACCGCTGGCGATAGGAAAATAATGTTTGCCTGCTTTTCTGCGGCGGATGAGTTCTTTTCTTATCTGTTGTGCATTCTTTTTTGAGATAACCTCTGCAAGACAATGAGAAAGAGAATCTACTCCACTAAAAAAAATCTCATCACTCAGTGGGTCTGAGTTTACATCCATGGCTACATCAAATACCGGAATGGAGGTCGCAATCAGCAAACCCTGATGATCGAAAATATTGCCGCGGTTTGCTTCTATACTAAAGTATTTTGTTCCGGATTCCATTGCTTTTTGCTTCCAGAAATCACCCTCGGCAAGCTGTAGGAAAAGAATTCTGGCAACAATGGCAAGAGAAAACACCAGCATAAAGGCATACACAATTCTTGCCCTGATGCGCATTTCCTTTTTTATCGTTGCCTCTTTGTCTTTCATTTTTCCGAGCTGCTTAATGCCCCTACTATTTTGTAAGGCGACTGAGTAGATTCCAACAATCCCTGTTCAACTGATTTCTTCGATATTTCACTTTGCTTGCTCACCGCCATCAAATCAGATTTTGAGGTGATGTAATCACTATGCAATTGTTTGATTTCACGGGTAAGCTTGTTGATACTTCGGATGTTTCTCTCTGCGTAATAGGTGTTGGCGATATAGAGCATGCACATCATCACGAGAAAAAACACAAATGGTAATTGTTTGACGGAGTTGTTACTGGCAAGAAAATTCCCGTTGATGATGTTACCAAGGTCAATCGGAACCGATATTTTGCGTGCAGATTTTGAAGGCTCTTTTTTTTTTCTTGCCCTCAATTTCCTCAAGCATAGGAATGTATGTACCGATATTATCCTGGTTGGTCATTTTATTTTTTCAGCAATCCTCAGTCTTGCGCTTCGGCTCCGTGGATTTTGCTCCACTTCATCCGCCGAGGGCACGATGGGTTTTTTTGTAAGCTGGTTGAATGGACTGAAACGATTGCCAAAAACATCTGACTCCTGCTCTCCCTCTGTTTTACCGTGACGCATAAAGTTTTTTACCAACCTGTCTTCCAGAGAGTGATAGCTGATTACCGCGAGTCTGCCTCCGGGTTTCAACATGGACAAACTGGTTTCTAAAAAATCACGCAAGGCATCGAGTTCGGCATTTACCTCTATCCGCACGGCCTGAAAAACCCTTGCCAGCATTTGGTTCAGGTGTTTCTGTCCGTATACCTGCTGAACAAGTTCAGAGAGCTGTCCGGTGGTTTTTAGCAAAATTTTTTTGCGGAACTGCAGGATGGCATTTGCCAGTTTGCCCGATTTTTCCAACTCTCCATAATTTCTGAACACCAGAGACAGTGCCTCTGCATCATACTCATTCAGTACCTCCAGTGCAGATCGTTTCTGCGAACGATTCATGCGCATGTCCAGTACCTCATCAAAGCGAATAGAGAATCCGCGTTCGGGTGTATCAAACTGGTGAGACGAAACCCCAAGATCGGCAAGTATGCCATCAACTTCTGTTATTTTCAGATAGCGCAGGTGCTGACTAAAAAACCTGAAATTAGATTTGACCAGTACCAGTCGCTTGTCATCTCCATCTGCGCGAAGCAAGGCATCATCATCCTGGTCAAAGGCAATCAGCTTACCGGAATCCGCTAATCGCGAGAGCATACCGGCACTGTGTCCGCCTCCTCCGAAGGTTACATCCACATAGATTCCCGATGGGTTCATAGAGAGTCCATCCAACACATCATGTAAAAGAACGGGTATGTGAAAACCATCCATCAGGATAGTTTTCTCTGTTCGTTGGGGTCAATCTTCGACATCACTTTTTCGGCAAGCGCCTCAAAATCTTTATCACTAAGCTGACTGAGTCCCTGATCAAACAATTTCTTACTCCAAATCTCCACCTTGTTCAGGTGGGCATTCAAGACCACCTCTTTCTCCGCACTCGCATAGTCAAGCAGTTTCTTGGGGATAAGAATCCTGCCCGCCCCATCCAGCTCCACCTGGGTGGCTCCGTTGGTGAACATGCGGATGAAGGTGTCATTCTCCTTGATAAACCGGTTGAGCTTCGACAGGTCTTGCATGATTTGCTCCCATGCATCCACGGGATACAAAACCAAACATTTTTGAAAGATGCTCCTGTTGATGATGAAGCGCTCCCGGTAGCGGGCATCAAACTGCTTGTAAAGCCCTGCAGGAACCGATAAACGGCCCTTTGGGTCTAGTTTACAATCGTATTCTCCGATGAATGATACCATGGCTGAGCGCTCGGAACAAAAGTAATTGAATGTTTTCCACTTTATACCATTTTATCCCACTTTTGTTAATAACTTTTCCCATTAATCCTTTAATCGCCCTAAAATTAAATATTAAATCTTTGATAATCAATATATTTATAGAGTGGGAAAATGTGGGATATATTAGCTTGGTTCATGCCTTACTTTTGTTCCATGCAACACCTCAGTACCCGTAGTCTTTTCTTTGAAAATCTGGCACTTACAAGTGATTTTCCCATGGAATTAGAAATCCAGTCTGCCAGCGGATTTTACCTGTATGCCCCCGATGGCAAAAGGTATGCTGACCTGATCTCAGGCATCAGTGTGAGCAACCTCGGACACCAGCACCCGGCAGTGAAAAAGGCCATCCACGACCAAACAGAAAAATTCCTCCACCTGATGGTCTACGGCGAATACATCCAGGCGCCTCAGGTTGCTTATGCTGCTCTGCTGGCTTCTACCTTGCCTCCACCCCTGAGCTGTGTCTATTTCACCAACAGCGGCGCCGAAGCCATTGATGGTGCCATGAAGCTGGTAAAAAGGGCCACAGGCCGCACCGGTCTTGTCTCCTGCCACAATGCCTATCATGGATCTACACAGGGTCCGCTCAGCCTGATGGGTTGCGAACATTACAAACAGGCTTTCAGACCCCTTCTGCCGGGAACCACACAAATACGCTTCAACAATTTTGATGACCTGTCAATGATTACAGGCGATACAGCCGGGGTTTTTATCGAAGCCATCCAGGCCGAAGCCGGTTGCATCGTCCCTTCCGGGGAATATATGCTTGCCCTGAGTGATCGCTGCAGGCAAACAGGCACCTTGCTGGTGGTTGATGAGATTCAGTCGGGCATGGGCCGCACCGGAAAAACATGGGCCTTCGAGCATTTTGGTATCCTCCCCGATGTGGTGTGCACAGCCAAATCACTTGGCGGTGGACTGCCCCTTGGCGCATTTATTGGCTCCGCTTATCTGATGCAACAACTGCGTCGCAATCCTATTCTTGGTCACATCACCACCTTTGGCGGAAATGCACTCTGCTGTGCTGCAGGAATGGCCTGCCTGCAAACCATCCTGGACGAAAATCTCGCTTCCCGTGCACTGCATCTTGAAACGCTTGTTAGAAAAGAATTAATACATCATTCCGTGAATGCCATCACCGGAAAAGGACTCCTGCTTTGCGCACATGTAAATGACAATGCCACTGCGTTAAGAATCATTCGCGAAGGACTCCGGCTCGGCATCATCACCGACTGGTTTCTGTTTTGCGACAATGCGCTCCGCATTGCACCCCCACTCAATACCAGCGATGAAGAATTACTTGCTGCCATTCAGCTCCTGAAAAAAGCCATGGATCAGGCTGTATGAGTCCGGAAGCCTTATCAAGTTTTCAAGCATGAAGAAAAAACGAACAACAGTTCCTGTATCTGCCCCCGAATACGGAAGTGGACTCTTGTTGTTTTTTCTCTGTGCACCTTGTTTTTTTCTCTATACACAATCCCTTGCCGATGCAACCCTGCTTCCTAAATTTCTATATGCCTCTCTGCTTATCGGAATGCTTGGCATCCGGATGACTCAAAAAAATTTCTCAACGGCCCATTTTTTTCACCCGGTGGTTTTGCTCCTGTTCGCTTTTGCTGCACTTGGTGTGGCAGGTGTTTTTTACAGTTCAAATGTTTCCGACGGTTTGTTTGTGGCCTCCTGCAACTTCATTCTTCCCGCACTTGTCTTTGCCTTCTCCTACTGGTTGAACCAGGCCGGTCAGGGTCTCCAAAAAACCGCTTTTGCATTTTCGCTCATCAATCTTCTTGTCTGTTTCATGGCCTTATATGGCTTTGTTGAATATGCTTTGCAACCCCTTACAAACCACTCCCAAACATACCGCATCACAGGCACCTTTGGACATAAAAATATCCTCTCAGAAATCATCCTCCTCACTGCACCCTGGCACCTTCAGCTTATCAAAGAAAATGGGATGAAAAAAAAACTGGCATATGCCGGAATCTTTTTTTCCCTGCTCATGATTACGATGTTGCTCACCCGTTCGGTTTGGCTGGCCATGTTGGTTTCTTCAGGTATGGCACTCCTTTTATTTTTTCTCTACGGCATGTCTCATTCAAGTCATCCGCAGAAACTTCCTTTGCAAACCATCCTGCTATTTTTAGGAGCCTTGCTCACCGGCGTGCTTTTGTATGGATTAACCGATTCTTTCGATACCCTCTTCAAGCAACTGCGTTCCATGCTGGGATTCGATTATGGATCGGGAGGAGAGCGAATTGCACTGTGGAAGAAAACCTGGCAACTTGCCTCCGAAAATTTTCTTTTTGGAAAGGGTACGGGAAGCTGGAAAACTGAAGTGCTCAGGTATGGATACAGCGGACTCGAAACCCAAAACAACCTCACCTTTCACCAACGCCCGCACAACGATTTTCTTTGGATTCTATCCGAAAACGGAATGGTGGGATTGCTTCTCTACCTGGCAGCTTTTGCACTTCCACTTTTTCTTTCGTTCAGGAATTACCTGAGAACAAAATCCACTGAATATTTAATTTGTTTACATCTTCTTGTTTCTTTTTTCATCCTCTCCTTTTTTGCTTTTCCCTATGAGAGGATGGAACACAAAGCCGTCCTGGCCCCCGCATTGGCGGTTCTCATCATTGGCAGGCAGCCCGGGAAGCAATCCTCTCTTTTGAGTGCAAAACTCCCCGGGATCTTTCTGTCTCTTCTCTCCGCCATGCTCTTGTTTGTTTCTTATTACCGCATCCGAGGTGAGTATCATCTTTCCAAAGCATATAAATACCGGGCCAACCAAAACTGGATGCAGGTAATTGAGCATATCTCCGGGGCTGAAAACTTTTTATACCGTATTGATCCCACCTGTACCCCCTTGCCATGGTACAGCGGATCGGCATGGTACAACCTGGGCAACACCAACAATGCTTTCAAAGATTTTTCTGAGGCCTATATCCTCAATCCAAACCATGTGCATGTGCTTAACAATCTGGCTACCTGCTACGAGTTAAAGGGAAATCATTCCGCAGCAATCTCGCTTTACGAAAAGGCATTGCATCTCTCTCCCGGATTCGAAGAAGCACGCTACAACCTGGTGGCTGCTTATTTTAACGCCAACAAGCCACTTCAGGCGCTGCAAGCCTTTGAGTTAGTAAGCCCCGATACACTTAATCCTCTCTTTAACACGATACTTCCTGTGGTGCTAAAAAAGAACCTCATCATCCTCGCTGATTCAGCTGCCGGCTTGCCTATCCAACATCAGTTGATGGCCATTCATAATGTGGAGGCATGGTACAAGAGCATTTATTTTAAAAGCAAAAAAAATCACCTTCCATTTTTGCTTCAAACCATAGAGGATGCTTATTATTCTTTGGATAATGCCGATAAATTGCTTTCCTTTGACAGGTATCAACAATGGATAAAAAAATACAAACCCTCATGAAAAAAATCTTCTCATGCCTTGTTCTCCTCCACCTCTGCATGTTTTCTGTTGCTCAGGTTCTCACCGGTGTTTTTCCCTCTTCTTCCAATATTAGCGAAACGGTCACGCTATCTGTTACAGGCAACAACTGCTCTTTTGCTCAAGGCACCTTTCCTCCCAATCTCTGGCTGGAATCTCCTTTTAATTCTGAGCAGATTTATCCTGACAGTATCCAGATTGTAACTGACAATCAGTTACTATGTACTTTTACTTTCACGGTGCTAAACACTACCGGTGTTTACGACATAGTTGCCTGGGATCCTTCCTCAGGTTATCTATGGTTGAACAATGCATTCACCCTGAATCCGCCGCTGGTTCCATTCCAAATTACCGGTGTTACGCCCAATTCTTCTTCCGCTGCCCAGGTAGTTAATCTCAACATCACTG
>JBEICQ010000054.1:0-12670 GCA_040383885.1 Flavobacteriales bacterium | reverse complement strand
TATTTGGTCTTCTAATGTTGTATTGGACAATGAAGTAATCGTGAGGAAAACGGTGAGGTAACATGTTAAACCGCAAGCCAGGTTAGGTTTGTCCATACACCGGCCTCAAATAAGTATAAAGGGCTGGTTGAAATTTTTACTCATCATTCTCGCTTAGCAATCCTGTTGTTTGATTGTGGTGGATGTCGTTTGTGAGAAAATAATTTTTTGCATGCTTTACGCAATGCCCGGGTATTCGATACAAATTGCGTTAGCGATTGCAGCGGTTACTTTTTTGCAGGGCAAAAAAGTTTGAGCGGAAAGCGCGCCCCGGCGCAGCCGGGGAACGCCCTGATTTTTTTATTGTATATCTTGTTACCGGTTATTTTTTTGGAGAAGGGTTGTAAAAAAAACGCCGCAATCCTTCAAGGAGATGCGGCGCATATTGAGATGGTTGATGGTTTTTTACTTTTTTAGATCGAATTCCAGGTTCAGACGAATGTCTACTTCATTGGATACTACTGCGCCACCTGCCTCTGTAAGTTTGTTCCAGGTTAGTTTGTAGTCCTGACGCTTGATGGTGCTGGTAGCTTTGAATCCGGCTTTTGTATTGCCCCAGGGATCTTTGGTTTGGCCGTAATAATTTACTTTGAAGCTCACCGGCTTGGTAACATCACGAATGGTGAGGTTGCCTTCGAGTACATATTGCTTGTCGCCTGTTTTTTTAAACGAGGTGCTCTTAAAGCTCATCTTTGGATAAGTGGCTGCGTTAAAGAAGTCATCGCCCTTTAAATGCTCATCGCGGTTGCTGTTGTCGGTGTTGATGGAACTTACATCTACACTGAACTGAATATCCGCGTCGGTAAAATCTTCTTTGGAAGCAGTAATGCTGCCATCATACACCTTAAAGTAGCCTTCTACTTCGGCCACCATTAAGTGCGTAACGCTGAATTTTACATTGGAATGGGAGGCATCTACCTTCCAGTTGGCAGCTTGTGCTGCACCGGCAACCCATAGGGCGCCAAGCATGATGATTATTTTTTTCATAAGGGTATTTTGATGCAAAGATAGCATTATTTAAATTAATCAATGTTTGAACATTAAAAAAGCTGCTTTTTTCAAAAATTCCGCTGTCCAAGTATCCGCGGGGTATCATACATTTGCCTCATGCCGGAATTTAATCCCAAAGAAATCAGTCCTGCCCGCCTGCAGCAAATCTTAACTGCCTGTGTAGCACCAAGGCCCATTGCCTTTGTATCCACCCTCAATGCAGAGGGGATACACAACCTGAGTCCCTTCAGTTTTTTTAATGTGTTCAGCAACAATCCACCGGTGCTCATTTTTTCTCCGGCAAGAAGGGTACGCGACAACACAACAAAACATACTTATCATAATTTGTTGCAAAGACCTGAGGCATGCATCAGCATGGTGAACATGGAGATGGTGCAACAGGCTTCCCTGTCGAGTACTGAATATCCTGCAGGTGTGGACGAGTTTGTAAAGGCCGGTTTTGGTAAATTGCCTTCTTCCCTGATCGCTCCATGCGGAGTGGCAGAATCGCCGGTGCAGATGGAGTGCAGGGTACAATCCATGCTTGAGTTGGGAACAGGAGGGGGAGCAGGTATTCTGGTGATTTGCGAGGTGATGCTCATCCGCGTAAACGAGCAGGTGATGGAGGAAGGAAAAATTATCCAGGACAAACTCAGGCTGGTATCGCGCCTGGGAGAAAATTATTATGGCAGGGCTTTTGGCGATGCCCTCTTTGAAGTGGAGAAGCCACTGAGCACCCTGGGCATTGGGGTTGATCGCCTGCCTGAACCTATTCGTTTAAGCAAAGTGCTTACCGGTAATCATCTTGGCCAGCTGGGTAATGTTGAATCTTTTCCTGACAAGGAGGCCGTGCTTGCCTTTAAAAATGAATTGCCGCATGAATGGTTTGAAGGACAAGAAGACATGAGTGCGTTTGTGCATGCCACTGCAGCCAAATACCTCGACATGCAACAGGTGGGCCATGCATGGAAAACCCTGCTGGCTTATCACGGGGTGTAAAATTGTTGATAAAAACAGATGCGTGGCTGCCCTGTGTTTTGTATCTTCGTGTAAAATATCATACCATGTTTACCATCACAGGAGTCCTCAAAAACAAAGGACAGGAACAGCGCATCAGCGACAAATTTTCGAAGCGTGAATTTGTCATCATTGAATCTTCCAACGGACAGTACCCACAAACGCTTTTGTTTCAGCTTGTAAATGATAAGTGTTCACAGATTGAACCTTACCGCGAAGGCGACCTTCTTAAAGTGTATTTTAACCTGCGCGGAAGGGAATGGCAGAAATCCCCTGACAGCGAAGTAAAAGTATTTAACACGCTCGACGCATGGAAAATTGAAGCTGGTGTTGCAGCACCGTCTATGTCTAACCAATCGGGGTATGCCGCTCCGCAACAGCCTGCTTACGCTGCTCCGCAACAAGCTCCATTCCCTTCTTCAGGACAAACGCCTCCAAGCATTACTGAATCGTATGTGCAGGGTTCCTCAGAAGATGATTTGCCATTTTAAATGACTACGCTTTAAAGCAAAAAAAAATCCCGGACAAGCCGGGATTTTTTTTTGGTTGAACTTGATCAGGATTTTACTTCTTCAAAATCCACATCGGTAGCTTCGGCATTGTTGCCGGACTGGGCACCGCCATTGTTGGGTTGTCCGCCTTCCTGATTAGGAGTGCTTCCGCCCGCATACATATCGGAGGAGGCAGCCTGCCAGGCAGCGTTCAGTTTTTCGATGGCTGCATCAATTTCTGTCAGGTTGCGGGCAGCATGTGCCGTTTTGAGTTCGGCAAGCGCTGACTCAATGGTGGCTTTTTTATCGGCAGGTATTTTTTCGCCGTATTCCTTGAGTTGTTTTTCGGTTTGGAACACCATCGAATCTGCAGAATTGATTTTATCTGCTTCTTCACGGGCGCGTTTATCTGTTTCGGCATTGGCTTCCGCTTCTTTCTTCATGCGGTCAATCTCTGCATCGGACAAGCCGGAAGAGGCTTCAATGCGGATGTTTTGGGATTTGCCTGTAGCCTTGTCTTTGGCGGTTACATGCAAGATGCCATTCGCATCAATATCGAAAGTCACTTCTATTTGCGGAACGCCGCGGGGTGCAGGAGGGATGCCGTCGAGATGAAAACGACCTATGGTACGGTTTTGTGCAGCCATGGGGCGCTCTCCCTGCAGAATATGAATTTCTACACTGGGCTGACTATCGGAAGCTGTTGAAAATGTTTCTGATTTTTTGGTAGGAATGGTGGTGTTGGATTCAATCAACTTGGTCATTACACCGCCCATGGTTTCGATGCCCAGACTCAGAGGCGTTACATCGAGCAGGAGCACATCTTTTACTTCCCCAGTGAGTACACCGCCCTGGATGGCTGCACCTACTGCAACCACTTCATCGGGGTTAACACCTTTAGAAGGTGCTTTTCCGAAAAAGTCTTCTACCGCTTTTTGAATGGCCGGTATACGGGTTGAACCTCCCACAAGAATGACTTCGTCGATATCTCCCACCTTCATTCCGGATTGTTGCAAAGTAGTGCGGCATGGCTCAATGGTACGCTTGATGAGCGAATCGGCAAGTTGTTCGAACTTGGCGCGGCTCAGGTTGCGCACGAGGTGTTTGGGAATGCCATTTACGGGCATGATGTAGGGCAGGTTGATTTCACTGCTGGTGGTACTGGAGAGTTCTATCTTGGCTTTTTCTGCAGCTTCTTTCAAACGCTGAAGAGCCATGGGATCTTTGCGGAGATCGATCCCCTCGTCGTTGATGAATTCTTGTGCGAGCCAATCAATAATGACCTGGTCGAAATCATCACCCCCAAGGTGGGTATCACCTCCGGTGGCTTTTACTTCAAAAACGCCAACTCCGAGTTCGAGGATGGATACATCATGTGTTCCACCACCGCAGTCGAATACCACGATCTTAAGGTCTTTGTTTTTCTTGTCGAGACCATAGGCCAGTGCAGCGGCTGTAGGTTCGTTGATGATACGCTTTACAGTTAAGCCGGCAATTTCACCTGCTTCTTTGGTAGCCTGTCTTTGGGCATCATTGAAATACGCAGGTACTGTGATGACTGCCTCAGTTACTGTGGTGCCCAAAAAATCTTCGGCTGTTTTCTTCATCTTCTGAAGAATCATGGCAGATATTTCCTGAGGTGTGTATAGGCGTCCGTCGATGTTCACCCTTGGCGTGTTGTTGTCGCCTTTGTTTACATCATAGGGAACCCTTGAAATTTCAGTAGATACCTTATCGAAGGTTTCGCCCATGAAGCGCTTGATGGAGTAGATGGTTTTTTTTGGATTGGTGATGGCCTGGCGTTTGGCAGGATCTCCAACTTTGTGCTCATTGTTTTCTACAAACGCAACGATGGAAGGAGTGGTTCTTTTTCCTTCGCTGTTGGCGATTACCACCGGTTCATTGCCCTCCATAACGGCTACACATGAATTGGTGGTACCAAGGTCGATACCTATGATTTTTCCCATTTTTATGAATTTTGCTTTTACTTTTCAAGGATTGTGCCATCCCCTGAATTGCGACAAATGACACGATAAACCTGCAAGCAAGTCAGGTGAACTCAAAAAAAATGTGACAAAAAGACACTGAGATGATCAGGGGTACACGAACCCGAGACCAATTGAGTCGGCGGCAAGTACCTGTTTGGTGCCGTCGGATAAACCCATGATGCCTCCACGCTGCAGATTGCCTTGTACCCTGTAGGCACGGCTGGAGAATATTCCTACACCATTGGTGATGTTGGTATACACAGGTTTTTCGAGCAGAAGAGCACCACTCGGTTTGTTGATGCTGTAGTAATTAGTGAGTTCTTCTGCTGCACAGGTTTGGGTAAGGTAAACGCCCCTGGCACGACGAAAGGTGCCATTTGCAGGAAATGAATTGGCTTTGTTTGATTTTAAGAATCCAATAAAATCTCTGCCGTTAATGATTTGGTTGCTGCTTACTCCGCCTTTTGGATTGTCGAGGATTTGAAGGGGATATTTGTACTCAAGCATTTTTTCTGTTACGCTGCCGTTGTTGAAACTATCTGCATAGAAAAATTGAAGCGTGCATTGAAAACTCTTGGTATTTGGAGTGGATTTCTGAGTGAACGAAAAATTGGAATAGGATCGATCATTCGCAGCTCCTGTGACCACAGAGAAAAGGGAGGAAGATACGAGAGGTAAAATGCTGATGAGCTTGGTACTGGCTTTGGCTTCGTATCCTGTTCGGGTATTTTTTACCACAATTTTATAAGTGTTTACAACATCCAGCGTTTGGTTGGTGTAGAATAGACGATTGGGTGATTGAGCAAAGGCACCTTCAGGCAAGTCCTGTAGAATGGTGTCTCTTAATGTGATTGTGCGGAGCAGTGTGGTAGCGGTATTGCCGGCATACTCATACAATTTTACATCAATAATTTTAGGATCGTAATAGATACTGTCGGGAATCTTTGCGTAGCCGGAGTTGTCTCCGTCACCTAAAAATGCCTTGGTTATTCGTACATACTGTATTGCTTGGGTATGATCTAAAAAGCCATAGATGACCATGATCTCTTTCCAGGGTTCATTCAGGGAGAGTTTCTCTTTACAACCTGCAAAAGTTAGAAGTAGGATGGAAAGCGACAAGAGAAGGTATTTTTTCATGAGCGCCTCAAAAGTAATATTTTCAGGACAATGCCGGGAACGGTTTTTTGGGGTTCAGTTAAAACAGGTAAAATTCAGCATGACCATCTTTGCAGGCCATTGCATGAACCTGATATTCCGGTATGGTAACATGCACCATGACTCCGGTGCAGCCCGGACTACTTTTTTTGTTTCCTCAGACCCATCAGATGAATCAGTTTGTAGGTGGGACAATAGCCCAAAACTCCGGTGGCTGCTAAAAACAAAGAGCACAAAACAAGTGGCCATGTTTTGTTTCCGTTGATTAGTTCGGATGAGCAGGTTGCAAGTAAAATAAGTGCGAGCACCATTCTGATGGCTCTTTCTAAATTATTCAGGATAGGGTTCATATTTTAATTTGTAAAACTACTCCCGGAAATTAGATATTGCCCGACCCGTGCCATGCAGCCTTGTTAATTAACTTTTTTTGTCATCCCCGGAAAGTTTCAATCAGGCGGCTTACAAACAAAAACATGCCTGCAGCAGCACAGAGGCCACAGATGATTTTGGTTAATGTTTGCAGTTCCTGTTCATTTTTTTTCATGACTTCATGAAAAAGGAGGTACATAAATGCAAGGATGGAAAACTGTGCTGCTTCAATGCCCAGGTTAAACAAGAGCAAAGGTGCAAACCAGGAGTAACTCCGGTCAAGTTCTGCGCTGAGTGCTCCGGCAAATCCGCTGCCATGAAGCAAACCAAAAATAAATACAGTGATAAAAGGAAATTTGAATGGCCGGCTTTCTTTCATTCTTAAAAAAGCCAACGCCACAATACTCAGGGCGATGAGAGGCTCGGTAACCGGGGGAGGGACAAGAATGAGTTTGTAATATCCTGCGGCAAGCGTAATGCTGTGGGCAAGCGTAAAACAGAGACTTAAAAGACTCAGTTCTTTAAAAGTTTTTTGAACAAAAAAAAGACAGATAATAAACAGCAGGTGATCATATCCCCATGGGATGACATGGGTGAATCCTGCAATAAAAAAATGCTCCTTCACCGCTGTTTTTTTTATTCTATCACGAGTGCTTTCATGCTTCTTCCGCTGCCTGTTTCGCGTACGATATACATTCCCTTGCCCGGCTTAAAAGCATTTTCAATTGCTTGTGCCCGGCCCGAAAAAACAAGCTCGCCGGATGGTTTATACACCTGAAAATAAGCTGCCGGATCGGCTCCCACAAGCTGTATTTTTCCGATACCCGGATTGGGATAAATCCGCCATTCAGGAAACTGCTTTTGATTTTCCGGCACCCGGGTGATGAGGTTGCCTGAGCCCCTGACAAGCAGGGTGTAAATCCTTCTTGTTTTAAGAGCATAGGTGGTAATACCATAGCGTGTATCCAGGTACCATGCTTTGCTTGTTTGGTTGGAGAGAGAGGTGGAAGACCATATTTTTTTTAATCCGGCGCCGGGAAAAAAGAATACATCTACAGAGGGATTGGCCAGTGCCTCATTGTTGATGGAATGCATTTCCTTGATGTTTGGTAATCGCCAGTCGTTGTATCCTGCGCTTGTGCAGGTATCTGCATAAAGCAGTGCATTTTCCCAGGTAAGGGTATCAGCACTGATGTTTTTTTTCCATGTAAGTCCGCTTACCAGATCATTTACCGTTCCATCGCCATTGTCTGTGAATTGTGCGGGCAAGAGGTTAGGGGCGATGACCTGTCTTACCGCCCGTGGATGGAATTTTTTAATCCCTCCCGCACTGATGGTTTCTGTTTTGGGATGATTACCGATTCCGCCTCCGGCATTCGTTGCCCATACCTTTCCTGTATCATTGGCTTGCAGTACTGAGGTGTACCAGTATTCAGCAGCAGTATTGGTAAACAAGGAATGCAGGGCAGGGTTTACATTTTGCAGAAGCATCAAACTGAATGCCTCATGTGGCTTGGGAAGCCTCCAGTCGTTGTAACCGCCCAGGGTGAGTGTATCACAATAGTTGAGCGCAGAGGCAAATCGCATTTCACCTCCGTCTCCTTTCTGCCACATGAGTCCGGTGATTGTATCAGTAAGTGTTCCGTCTCCATTGTCGAGATAACCGGGTACATTGATTAAAAAATCGCTGTCTTCCCCCGGGGTATTGGTGTAGCTGTTTATTTGACCTGTATCAGGCAGGCGGAGCATGGTTTTTTGTATGCCCTGTCCGAATAGTTTACCCGCCAATAGGATACCGAGGATGAATATGCTGCGCATGTTTTTATTTGATGATGATCTTTTGAACACTCTGAGCGCCGGCTGATGTTAATCTGCATAGGTAGATGCCCGGATTGAGTGCGGATAAATTGAGGATGTTCCCTTCCGCCAATGATTGTTTCACCAGGCTGCCGGCTATATTGAATACAGCAATTGTGATGGGTTCATTTTTGGCATTACCCTGAATGTAAAGGTTTCCGTCTCCCGGATTTGGATACAAACGAAGAGGCTGTTCGTCTTCTCCCGGAACTGACTCGCCCAAAGGAAAATTACACACATAATTACTCTGGTAATTGTTCTGTGTGAAGGTTCCGTTGCCTGCAGTGTAAAACCTGAAGGTAAATGCCAGAGAAGGTGTCCAGTTGTAAACAATGGAATCGGTTTGTCCGTTGCGCACATAGGTGAGGTTGTAACCGGAAAAACCAGCATTGGGAGTGCATGCTGTGATAAGGGCACCATTGAGTGGTGTGAGTGCAGGCCGGATGGCATGTGCTGCCGCCTGTGGCACCAGTTGGTGTGTGTTGTCTTCTGTTACTTGCCCTGCCATCCGCGCAATCATGTAGGGCGCTGAGGATGTTCCATGATAATGATAGATGCCATTGCTTCCAAAATGACCGTGGTTGGCATCGAGGGCTTGCATCGGGCTGCCATCAGGCTCAGTGCTGCCATAGACAGCATACCCATCCAGACCCATCGCACAGGGCAATGAAGTGGGTGTGTAGTTATAGAGATGCAAAGGAGCAATGTGATAATGGTAATCGTCGGCTCTTCCGCAGTGGCCGCCGAAATTGTCTAATTGCCCGTCCAGATAGGAATCTACACCTGTGTTGGTATGCACATTAAAAATAGGAATCCCATTGGCAGCAATGGCAATGGCTCCTCGTGTAAAATGAATGGAATCTACCGGAATCGGATTGGCTGCCATCACCGGATTGAGCGGGATGGGCCATGCATTGTTTCCATAATAGCATTGCGGAGTAGGCACCTGTTGCTGCCAGCCGTGATTGGAGATACCTACCATGAGGGTATGTGTTTTTGGCAAACCGTTGGATTGTACATAGTAATAGGTGTTGTTGTAATAGGTACTTACTTCCGGCGCAAAGGCGGCAAAAACTGAGTCAAGAAAAGTGGGATTGGTATTGCTATGAGAAAGTTGTACAACCTTGTTTCTGAAGCCGGAGAAAATGGCCAGCAAAGTACCCGCAAGCAAGGGCAGGGCATAGGTCCTGCTTTTTCCGGGAATAACAAAGCCTGCAAGTACCCCCAGCATCACTAAAAATCCGGCGAGGACCCATGGATGGTTGTTGTTATGCTCATGAGTTTTGAGATTCCATACGGTGCCGTTCAGTTGAGAAAGGCGTCTTGTTTTTTCACCGATGTATTGCCTGTCATCTGCAGATAAGGCAATGATGGGCAAGCGCATAGTTTTACCACTTACTGTTTCAATATGCACTTCTCTGTTTTTTTCGAACAGGAAATAGCCATTCGCAAGAATTTTGCCGGAAGGATCAGTGAAAGTATGTGGAAATACTTTTTCATAATTGCTTTCGTGCGCATGCAGGCTAAGCGCAAGTACACAGCTTACAAGAAATAGAAAAAAGGTTTTCATGTGTTTTGGTTTTATGGTTTTTTTCTGATGATTTTTCCAAGTGATTTTCCATTGAGTAGGCAGAGGTAGCTTCCGTCTGAAACCATCTCTCCGCCGGCAGTCATTCCATCCCAAAAGACCTGGTAATCGCCCGGAAGTAACTCACTGTTATGGATGAGTGTGCGTATGCGTTTGCCCTGCATGTCGAAAATTTCCAAGAGGGTGTTTGATGATTCTTTTACATGGAACTTGATACAAGTTTCATCTGCTGCAGGATTCGGAAAAATCAGTTCCTCACTATAATTACTGTTCCAGATAATGGGATATCCAACAGCAACTGAATCGTAGCAGTTTACCTGCTCGATAAAATAGGTTGCAGAAATATCTTTGTTATGTCTGTTGGGTGTTTCGTCTGCGGCTTTGTAAGCCCTCACATATTCTACTTTGGTTTGTGTTGGACCCACCGTCACCCTGATGTGTCCTGAGTTGGGAAGGATCTGTCCCTGAAAATAGCCGTAATCTGCTGCTACATTGACATTGTTAAAGTTGGGATGACTCGGTTGCGGACATTCCTGATATACCAGGCAGTCGCGTTGCTGCTTACCGAAAAAGTGATCGTGTCCGTGAAAAAAGATGCTGCTGCGGTTTGCAGTGAGTACATCCTTGATGGGCATCGCCCAGCCGGGACGGTTGGCCGCCCACCCATCGCTGCCATCCAGGTTTTTTCCTCCCCATTCGTACAGGTGGGAAAATTCCACGCCTCCTCTGCCATCGGGATCACCGCCCACCAACTGATGCGAAAAAATAAATTTAAAAGTGGAGGGGCTCTGTTCAAGCGTTTGCTTGAGCCAGTTGTATTGCTGTTGGCCAAGGGTCCATCTCCAGCCATGCAGCGAATCGGGTTTTGGATTGGTGAACCAATAAGGATCTATCACCACAAACAAGGCATCACCCCATGTCCATGAATAATAAGCAGCTCGCTGTCCGCAGAAAGGATAATGGGTTGAATCGCCGCTGTAGAAGGCATCCGGATAAGGATTGGCAAAATATTTTTTTCTTTCGTTGGTATTCCAGATTGCAATGTTGTTTGCAGTACCATTCAACATCCAACCTGCCTCTCCTTCATGATTGCCAAGGGTATTGTACATAGCCATGGAGTGAGAAGCAATTTCATAGCGACTCCTCAATAGCTTGCAGCGGTAAGGAATAGTATCATAAGGGATGATGTTTGTTCCTGTGCGTTTGAGTTTATCTGTCATTAAAAAATCGCCAAGGTCAACCATGAAGTCAGCTGAGTCTTCCATCTGGTTTCTCATACAACGATTGTAGATTGCCGTATCTGTTTGGGAATCCATATGCGGATCGGCCTGAACCAAAAACCGGAAAGTGTTTCCGGGTTGTTTGGCTGTTCTGAAAAAACGCTCTGTCCTGTTTTGGATAACACTGCTTCCGGGCAAGCGGTATTGTACTTTGTAAACATATTGCTGATTGGGTTGAAGACTATCAATCACCCACTCTGCATGATTGCCCTGTGCATGCAATTGCCAGGCGGTGGTTCGGGTGTAGTTTCCGGGTGTATTTCCAATCAATGTGCGGGTTTCTACAACCGTATCAAAAAACATTTGCAGGGTGATGCTATGGTCGGTGGGCCGGCCCAGAAATTCAGCTTGTGTGACCACCTGTGCATGAGAAAAATTGGCGAAAAACAGCCAATGAAAAAGCGCTAAGTGAAGAAGAAAATGACGCATGGTTCTATTTTGTGATGACAACTTTTTTGGTGTAAGAGAAATTGCCGGCAAGCACTTTCAGTACATAGATACCGGGCGCTACGCTGCCTATGTCTATGGGAGTAGCGTAAAAGTCTTTGATGATTGAATTTTCTGAAACCAATTTTCCATTTACATCCAGGAGCAAAGCTTTAGCTGTTTGATTTTCGCGCAGTGGGTACTGAACAAATAATGTTTCTCTTGCAGGGATGGGATAAACACCGGGTTCATAGGTTGCTTCAGGATTTTTTACTTCCGTAGGCAAACAATTTCCGATGGTGTAACTAAATGCATTCTCACCGTTCTGATGCAGGCCTCCTAAGGTATCTGCCGGAAGATAGGCCCTGATAAAATCTACGGTTATGCAGGAGGGTTGCACATTTACCCGAAGATGTCCCGAACCGGGTAATGTATCGGCTGTGTATGCAGATGCGTTTGCCAGCATGCCAATCTCATAGGTAGAATCTGCTGCCATCGGTACTTCCTGATACACCACATTGTCCAATTCCTCTCTGGCAAACAAGTGATCATGTCCCTGAAAGAAGATGTTTACTCCGTTGTCTGCAAACAATCGGTGAATAGGTTTTGGCCAGTTGGGTCTGCGAATGGGAAAAGTGTAGTTTCCGTTGGCATTCTGATATCCTCCCCATTCGTAAAGATAAGCAGGGATGATTCCTCCTCGTCCTTGTCCGCGGATGTGATGTGCAAAGACAAACTTATAAGTGCTGTTGCTGCTTTCGAGTGTGTTTTTCAGCCAAAAATACTGCGGATCACCCAGGCTCCAGTTCCAGCCTTGTGGTTTGGCTGCAGTATCATTTTGGTCGCGATACACATCGAGTACCACAAACAAGGCATCGCCCCATGTCCATGCAAAATAATTTTCCGGATACCCGATGCCGTAAGGTTCAAGTGTGGTGTTTCCGGAGTAAAAATTATTTGGATAAGGATTGGGATAATAAAATTTTCTCCACTGGGTTCCGTAATAACACAGATTATATGGTGGATTGATGCTTTGGTAATAATCATTTTCACCCTCATGATTTCCTAAGCATACATAAAATGGTACCGAGTGACAGATTTCACCTAAAAATGGCCTGTAATTACGATGCAGGGTATCCAATGCTGAGGAGGTGATGGTGAAAGGCTCATGGTCATCTCCGAAAATATCACCCAAGGAAAGCATGAAGTCGGGATTGTCGGCAAGTTGATTGGCCAGTGTCAGGTGATAAAGACTTTCTACTCCTTTTTTGTCATACAGATGCTCATCTGCCTCAATCGTAAAAGTGAATCCCTGTCCGGTTGCTCTTTGTGTATGAAAAGTATACTCAGGCCCGCTTGTGTTTGGCGTGCTGCTGTTTACACTGTAATGCAAACGGTAATAATATTTTGTATCTCCCGATAGTCCGCTGATCTCCACTTCTTCGGGGGTATTTGGCTGGACATTGAATA
>JBEICQ010000053.1:0-12709 GCA_040383885.1 Flavobacteriales bacterium | reverse complement strand
TTTCATCTTGCTGCTTCTTTTAAGTTTTGCTTGGTGTAATCGTCCGGAAATTCATAATAAAAATCAGGCTGCTGGTTATCTCAATCACAACGACACCGTTAGTTATGTTGGTATGCAAGCCTGCCGGAATTGCCACCCCGAAAAATACCAAACTTTTTTACACACAGGCATGGGTTTGAGTTTCGATAGCGCTACTCAGACCAAGTCATCCGCCGTTTTTAAACCGGCTGTGCTTGTAAAAGATTCATGCGCAAAACTGCTTTACACCGCGCAATGGAAGTCACAAAAACTATACATCAAAGAATTTATTCTTAAACAAAAGGACACCGTTTTTTCTCTTTCCCGTAAGGTAGATTATATCATCGGCAGTGGTCAGCACACAAATAGCCACCTGTCTCTTGTAAACGGCTATGTTCATCAGATGCCTATGACTTTTTATACCCAATCCGGAAAATGGGATTTGCCACCGGGATTTGAAAATTGCAATAATTCCAGGTTCAGCAGGAAAATCGGTTTGGAATGTATGACATGTCACAATGCTTTGCCGGACATGGTAAAAGGATCCGAGAATAAATACACCCGTATACCCGATGGAATTTCTTGTGAGCGATGTCATGGACCGGGAGGGGCGCATGTGGCTGCCAAACAAAAAGGAGAATGGGTTGATACTTCAAAATACATAGATTATTCTATTGTTAATCCGGCCAAACTGCCTATTGATTTGCAGTTTGATGTGTGCCAGCGTTGTCACCTCCAGGGAACAGCTGTACTGGAGAACAACCATTCATTTTTTGATTTTAAACCCGGAATGCGACTCCGTGATTATATCACCGTTTATCTTCCCAGATACGCAGACAGTAAAGACCACTTTATCATGGCCTCACATGCAGACAGACTAAAACAGAGCCGATGCATGATTGTCTCAAACAGCAAAGCAAATCCGGACGCACTCCGTCCTTATAAGAATGGACTTACTTGCGTCAACTGCCACAATCCTCATGTGTCTGTGCGCAATACCAACAAGAATGTGTTTAATGATGCCTGCCGCAAATGCCATGGTGGAAGTGCCTGTACAGAAAATCCTGTTCAGGTGAATGCTCTTGACAACAATTGCGTTTCCTGTCATATGCCGGTTTCGGGATCTGTGGATATACCGCATGTTACCGTGCATGACCACCGCATTGCCGTACACCGCAAAAAGAAGGAACCAACAAGCACTGCCATAAAGAAGTTTCTTGGACTCAGTGCGATAAACAATCTCAACCCTTCGCACAGCTCTAGGGCAAAAGCCTACCTTCAATATGCTGAAAAAGTTAGTACCGATGGATTTGTTCTGGATTCCGCAGCGCATTACATTTCCCGGATACCGGATGTATCACTCAAGGCTGAATTATCTATTCAGGAGGCATTTTTGAGAAATGATTTTCCACTTGTTCTTCAACGATACAAGCAATCGCAACACCTTGAGGTGTTTCGGGAGCGCCTCATGAGTTGGGATAACCATCTGGCCTGGTTGCATTACCGTGTAGGCGATGCAGCACTTCAAACAGGAAATCTTTCACTGGCCCTCGCAGAATTTGAAATGTGTAATACCCTGGCTCCATTTGTACCGGATTTCAAGAATAAATGGGGTACCGCACTTTTTGCCTCCGGTGATATTGTGGGTGCTGAGAAGGTGTTTACCCGGTTGCTTCTTGAAGACAGCCTTTACGCACCGGCTTGGTGTAACCTCGGATACATTGCTTTTATTCAGGGAAATCCTGTGCTTTCAGAACAAAAATTACTGCGTGCTACTGAATTACAACCCAATTATTATCAAGCATTTACCAATCTTGTAAGACTATATGAATCCACCGGAAATATGAAGAAAGCGAAGTTTTACAGAAAATTAATTTCAGGCCGAGACTGATTTATTTTGTTAAAATAACAGATTCTCCCCAAAATTCAAACACAGAATTGGAAAACAAATAAAATTGAGTTATGTTTGCAACGATTTAAGAAGTGAGTATTTGTATTTCGTCTGATTTAATCATCATTTCATCGTTCTTCAGACAAAAAAGAATACCCGTTTCAAGAGGTTTACCATATGAACTTACATAAACGAATAGCCGTCCTACTACAAAAAACCGCCCTATTGGTTTGTTTTTTTCTTGTTCAGACGGAGCTTACACAAGGTGCTCCTCCAGGGCCTCCCGGTGGTGGTGGTGGTCCTCCATGTTGGCCTCCTCCTTGTATACCGGTAAACAAAGGTTTGATTTTTCTCGCATTGGCAGCATTTTTTCTCGCAGCATATAAACTTAAATTATTCAGATCAAAACCTGATGTGGAATAATTGGTAATCTATACCAAATAAAAATACATGAAAGCCCGGCAAAAGCCGGGTTTTTTTATGCAGGATTGTTGAATGCGTTCCATCCCTGAGCCACAATCGGAACCACAGCGGTTTCACCGCGCGTAATTAGGTTGATTCCGTTTGCTGCCTCTGAACAATAACCAATGACAGACAAGCTGGGATTACCCTTTACTTTCTCAAAATCAGTGACCGGAATGGTAAATAATAATTCATAATCTTCTCCGCCATGAAGCGCACAAATGCTGGGATCCAGATTGAGCATTCTGGCTGTGTCATAGGTAAGCTGGTCAATCGGCAACTTATCTTCATAAATGGTGAAGCCCACACCGGAACGCCTGGCCAAATGATGTAACTCACCCGATAAGCCGTCTGATACATCAATCATCGCAGTTGGTTTTACCTCCAGCTGGGAGAGCAATTTCCTGATATCGGTTCTCGCCTCCGGCTTCAACTGTCTCTCCAGAATGTAGTCATAGCCCTCCAGTTCAGGCTGAATACCGCTGTTTGCCAGGAATACAGATTTTTCTCTCTCCAGAATTTGCAGGCCCGCATATGCTCCTCCTAAATCACCGGTAACCACTACGATATCGCTCAAAGATGCTCCGTTTCTGTATACAACATCATGCTTGGTTACTTCCCCAACGATGGTCACAGACAACATCATGCCATGCTTGCTGCTGCTGGTGTCGCCACCCACCAGGTCAAGTCCGTATTTGTGGCAGGCAAGTTGAATGCCTTCAAAGAGTGCTTCGATGGCTTCAATGGTATATTTAGATGACAATGCAAGAGATACGGTTACTGCCTTGGGAATACCATTCATGGCAGCAATGTCTGATACATTGCTCACAATGGCTTTGTATCCCAGATGTTTGAGCGGTGTATAAACCAAATCAAAGTGAATACCCTCCACCAACATATCAGTGCTGAGTAACCAGTAATTTTCGGCATCTTTTTCAAAAACTGCGGCATCGTCTCCAATACCCAACACGATTCCGGCTTGACTGGTGGGAAATGCTTTTTCCAGTTCTCCGATGAGGCCGAATTCTCCTAATTGGGACAAGGGATTCAGTTTGTTGGCGTTTTCAAACATTTTCTGATTTTTGACAAAGGTAATACGATGCACATGGCTTCTTTACAGGATAAAATGAAAAACGATAAAAATCCCGCTCATTTCAGGTCATGTATCGCTGTTGGTGATCATGTGATTATTGTGAGGAAAAAGGACAGGCCCTTTTTGTTGCAGACAGAAGGAGAGGTTGCTAAAATCTTAACCAGTAAACCATACCACTCGCGTGGAATTAAAGTTCAGCTTACAAACCGTTTGATTGGACGCGTGCTAAAGTGCGATGCAAAAAAAGAAGGGTTTGGTCATGAACCAAACCCTTGAATTTGTTGATGATTTATGTCTTAGGATGTTCAGTTCTCTCCGGCAGACTCCTCTTGTGTCCTTGGAGTGCGGGCCTGATGACCTTCCGGCTTTGGCAAAAGCGATTTTCTTGAAAGCTTGTATTTACCGGTTTTCTTATCAATACCTATTAGTTGCACATCAATGATGTCGCCTTCGGCAAGAACGCCATCCAAACTTTCAAGTCTTTTGTGGTCCACTTCCGAAATGTGCAGGAGCCCGTCTTTACCAGGTAAAAATTCTACAAATGCGCCGTAGGGCTGGATAGATCTTACTTTTCCTTTGTAGGTATCGCCCAATTCTGGAACAGCAGTTATGCCTTTGATTTTGTCAATAACAAACTGCACTTTATCACGGTTGTTGCCCATGATTTCTACCTTTCCGAATTCGCCTACCTCTTCAATGGTAATGGTGGTACCACTCTCTCTCTGCATCTCTTGTATAATTTTTCCACCGGGACCGATAACCGCACCAATAAACTCCCTTGCAATGGTGAGTGTAACGATACGGGGAGCATGTGGCTTGTAATCTTCTTTGGGCTGATTGATGGCTTTTTCCATTTCTGAAAGGATGTGCAAACGACCGGCCTTTGCTTGCAACAATGCCTGTGCCAGCAAGTCGTAGCTCAATCCGTCAACCTTGATGTCCATCTGACAGGCAGTAATCCCCTCCTTGGTGCCCACCACTTTAAAATCCATGTCACCCAAATGGTCTTCATCGCCAAGGATATCCGACAGAACAGCAAACTTTTTTGTTTCTGAATCTGAAATCAATCCCATGGCAATACCGGCCACCGGCTTTTTCATTTTGATACCTGCATCCATCAATGCCATTGATCCGGCACAAACCGTGGCCATACTAGAGGAACCATTGCTTTCTAATACATCACTTACCACACGAATGGTGTAAACTGAATCATCCGGCAACATTTTTTTGAGGCCACGCATGGCAAGATTACCATGGCCAACTTCTCTGCGACCTGTTCCTCTTTGGGGTTTTACTTCCCCTGTAGAGAAGGGAGGGAAATTGTAGTGAAGTAAAAACTTATTGTATCCGGCAATTACCGCGCCATCAATAATTTGCTCGTCCATTTTGGAACCAAGCGTGATGGAGGTAAGGGATTGTGTTTCTCCTCGTGTAAAAATGGCAGATCCATGTGCCGATGGAAGGTAATCTACCTCACACCAAATGGGACGAATTTCGTCAAGCGCCCTGCCGTCGAGCCTGCGTCTTTCGTTGAGAACCGCTTTACGAACTCCTTTTTTCTCAACATCATGAAAATAACGACTGATCAGAAAAGATTTTTCGGAGGCTTCTTCCGGAGTGAGGGTAGCAATAAAAGCTTCCCTGATACTCTCGAACTTTTCTTTACGCACTTGTTTACTTGCATTGCCTTCACTTGCCACGGCATAAACCTTGTCCAGGCAAAAATCAAAAATTGCTTTTTTCAGCGCCTCATCGTGTTTTTCATGGCTGTAGGTGCGTATTGTTTTACCGGTGGCTTTTGATAATTCGAGCTGGGCTTTGCATTGTTCTTTGATGGCTTCATGTGCCAGTTTCAAAGCCTCAATCATCACCTCTTCTGATACCTCATTCATCTCACCCTCAACCATGTTGATGTCATGCATAGAGGCAGAAACAATCAGGTCAAGATCAGCATTGGCAAGCTCATCTCTATAAGGGTTAACGACCAGTTTCCCGTTGATGCGGGCAACCCGCACTTCAGAGATGGGCCCGTTAAAAGGAATATCAGATACACTCAAAGCCGAAGAAGCAGCCAGCGCTGCATAGGAATCAGGCAGTATATTGTCGTCTGAAGAGATCAGCGAAATCAATACCTGGGTATCAGCATGATAATCGTCCGGAAACAAAGGCCTGATGGCTCTGTCAACCAAACGGGAAATCAAAACTTCATAGTCTGACAAGCGGGCTTCTCTTTTGAAGAAGCCACCGGGAAAGCGCCCTACTGATGCATATTTTTCCTGGTAATCAACCATCAAAGGCAGAAAGTCAACATTGTCTGCGGCCTGCGTTTTGGAACAAACCGTGGCAAGAAGCATGGTATTGCCAATTCTAACAACCACAGAACCATCCGCCTGCTTGGCTAGTTTACCTGTTTCTATATGGATTTCCTTGCCATCGGGCATGGTAATTTTTTGGGTTTTTAACTGATAGTGCATAACATGGGAATTGTGGCGGAGTTTCCGCCGGGTGAATAAAAAAAAAGGCAACCGCGTCATGGGTCGCCTTATGAATTTTGTGGATTATTTTCTTAGGTCCAGCTCCTTAACGATGGCTCTGTAACGCTCGATATCTGATTCCTTTAAGTGATCGAGAATTTTTCTGCGTTTGCCAACCAGACCAATAAGTGCACGCTGTGTGTTGTAGTCGTGCTTGTTTGCTTTGAGGTGTTCTGTCAGGTGATTGATCCTGAAAGAGAACAATGCGATTTGTGATTCAGCAGCTCCGGTGTTCACTTCTTTTCCACCGTGTTTACCAAATATCCCTTTTTTTACATCTGAAGTAAGGTACATCTTTTTAGTTTTTTAAGCCCGCAAATGTAAAAATTTCAAACGAAACGGCAGTATATCTTGTAAGGTTTGTTTGTATTTAACCTGATAAATATTTGATAATCAGCAACAAAACCATTCTTTGGCAGATATAGGTGGCCTCAATGACTTTTAAAAACCGGCTGAACAATGCCTTGGGTACACAAGCATTCACACCACCTCAAAAATCATCAATCATTGACAGTGCCACAAAAAACAACCTAATCCTTCGTTTGATACATTTGCGACCATGTACTTCATCAGAGGATTTTTTTTGTTGGCAATATCTTGTTGCACACTTGTGCTTTCTGCCCGTGAAGAGGAGGGTATGTGGGTTCCTGTAAAAGCAGGAAAAAATGTGTGGACCCGCCTTGCGGAAGAGGGCTTTGCCTTGGATTCCAATGCTGTTTTTGATGCCAATCATGCCTCTCTCAAAGATGCCGTGGTACTTTTTGTAAGAGGTTGCACAGGTTCGTTCATCTCCGGACGAGGGCTGGTCATTACCAATCATCATTGTGGCTACGATTACATCACCAAGCTTTCTAGTTTACAAAAGGATTTACTCAAAAACGGCTTTTGGGCCAATAGCGATGCAGATGAATTGCCATGCCCGGGACTAACGGTATCGGTGCCAACGGAAATCCGTGACATCACAGACATGGTCAATAAAATCTGCCCGGATACTTTTGCCAAACCTGCTGCGAGAGAAGCTGCACTAAAAAATGCTTACAAAGAAATCGAAAGCAGTCAGTCTGTTAACGGAATAACTGCCATTGTCAAATCCACCTATGGCGGTAATCAGCATATGCTCTATGGATACAAGGTATACAAGGATGTGAGGTTGGTGGGCTGCCCGCCAGAGGCAAGTGGAAAATTTGGAGAGGAAAGCGACAATTGGATGTGGCCGCGGCACACCGCCGATTTTGCACTGTTCAGGGTATATGGCGATAAAAATGCCCAACCGGCAGAATATCAACCGGAAAATCAACCGGTAATTCCCACCCGATTTCTTGAGATTTCTGCAAAACCTGTCCGCGAAGGATACCCCGCTCTGGTAATGGGTTATCCCGGGAAAACCAATGAGTATTTGTTTTCAAATATCATCAGCGTCATCCAACAGGATGATGACCCAATCAGGATTGAGGCCCGAACAGAACGCCTGAGCATCTGGAATTCATTCATCCGGACGAATGATACCCTTAAGTTGATGTATGCCTCCCGCTTCAGCTCCATCGCCAATGGCTGGAAAAAATGGCAAGGAGAAATTCTTGGTCTCAAAAAAAGCAGGGTCATTGAACGCAGGATGACTGCAGAAAAAAATTACGCAACCGGGCCTCATGCTGCCTTCTTTATACCCATGAAGTCAGCACTTGAAAAGCATCTGTCAGACTATGTTCCACTCAATCGTATCCGTCTAAAATACAACGAGGTTTTTATGGGTATCGATGCTTTTGCCTTTGCTGATAAAATGGCCGGACTGGCGAAGGATTTTTTAGCCGCAAAGGATTCCCTAAAAGAGGCCCAGCGAAAAAAAATGGAGACTGAAATCAGGAAGTTTTTCAAGGAGTTTTCACCAAAGGTTGACAGGGCTGTATTCTTGAAATTTTTTCCCGATTTTTTCCAGTTCCTCAAGAAAAATCCTTCCACGGGACTCATTGCCGAGAATAAGATTTTTTTACCTGCTCCGGAATCGATCGCAGAAAAGATTTATACATCCGTTTTTCTCAGGCAAGATACCCTGATCAAGTGGCTCGAAAAACCTGAAAAGGCATGTAACAAAATACTAAAAAATGACCTGGTTTTGTTCACCACTTTAGTGTCTCAGTATTACCGGCAGGAAGTTGAGCCACCACTCATCAAATTGGAGAGTGAAATAGGAAGAATCAACAGACAATACCAGGCGTTTCTCTTGAAGTATTATCCCGACAGCATCAGGTATCCGGATGCGAATGGCACACTCCGTTTTTCATTTGGAAATGTCAGGGGTTATTCTCCTCGAAATGGTGTTCAATATCATTTTGTAACCACCACTGAAGGTATACTCGAAAAGTACCTCAGTGGAGTGTCCGATTATACAATTGATAGCGCACTTTACAATCATCTCATAAGCCTTGATTTCGGAAGGTATGCACCCTCAGGTCAGTCCTTGCAAACCTGTTTCATTTCAACCTGTCATACAACCGGCGGAAACTCGGGGAGTCCTGTACTTAATTCATCAGGTCAAATGTTTGCCATCAATTTCGACAGGTGCTGGGAAGGAACCATGAGCGACCTGGAGTATGATTCTTCTCTCTGCCGAAACATCATGTTGAACATGCGGTATGCCTTGTTTTATATAGAGAAAATAGGCAAGGCGGACAGACTTATCAGGGAAATGAAAATTCAATGGCAGTAAACAGCAGAAAAAAAATTCTGGTCGCAGGGGCAGGTGTAGCCGGTTTGGCTGTTGCAGCAAGACTTGCCGCCGCCGGTTACCGGGTCACTGTCATCGAAAAAAATACTTACCCCGGAGGGAAACTAAACGCCCTGAATGCACAGGGTTTTCGATTTGACATGGGCCCCTCCCTGTTCACGCTGCCATCGCTGATGCACCAATTGTTTTCTGAGTGTGGCAAAAACCTACATGATTATTTTAAATACCAAAAACTGGATGAGATAACCCGGTATTTTTTTCCTTCAGGTAAAGAATTGATTGCAAGTACTGACGCAACAAAATTTGCCAAATCATGCGAATTGTTGTTTGGTGAACCTGCCCCAAGAGTTCAGGCTTATCTCAAGCATTGCCAAAAACTTTACGAGCTTACCTCTGATTTGTTTCTGGCACAAAGCCTTCATCAGCTAAAGGGCTTTATGAACCTGAAAACGCTCAGACTCATTTTAAAAATTCATCACCTGCATCTCTTCAGCACGCTGGATGCATTTAATAAAAAAAGTTTCCGTTCGCCGGAACTCGTCCAGCTGTTTAATCGGTATGCCACTTACAATGGATCGAGTCCTTATCAAACACCTGCCACTCTTTCGGTCATTCCCCATTTGGAATTTGGGCTCGGTGCCTACCTTCCCCAACATGGAATGCATGACATTACCCGGGCACTTTTTAAACTTTGCAGCGACCTTGGAGTAGAATTTCATTTTTCCCAAAAGATTATTGCCATTCAAACAAAGGACAAGAAAGTGTGTGGACTGCAAACAACAGATGCTTTTTATGCTGCCGATCTTGTGGTTTCCAATGCAGATGTACACCAAACATACACCCGCTTACTGCCGGATATGAAGCCTCCTCAATCCATCCAAAGACAGCTCTCATCCTCCGGATTAATTTTTTACTGGGGAATCAACCGTACTTTCCCTCAATTGGGCTTGCACAACATATTCTTCGGAAATGATTACCCTGCAGAATTCAGATTCATTTTTGAGGATGGGGAACTGCCTGATGACATCACGGTGTACCTCAACATCACTTCTAAACACTGTCCGAAGGATGCTCCCGAAGGCTCTGAAAATTGGTTTGTGATGGTGAATGTACCTCCCAATCCATTGAAAGTGAATGATCAGATGAGGGCAGCCATCAAAACAATCATCCTAAAAAAGCTCTCTTCAAGATTGGGTGTGGATATCAGCTCCCATATTGTTTTCGAAAACCACCTTGATCCAGCGCAGATTGAAGAGAACACAGGCAGCCATATGGGAGCCCTATATGGGAGTGCTTCCAACAGTATGTTCTCCGCTTTTTTACGACAAAAAAATCGTGCAGATGCACCGAAGGGACTTTACTTCTGCGGGGGCAGTGTCCATCCCGGGGGAGGAATACCGCTTTGTCTTTTTTCTGCCGGCATAACCGCCGGACTGATTGCTCAGGAATGACGGACAATCATTTCAGCAGCCTCTTTTCCGGTTTGAGAACCCAGCGCAATTCCCATGCCTCCCATCCTGATGGCACAAAAAGTATGTTTCCCAAGGGATTTTACCAAGGGTAATTTCTCCGGTCCCATGCCCATGATTCCCGACCACCGGTGAGCAATACCAACATCCGCGGGAACATTCAGCTTTTCGCGAAGAAAATGTTCAAGGTGTTCCTGCAGGTAAGTATTGAGGCCGGGCTGGTCGGTGGTTTCAGTTAGTTTATCAAGATGTCTGCCACCACCCAAAAGAATCCTGTTGCCCACTGAACGAAAATAGTAATAGCCCTCATGGTGGTGAAAAGTTCCTTCTAATCGCAAATGTGCCATAGGCTCAGTAATGAGTACCTGGGCCCGTGCAGGCAAAAGTTCTACCTGAGGGATAAGTTTTTTGGAATAACCATTGGTGCAATACAATAATTTTTTTGAGATGAAGTCTCCCTGATTTGTACTTATGCAAACATCTTCAGCCCTTTCTGAACAAGCAAGCACCTCACAGCCTCGGATAACCTGTATGTTGTTTCGCTCCAATTTTTTATAGAGAGCATGCATCATCATCAATGGGTTCAATTGGCCTTCGAGGTGGTTGCTGATGCAATAGGGAAAATGTGACGAGAGGCCTGATTTTTTGTGATGTTGCGATATTCGGTAGACGCTCCCAGAGCCTGTAAATCTTTTTGCCCTTTGGTTAAATTCAGGGAGGTGGGCAGCACATTGTTCAAAGAATTCCTTGTCTTCAAAGACCTCATATCCGCCTACTTGTTTGTATTGTAAAGCGCTGGTGCCCAGTCTGCTGATAAGTAAATTAAGGCCTTTGAAACGCATTTCCGCCAATTGAAAGGCAAGGTCCTGATTTCCCATGTTTTGGATATCTGCAAGCAGCTCTCCCATACTGCCGAAACAGGCAAACCCGGCATTTTTCACCGAAGCGCCCTCAGCATGCCATCCTCTTTCCATGACCAGAATCTTGGAATTTGGGAGTAAATGCTTGATTTCAAGTGCAGCAGATGCACCTACAAGCCCTCCACCCACAATACATACATCATGTGTTTTTCGGTAATGATCAATTTCCCAAAATCCCTGTAAATGCATAGGTACAAAGGTCTCGGGATTTTTTTCAAATCGCAAGATTTTACCGATATTTGCCATCTTTCGAAATAAGATAAGGATTCAGGCCCGCATGCATAAAAAGATTCAAAAAAAAGTTTTAGGAAAATACACCGCTGTTTTCTGCTTTTTCTTTTTTTCGCTTCTATTCGTTCATGCCCAGGAATCTGGCAAAGCCAAATGGAAGGTTGAGGTACGAAGCGTTGTTCAAGATAGAGACGGGGGAAGGTTAGAAGATGCCAGTATTGTACTTTACACAGATGGGGTTGAAACCCGAACTTTCTACACCCAGTCCAATGGTAGTTGTAAAATCGAGTTGCTACCGGATCATGATTATACCCTCAAGTATGGAAAGGCCGGCTATACATCCAAAATTTTGGAGATAACCACAAAAAATGGCCCAGGGTCAGATGTTTTGATTGCATCCAATACACTGGATGTCGTCTTGGAAATGTCGCTTTTTAAAGTGGTTAAAGGACTTGATGTATCTATATTGGACAAACCCATGGCAAAAATGTACTATGATGCCAATGTGAGAAAATTTGAATTCGACAAAAAATATACCCAGCAAGTCAAAAAGACCATCGATAAGATGATGACTGAACTGGAGGAAAAAAAGATCAAAGAAGAAGAGGAAAAGAAACGAGCAGAGGAGGAAGCCAAAAGAAAAGCTGAAGAAGAAGCCAAAGCCAAACTTGAAGCAGAAAGAAAAGCAAAAGAGGAGGAGGCCTCTAGAGTCAAAGCAGAAGCCGATGCCAAGAAAAAGGCGGAAGCAGACGCAAAAGCCAAAGCAGAAGCCGATGCCAAAGCAAAGGCAGAGGCTGAAAAAAGAGCCAAAGAAGAAGAAGCCGACAGGTTGAAAGCAGAAGCAGAAGCAAAAAGAAAGGCAGAAGCCGATGCCAAGGCAAAAGCGGAGGCCGATGCCAAAGCAAAGGCTGAAGCGGAGGCTGAGGCAAAAAGAAAGGCGGCTGAAGATGAAAAAGCAAGGTTAAAAGCGGAGGCCGACGCTAAGAAGTTGGCGGAAGAAGAAGCCCGTAAAAAAGCAGAGGAAGAGAAGAAAGCCAAGGAGGCAGAAGCCAAGCGATTAAAAGATGAAGAAGAAGCACGAAGGCTGGCCGAGTTGGAAGCCAAGAAGAAGGCGGCTGAGGATGAAAAAGCAAGGGTAAAATCGGAGGCCGACGCCAAGAAGTTGGCGGAAGAAGAAGCCCGAAAAAAAGCCGAGGAAGAGAAGAAAGCCAAGGAAGCAGAAGCCAAGAGATTAAAAGAAGAAGAAGAAGCGCGAAGGCTGACCGAGCTGGAAGCCAAGAAGAAGGCGGCTGAAGATGAAAAAGCAAGGTTAAAAGCGGAGGCTGATGCCAAAAAGTTAAGTGAAGAGGAGGCCCGTAAAAAAGCCGAG
>JBEICQ010000052.1:0-13171 GCA_040383885.1 Flavobacteriales bacterium | reverse complement strand
TTCTTCTGGAATTCAATGCCTACACTCACACCTTTGGCGGCGCACAAAAAAGAATCTTTTTGAGCAATGATTTTTCCATTGAGGTGTTGCAAATTCATGGGAATAATTTTGCCGCTGTAAGGAGCTGCGAAATACACTTTTTTCTTTCCCTGCCCCACATTGGTGTAGGCCGTCATAAATAAATTTTCGCCCACAAGCAGGCGCTTGCCTGCACTGAAAAGTTTGCCCATAAATCCACTTTGCGCCTGACTTCCATCGCCAAAGATGGTTTCCATCTGCACCCCATCATCCATCATCATAAAACTGCCGGGTTCGGCAATCACTGTCTCCTGAGGATCCAGCTCAATTTCCACAGCCTGCATTTCCTCACCGAAAATGCGGTAATCAATTTCATGGTTTGTAATCATATCTATTGGTTTTTATCTTCTAAGTTGTTTAAATCAAAAACGGCATTGAAAGTATCCTTGAAGGAAAATCCGTCGATGAGTTTGGATTTGGTGAGCTTGGAATATTCAGCCAGGCTGTGCAATACAAGCTCTCCCAGAAAGAGTAGTTCCCTGAGGGATTTTTCTCCCGTGTGTTTTTTTACACACTCAATGAGTCCCGGAACTGATTGAATCACCCGTGTGTATTCTTCCTCTTTCATGTCGAGCATCAAATCAATACTCCCGCCTTTAGAAAACCAGTCAAGGATGGTTTCAAAGGGACTTGGTTCTGATTTTTTTTTCAACTTGTCCGGCAATGGAAAGTATTCTGCAAACTCACTCTGTATAGCTTTTCCAAGAAGATGTTGCGCCACCAGGGTGGAGCCTTCCTGTTCTCCTTCATACACCAGTTCCACCTTGCCGGTAATGGCTGTGAGCACCCCAAAAAAATCGACCACCCTCACAGCTACTTTTTTCTCGCTGTTAAGAATGGCCCTCCTCTCGGCTGCACTCACAAGATTTTCATAAGCAGTGATACTAAGTCTTGCAGAGACACCGCTCTTGGCATCTACATATTCATTTTCGCGGGCACAGACAGCAATTTTTTCCAGCAGACGGGAGGCATAACCATGAACATAAACCCTCTTGGCTGTTTCTTCTGAAATCCTGGCTTCCTGTTTTGTAATTTTTTCAGAGATGCTGATGTCCGGCGGATAGTGCGTAATAATTTGGCTTCCGATGCGGTCTTTAAGGGGTGTTACAATGGATCCTCTGTTGGTATAGTCTTCCGGATTGGCGGTAAAAACAAACTGGATATCCAAAGGCATACGAAGGTTAAATCCCCTGATTTGAATATCTCCCTCCTGCAAAATATTAAACAGGGCAACCTGAATCCTTGCCTGAAGGTCGGGTAATTCATTGATCACAAAAATGCAGCGGTTGGCCCTTGGAATCAAACCGAAGTGGATGGTTCTTTCATCCGAATAAGGAAGTTTCAGGTTGGCAGCCTTGATGGGATCTGAATCGCCAATCAAATCAGATACAGAAACATCGGGTGTGGCCAGTTTCTCGGCATAACGCTGCGATTGATGCAGCCATGTCACCGGCGTATCGTCTCCCTTCTCTGCAATCAGGTTTCTGGCATAAGCAGAAATCGGATGAAATGGATCATCATTGATTTCTGAGCCTTCCACCACCGGGATGTATTCATCGAGCAAACAAACCATCTGTCTCGCGAGTTTTGTTTTTGCCTGACCGCGCAATCCAAGCAGATTGATGTTGTGTCTTGAGAGAATAGCCCGCTCCAGATCAGGAATCACTGTATGTTCGTATCCCCAGATACCGGTAAAAACGGTTTTGCCGCTCTCGAGGGCATTGATCAGGTTTTCCCGCAGTTCATCCTTGATGGACCGGTACTTGTATCCTGCTTTCTTTAATTCTCCAAGTGTATATATGCCCGGTGTATTCATCGCATGCGTTTTTGTTTGTTGTTCTGGTAATCTTTGAAGACAAAGTTGCCCAGACCCTTGAGATCTGAGTAAAAGGCCTTGCCTTTGTTTGCATTGGTAAATTCTTCAACAAATGATTGCAGATAAGGATCACGCGCAATCATGAAGGTGGTGATGGGGATGCGTAATTTCCGGCATTGTGTGGCTAGGGTCAGCGTTTTGTTCACAATCTTTCTGTCTAAACCAAAACTGTTCTGGTAATATTCTTTTCCTTCTTTGATGCAGGTGGGTTTTCCGTCGGTGATCATAAAGATTTGCCGATTGGCATTTTTTCTGCGCCTGAGGATGTCCATGGCAAGCTCTAAACCGGCAACGGTGTTGGTATGATAAGGACCTACTTGTAAATAGGGCAAATCCTTGATTTCAATTTGCCAGGCTTCATTCCCAAAAACAAGAATATCCAGTGTGTCTTTCGGATATTTGGTAGTGATGAGTTCTGCAAGTGCCATGGCAACTTTCTTGGCGGGTGTAATGCGGTCTTCACCATAAAGAATCATCGAATGAGAAATATCTATCATCAGTACAGTGGAGGTTTGGGTTTTGTATTCTCTGTCCTGCACCACCAGATCGTCTTCTGTGATGATAAATTCCCCCGTTCCATTGCGAATATTGGCATTTCTCAGAGAGTCCTGCATGGAGATCTGCGCCATGGAATCACCAAACTGAAAGGAACGCAAATCGCCGTTGGGCTCTTCTCCCGGTCCCGCAAAATTGGTGCGATGATTGCCTCTGCCTGTTTTTTTTAGTTTCCCAAAAATCTGTTCGAGGCTGTCTTTCCGCAACATCTGTTCGGTCTTGGAGGTAATGGAGAGCGTCCCTTCGGCTTTGTCTTCATTCAGATAGCCCATCTTCTTAAGGTCTTCAATAAAATCTCCCATCCCGTAATCCGGTGTGGTTAGATGATACTGTCTGTCGAGCTCAGTGAGCCAGGAGAGCGCTTCATTTACATCGCCTGAGGTATATACCAGCAATTCCTTAAAGAGGCTGAAAAGTTGCTCAAAAGGAGATTGATTCTTGTTTTTTGTATAGGCACTGAACCTGATCCCGACCATGATTTAATACTAACAAAAATACCTTTAATTTGGTTTGTACATGGCTTAAATAAAAGTAAATACCATTGTTTGCAAAAATCACTCAATGTGTAGTAACAGAAAAAAAGCTTATTGTTATTCAGGCAAAACAAGTAAATCCGTGTCCTACATAAAGAAGTAGAAATAAATAATCATCTGCATTCTTCTCATCCCTGAGCCACGACCGATCAAACGACCTGCGCCATCATACAGACGGTCTCCATCCAGGCGACCCATCAATCGTCCGGAAGCATCATATAATCGCTCTCCGTCAATTCTTCCCATGAGTCTGCCGGAACCATCATACATTCTTTCACCATCCAGCCTGCCCAATAATCTGCCCGAACCATCATAAATTCTTTGCGCATCATTTCTCCCGATGAGTCGTCCGCCCGAATCATAGATTCTATCCCCGTCTGTCCGACCCAGTAATCTTCCGGAGCCATCATACATGGTTTGGGATTGGGCAAAAGACAGGATGGAAAACAACAAAAGAATGCTCAGAAAAACTTTGGATCTCATGGTTTCAAATTGTTTTAAAGATGATTTATAGATGAAGGTTGAACCAATTTAATTGGAAAATTCTATAGGTAGGGTTTGTTTTATTTTTCCAGTTTTTTTAAGGGATTGCCAATGTAAACACCCGGTTCTTTGATGTCTTTTACCACAATACCTCCCATACCGATGGTTACATTGTCACAAATACCAATGCCCTGTTTTACCGCTGCGTTTGTCCCCACATATACCGCTTCACCGAAGGTGCATTTACCGCTGATGTTTGCTCCGGGTGCTGTAGTAAAAAAGTCCCCAATCCTGCAATCATGCCCAATGGTTGTGTTGAGGTTCAGGTGAGCATGTTTGCCAATGCTGATATTGCAGGTTAGGATGCTTCCCGCAGTAACAATGCTTCCCTCACCAAGTTCTACCCATTTGGAAACAAGGGCTCGCGGATGAATAAGGCTGGCATAGTCTGTTTCCGGAGGCATAGAAGCAACGATTTTTTTTCTGGCCGCAGGATCACCCACAGCTATCAACACACTGTATACATCCGGAAGAAAGCTTGAACGCCGAATGACTTCTATTCCCATCAATTCCTGCTCATTGAAGAATGCATCATCGGTCATAAAACAGGCATACTTGCCGGCCTCATCCGGGCTAATTCCCAATGCATCTATGAGGCAACAGAGAACCTCTGCACCAAACCCGCCTGCCCCGTAAATACATATTTTTTTGTCGCTTTTCATGATTCTTATCCCTCTTAAAATTTCTAATCGCTCATTTCGTAAACTACTTACAAAAGTAAAATTATTTGGGTGTCAACTTCGCTCTTCATTTGGTTCCCCATGAATTGCCATTTCAGATTTTTGTTTAATCAGTTTCCTTCCTGCGCTTGCCGGGATGCTTCATTCGTTCTTTAAACTTCTGTATGTCAAGTCCGATGCCTGTCTTGATGTAATAGCCGTTTAGATCTGTGCCCTCTCCCGAAAACACAAAGCGATATCCGCCGCCCAATCTCACATATAACCATGAATGTATATTGTAGGCAGGAAGCAAGCCCAATTCGAGCGGAAAAATAAAATGTTGTCCGGTATATTGCTCAGCAACTCCTCCCGCCAATCCTCCACTTAGTTTGAAATAATTTATTCCGAACCCCATCTGTACATAGGTGGATACATCAATTTTCTGATAGCTCAACAAGGTCAGTTCTTCACCGATATAGATAAAATAAAAACGATGGCTCTCGCTGACACCATTCCTGTTCCACCGATTGCTTTTTTCAAAGGGTGTCCCACTGATGCCAAGCTTTAGCTTTATTTTTTTGCCAAATCCCATTCCAATATAGCCACCATAAATCATCGATCTGTTGTTACTGAGTACGGTGCGTCTGTTGTCAATCCCCCAAACAAATGTCTTCCTTTCTTTGAGACTATTCATCGGATGATGGAGAACCTGCGATTGCACATGGAGCTGAAATAATACAAAGAAAGGAATCAACCACATGTATCTGATATAATACATGCTCCGGGAGAAAAAGGATACATTGAGCCTCAGTAGATGTACAATCATTGAGAAATCATTCATCCAAAAAACAGCTCTCTTTTCTTTAAGCATAAAGGTATTTATCACTGCCTGATTTTTTTCACCTTATTTGCAAGCACCTGTATTTAAATTATTCACTCATCCGAGGCTTCTTTTTGAAAAGCATTGGCAGTGGTTGAAAAAAAGCATAATCAAGCAAGATAAAATTACATAAAAGACAGGCATCTACTGATAGAGAATGAATAAACGATTTTGGTTAAACTCCTTTTTGCGGAGGTTCAACCCTCTTTCATGGCGCAAATAATTTCAAGCGTTCAACAACCTGCTATACGGATTTTCAATCGGATGAAGGATGTAATCATGCTGAACTCAGATGATGATGAAAAGGTAGTATCCATCGCTTTGATTTTGTAGCAAGGCAAGGCTGAAAATTAACTACCACATTTGGGATAGTAATTTTCTCGCTAATTTGGGTTGAAAGACTGTCACTACTTTCCACTAAACAAGAAACCTGTGCTTATTGTAATTGGTCTTGTTTTGTTTTAATTGTTTGCATTCCACCCATCCATCAACTTTAGATAAATAGAATGAAAATTAATTTTTTCACAGTTGGTGTATGCAATCGTTTAGCCCCACTTTCGCGACGGCAAATACAGACTGGAGAGGTCTGCAGGAAATTGCCATTTAAGCATGCAGTTGCAGAATAATCGGTGACTTTACCTTCTTAGTGTTAGATCTTGTATTCCCAAGTATGACTTTTTTCAACTCGGAAGATTTTTTGTTTGTTTTCTATCCTGTTCAACTCTGATGAGTATGCCATTCCAGGATGCTACTCTTTTGTTTGAAAAAAAAGAACCGGGGAAATCCCGGTTCTCTTAGGTGTGTGTATCTGATTTTTGCTACGCGGCTTCCATACGGAATGCCTCGTGCAAAGCATCATGCAAGTGTTATTCTGTAAAATCCGGTTACGGTAAGATCCTTGTCCTGGTTCTTCAGATATTGTCCTACGGTAAGTTTGTTGTCTTTGATAAATTCCTGGTTCAGCAGAGTGCTTTCTTTGTAGAACTTCTGAACCTTTCCTTCAGCGATTTTATCGAGCATGGCTTCTGGTTTTCCTTCGGCACGGGCTTGTTCTCTGGCAATTTCTTTTTCACGCTCGAGCATGGCATTGTCAACATCTCCTTTGTCAACAGCAACGGGTGCCATGGCTGCTACCTGCATAGCCACATCTTTGGAAACCTGCTCGCTGATATCAGCTTTGTTAAAGCCTACAATTGTGGAGAGTTTATTGCCCGGATGAATATAGGCAACCACATGTGCTGCACTCAGTTGCTCATAGCGGGAGAGTTCAATTTTCTCGCCGATTTTTCCAACATAATCCAGGATTTTATCGGAGATTTTTAAGCCCTCGATATCCAATGCGAGAAGTGCATCAGTAGTAGCAGGGGCATGAGCCACAGCTTTGTCAAGGATGGCTTTTGCAAAGGAAGCGAAGTCGGCGTTAATTGCTACGAAGTCGGTTTCGCAATTCAGGCAAATAATGGCTCCTCTGGTTTTATCGGCTGATACAGCCGCAATCACCTGGCCTTCTTTGGCATCGCGATCACCGCGGTTGGCGGCTACTTTCTGACCTTTTTTACGAAGGTAGTCGATGGCTTTTTCAAAATCACCTCCACTTTCGGTGAGGGCTTTTTTACAATCCATCATCCCTGCGCCGGTCATGGTGCGGAGTTTGTTTACTTCTGCTGCTGTGATGGTAACTTCTGTCATGGTATGGTTTTGATATTGTTTTGATTTAAAAAAAAGTCCAAAATCGCTCAGGACTTTGGACATGATTTTTGTTCCGTGTAGGAGCGTTTTTTTATTGCCTTCTTGGTCTGCGAGAGAGCCTGCGATCTCCATCGGGGCTACCTTCGGCTGAAACCGCCTGAGCATCTGATTCATCACGGGCTTCTTCATCCTTGTCTTTTTCAACCTTGCGTTCCGACAATCCTTCCTGCACGGCCTGACAAATTACCTGCATAATGAGAGAAATGGACTTGGTGGAGTCGTCGTTGGCAGGGATAGCAAAGTCAACCATGTTAGGGTTAGAATTGGTATCTACAATAGCAAAGGTAGGTATGCCGAGTCTCTTTGCTTCTGCTACAGCGATATGTTCTTTGGTGATATCCACAATAAAGAGTGCAGCAGGCAGACGCACAAGGTCGGAAATAGACCCGAGGGTACGCTGTAGCTTCTCCCGCTCACGGGTAATGAATAACTTCTCTTTTTTGTTGATTACATCAAAGGTGCCATCTGTAGCCATCTTATCGATGGAGCTCATCTTTTTCACCGCCTTACGGATGGTGGCAAAGTTGGTAAGCATACCACCGGGCCAGCGCTCGGTAACATAAGGCATGTTGATGTTTTTTACGGCATCTGCAACAATATCTTTCGCTTGCTTTTTGGTAGCAACAAAAAGAATTTTCTTTCCAGATTTGGCAATCTGCTTAAGAGCGTCGGCGGCCTCATCGAGCTTTACAAGCGTTTTGTTGAGATCGATGATATGAATCCCGTTTTTTTCCATGAAAATGTATGGAGCCATGTTGGGATTCCATTTGCGCTTAAGGTGACCAAAATGTACGCCGGCTTCAAGCAGTGCGTCGTAGGTGGTTTTTGACATGAAGAATATTTGCTGATTGTTGAATTATCGTTTGCTGAACTGGAAGCGCTTACGGGCTTTCTTTTGTCCTGATTTCTTACGCTCAACCATACGGGGGTCACGGGTAAGCAATCCGGCAGGTTTTAAAAGCGGACGGTTATCGGCAGAGATTTTTACAAGTGCCTTGGAAATAGCAAGACGAAGTGCCTCAGCCTGTCCTTTGAATCCTCCGCCGTCAATGTTGGCTTTGATGTCGTAGGTACCCGAAGACTGGGTCAATTCCAGGGCCTGGTTGACTACATATTGTAGGGTTCCGGTTGGAAAATACTCGGTGTAATTTTTGTCGTTTACCGTGATACTGCCACTGCCTTTTTGCATAAAAATGCGGGCTACTGCGGTTTTTCTTCTGCCTGAGGCGTTGATGATTTCCATGTGAATAATTGAGATATTACAGGCTGTTAATGTCTAATTTTTTGGGTTGCTGTGCCTCATGAGGGTGGTTGGGACCTGCATAAACAAACAAATTGCCGTTAAGAATTCTGCCCAAACGATTTTTGGGTAGCATACCTTTCACTGCAATCTTGATAATCCTGGCAGGATCTTTCTGCAACAACTCTTTGGGCGTAGCAAAGCGCTGGCCTCCCGGGTAACCGGTGTGGTGTATGTATTCTTTTACACTCACTTTGTTTCCGGTGAGCTTTACCTTTTCAGCATTGATGATGACAATGTTGTCACCACAATCCACATGCGGAGAAAAATTGGTTTTGTGCTTGCCACGAATCATACTCGCAACTTTGGCACTCAGCCTGCCCAGCACCTGGTCTTGTGCATCAATCAGAACCCATTCCTTATTCACGGTTTCCCTGTTTGAAGAAATGGTCTTGTAACTTAGAGTATCCACTTGATTATCAGTTTTTTAATTGAATTGCTTGGTTTTAATACCCTTTTTGGGGGCTGCAAATGTAAAAACATTTTGTAAGGATGCAAAAATTTCAGGCCCAAACACTAAAATTACTTAAGCCCACCCTCAGCCTCTTTAAACCAGGAGGAATACATGAGGTAATTGTTGGCAATCCGGTGAATCTCGCCTTCCTGCAACTCCCTGCTGATGTCCTTTACCTTCCGTGCAGGAACACCCGCATATACCGATCCCGGCTCCACCTTGGTCCCCTCCAGCAAAACGGCTCCGGCGGCAATAATTGAGTCACTGCCTACCTCACAGCGATCCATCACGATGGCCCCCATACCTATCAGTACCCTGGGATGCAGCAAACAGCCGTGCACAATGGCACGATGTCCAATCGATACAGCATCACCAATGTGCGTTTCGGTTTTTTGGTAGGTACAATGAATCACCGCACCGTCCTGAATGTTTACCTTGTTACCAATGCGGATGAGATTCACATCGCCCCTCACGACAGCCTGAAACCATATGCTGCAATCATCCCCGCAAACAACATCACCCACAAGGGTGGCATTTGGTGCCAGGTAACAATTCTTTCCCAACACGGGGAGCACGCCTTTCACCGGCAATATCAGAGCCATGGAATCAGTGTATGCCCTTGTCTTTCTTGCAACACTCGTTTAGTTTTTGATAGGCACGCGGATTGGCCGGCACCTCATCAGCGTCATACCCCACCATGCTCACCGCTTTTTTAATCCTGGTAAGGTCAGTTTTTTCCGGGTTGTACCAAACGCTCAACAGGGCCTTGCTCACAGTAAGTTCGCTTTTTTCTACCCCTTTCTCGTAGGCCATGGCTCTCTCGATGGTTCTTTTGCACATGTCGCAAACGGCAGATGTTTGAATGGTGGCAAGGTGCAAATCTTTGCGGATAATGGAATCGCCTTCCTGTGGAAGGATTCCCCACAACATCATCAGTGGATAAAATAAAAATGTCATGTTCAGGCTACATAAAGAGTTTGTTTCACCGCCTTGATGATGCGCTCCGGATTGGGCAGGGAGGCCTCAATCAAGGTAGGCGCATAAGGCAGGGGCACATCGGCGGCTGTAACACGCAAAACCGGTGCATCCAGGTAATCAAAAGCCTCTTTCTGTACCTTAAAGGCAATCTCTCCGGCAATGGAGGCCAGCGGCCAGGCCTCTTCCACCACCACCAGGCGATTGGTTTTCTTCACACTCTCTATAATGGTATCATAGTCAATCGGCCGTACAGACATCAGATCAATAATTTCTGCTTCTATGCCATCTTTGGCCAGTTCTTCGGCAGCGGCATAGACCTGTTTGATAATTTTTCCGAAAGAAACCAGGGTCACATGCGAACCACTGCGTTTAACCACTGCCTTGCCTAATGGCAGAAGATATTCCTCTTCAGGCACTTCTCCTTTGTCGCCATACATCTGCTCAGATTCCATAAAAATGACCGGATCATTATCGCGGATAGCAGACTTCAGCAAACCCTTTGCATCATAGGGATTGGAAGGAACCACCACCTTGAGACCGGGACAGTTGGCATACCAGTTTTCAAAAGCCTGTGAGTGCTGAGAACTCAGCATGCCGGCAGAGGCCGTTGGGCCACGAAAAACGATGGGCACATGAAACTGCCCTCCACTCATGCTCATCATCTTGGCAGCTGAGTTAATCACCTGGTCAATGGCCACCAGGGAGAAATTAAAAGTCATTAACTCTATCACCGGGCGCAGGCCATTCATGGCTGCACCTACTCCAATTCCGGTAAATCCCAATTCTGCAATCGGCGTATCAATCACCCGCTGAGGACCAAACTCCTCAAGCATGCCCTGACTCACCTTGTAGGCACCATTGTATTCTGCAACCTCCTCGCCCATGAGGAAGACCTTGTCGTCGCGTCGCATTTCTTCACTCAGGGCTTCCCTGAGGGCTTCTCTGAATTGAATTTGTCTCATAAACTTCTTTTGAATCGGAGCGCAAAGGTAAACCGAATTAAGCCCCTGCACAAATATTTTAAGCCCTTGGCTCTTTTGCAGACTGCCCCCTAAAAAACTAATTTTACCTCCCACATGTTACGCAGTAAATATTCTTTCAGAGGCAAAGAAAATACCCAAACCGGACTGAGTGCCAACGGTTCCCTGAGTGGTGGCAGGTTTTTTAACAAAGACGGTAGCGCCAATCTTTCCTACTCCGGATTGCCCTTTTGGGAAAAGATTCACCTCTATCATTCCCTGCTCTCGCTTTCTAATCTGCAGTTCATTGCTTTTATCATACTTTTCTTTGTGGGCGTCAACCTCCTGTTTGCAGGTCTTTACCTGCTCATCGGCCTCGACCACCTCGGGGGCATGGTGGCCACCACTGCAGGAGAGAAATTCGGAGAAGCTTTTTTCTTCAGTGCGCAAACATTCACCACAGTTGGCTATGGCAGAATCAATCCCATCGGCTTTGCGGCAAGCCTTGTGGCCTCTCTCGAAGCCCTTGCCGGACTCATGAGCTTTGCCTTGCTCACCGGCCTGCTCTACGGCCGCTTCTCCCGTCCTAAGGCCTTTGTCAGGTTTAGCAACACAGCCATCATTGCACCTTATCAGGAGGGCGCAGCTTGGATGTGCAGATTGGTTACACACACCAAAAATGTCATCATGAATGCTGAGGTTGGCGTTACGCTTGCCATCAGGGTGGATGAGCAGGGAGTAGTTAAAAACAAGTTTTTTAGTTTGCCGCTCGAGATTGCAAAAATTAATGTTTTAACCGGCAGCTGGACCCTTGTGCATGCCATACGAGAAGGCAGTCCGCTCATGGGTCTTACTGCGGAGGATCTTGAAGCCGGCAAAGCAGAGTTTCTGGTATTCCTCCAGGGTTTTGATGAGGCCTTTTCCAATACAGTGGTCTCGCGGAGCTCCTACACATGGGAAGAACTGGTGTTTGGGGCAAAGTTTGTTCCCATGTTTCAGCCCAACGAAAAGCAAAACGGAACGCTGGTGCACATAGACAGGTTGAGTACATATGAACCTGCTGAATTTCCCCAAAAACCGGAAATCAATTCAGACTAAGACAACTTCAAAGAGAAAAGGTGCTTAGGCTTTCTCCTTTTATTCATTGGCCGGTATAAGGAGAAGGGCGTTCCCCTGCGGGGCGCGCTTTCCGCTCAAACTTTTTTGCGCACAAAAAAGTAACCGCTGCAATCGCTAACGCGGTTCACTTCACCCGCATCACTCAAAATGTTTGCTTTCTTTTACTCCCTGCTGCTTCAGGGATTCTTGAGAATATTTTTCCAGCTCTGCACCTTGCCTGCCGAACGGTTCTGATTCGCCGAACCGGTGTGGACAAGCGTCTTGCTGCTGATTTGTGATGGCAGCAGTTGCTCAAAATAGTTCAATCCCCTGAACATCTCCGGCATAATGGTTTCAGTGGCTTTGATCTCTACCAGGTTAAGCTTTTCAGAACTTTGCCAGATAAAATCAATCTCATGACCGGCTGCATCGCGCCAAAACCAAAAGTCTAACAGAAGATTTTGATGGTAATTTTGTTTGATGTATTCGTTAATAACAAAGTTCTCAAAAAGATTTCCTTTGTGCCGGCTGATTTTTAAACCTGCAGCATCATTTATTTTCAAAAGGTAACACAACAAGCCGGTATCATAAAAATAGAGCTTGGCACTTTTTGTAATGCGTTTGTTCAGGTTGGCATGGTATGGCTGTAAAAGATAAACGATGTAACTTGTTTCAAGTACCGATAACCAGGATTTGGCCGTGGGCTGAGAAATACCACATTCATTGGCCAGAGAATTAAGGTTAAGCAATTGGCCAACCCGGGCCGCGCAGAGGGCGATAAAATTCCGGAATTGCTTCAGGTCTTTTACCTGTATCAACTCGGTAATATCCCGCTCTACATATGTTTGAAGGTAGTTGGCATAGAAAAATTTCGGTGCAATGCTGCGGTCATACAAGCCCGGATAAAAGCCTTTTTGCAGGTTTACCGCATAGTCCGGATCCAACCAGCCGGCTTGCTTCATTTCCTGATGATCAAAGGGCAGAAGCTTAAACAAAGCCACCCTGCCTGCAAGGCTTTGGGTAATGCTGCTCATCAACTGAAAATTCTGGGAGCCCGATAAAATATATTGCCCCATGATTCCATCTTCGTCAACCCTTGCCTGTAAATCCGAAAACAATTGGGGAACACGCTGCACCTCATCAAAAATGACAAAACGGTTGTACTCCAAAAGAAATCCTTTGGGATCGTTAAGGGCATAGTTACGATGTGCACTGTCTTCCAGGTTAACATAGGTATATGCAGGAAACTGTTTTCGCAAATAAGTGGTCTTACCTGATTGCCTCGGACCGGTAAGTACCAATACAGGATATTTTTTCAAATAAATATCCATTTGTTTTTTGAGTCTTCTTTTTGCTCCCATAACCCTGTATTTTCAAGCCCAAAGGTAAATATTATTTTGAAATTACATGGGGGTCTACTTTGAAATTACATGGGGGTCTACTTTGAAATTACATGGGGGTCTACTTTGAAATTACATGGGGGTCTACTTTGAAATTACATGGGGGTCT
>JBEICQ010000051.1:0-13921 GCA_040383885.1 Flavobacteriales bacterium | reverse complement strand
GTGGATAGGAGTGCTCGTATTTCTCAACCTTAAAGGCTTTCCCTTCTTCGTTGAGTTGAATGGCAATTTGCACATCTACGGAACGTTCTGGCACCTGACCAGCATCGTAGTATTCGTTTTTCACGTACATCCCGGCATAAGGCCCGACTTCCGGACGGAAACGGCCTTGGAGGTCTACAAGTGGTACGAGGTTGCCTCGCTCATCTGCGACGAGCAGCCCTGGCACACCGGCGTCAGCCGCCACACGGGCGTCATCGGCACCAAAAGTTGGAGCGGTATGAACAATTCCGGTGCCGTCTTCGGTGGTTACGAAATCGCCGCCAATGACGCGAAAAGCTGCTGCTGCGTTTTCGGCAGGCTGGGCATAGGGCAAGAGTTGCGCATAGCGCAGGTCTAGTAATTCTTTACCCAAGCAAGTATCTAAAACAACATAAGGTATTTGTTTGGCGCCCTTCTCGTAATTTGCCAAATCAGCAACATCTTGAACGAGCGTAAACCCTTTAGAGAATTGGTAAGCAACCAAATTTTTGGCAAGCACCACTTGCATGGGCTCAAATGTATATTGATTATAGGTTGCAACGAGTGCGTACTCAATTTGAGGGCCCATGGTAAGTGCGGTATTGGAGGGAAGTGTCCAAGGGGTGGTGGTCCAGGCGAGTAAATGTGTTTGATCGCAAAAACTAGCTTCGAACGGAAGTTTTTGGCCTGCTAAGACCTCGAACATAGCCACAACAGTGGTGTCTTTGACGTCTTTGTAGCAACCTGGTTGGTTGAGCTCATGTGATGACAGACCGGTGCCTGCTTTGGGCGAATACGGCTGAATGGTGTAGCCTTTATACAACAAACCTTTGTTGTAGAGCTGAGCGAGCAACCACCAAACACTCTCCATGTATTTTGGAGTATAGGTAATGTAGGGGTCTTGCATATCGACCCAATAACCCATTTTTTCGGTGAGCTGGTTCCAGATGTCTGTGTAACGCATCACGGCCTCTTTACAAGCTTCGTTGTAGGCATCTACACTGATTTTGCTGCCGATGTCTTCTTTAGTGATGCCGAGTTCTTTTTCTACGCCAAGCTCTACAGGCAAACCGTGGGTATCCCAACCGGCTTTGCGATGTACTTGCTTTCCTTTGAGGGTTTGGTAGCGGCAAAATATATCTTTAATGGTTCTGGCCATTACATGGTGAATGCCCGGCAATCCGTTGGCAGAAGGAGGACCTTCGTAAAAAACAAAGGCTGGTTTTCCCTCTCTCTCGGAAATACTCTTTTCAAAAATCCGGTTCTTCTCCCAATCTTCTCCAATTTCTTTGGCAATTTCATTTAGCTTGAGCTGCTTGTATTCCTGGTATGTGCCCATACGGATGCTGATAAAAAATGAATGGGCAAAAGTACATAAAAAACAGGCTGGGCTTGAGGCTTAATAAGGCAGCGTGGCAGGATGTTTTTTTTAGTAAAATCCCCGTGGCCGGCATCCGGAAGAATCCTCAAATATGATTAGGTTTGTTGCATGACCGATATAGAAATAGCACGCTCTGTACCCATGAAGCCCCTGCAGGAAATTGTTTCCTCCCTGGGTATTGATGCAGATGTTCCCGAATTTTACGGAAAGTTCAAAGCCAAACTTCCACTGCATCTTATCCGGCCGGAGGAGAAAAGAAGAGGCAAACTAATTTTGGTCACAGCCATTACACCAACCCCCGCCGGAGAGGGCAAAACCACTGTTTCTGTTGGCCTCACAGATGGTCTCAACCACATTGGAAAAAAAGCCATTGCCGTGCTCAGGGAGCCTTCACTTGGCCCGGTTTTCGGCATCAAGGGAGGAGCAGCAGGAGGGGGGTACTCCCAGGTGGTTCCCATGGAGGAAATCAACCTGCATTTTACCGGCGATTTTCATGCGGTAGCAGCAGCCAATAATCTCCTCTCCGCTGTTATCGATAATATTATTCAATTACCCGCTCATCCACATCAGCCCGATCCCAAACAAATCCTCTGGAAACGATGCATGGATATGAATGACAGAAGCCTGCGAGAAATCCTTGTTGGCATGGGTGGAAAAGCCAATGGAACCATGCGCAGCGACGGATTTAACATAACTGCTGCCAGTGAGATCATGGCCATTCTCTGTCTCTCTCGCTCTTTTGATGAACTGAAACATAAACTTGGAGAAATTCTTGTAGGCTACACCGTAACAGGAGCACCCGTGTTTGCGCGCGACCTAAAGGTAGCAGATGCCATGGCTATCCTCCTGAAAGAAGCCATAAAGCCCAACCTCGTGCAAACCCTTGGCGGAAACCCTGCACTGGTTCATGGTGGACCATTCGCCAATATTGCACAGGGAACCAATAGCTTGATGGCTACCTCAATGGGTCTTTCGCTTGCTGATTATGCTGTTACAGAAGCCGGGTTTGGTGCCGATCTTGGCGCTGAAAAATTCATGAATATCAAATGTGTTTACGGTCAACTCAAGCCCGATGCAGTGGTGCTCGTGGCCACCCTGCGTGCCCTCCGCCATCATGGCGGATCACCTGCGCAGGAATACGGAAAACCTGCTCCGGAAAGAGTCAAGGAGGGTACGGCCAATCTGCTGCGACACATCGAAAACCTCCAGCAATTTGGTATGCAACCGGTAGTTGCCATCAACCATTTCATGGGTGACACTGAGGAGGAAATTGAACTCGTTAAACAAGCCTGTAGGACGCTGGGAGTAGAGGCTGTGATCAGCAAAGGATGGTCCGAAGGAGGTAAAGGTTGCGCCCACCTCGCTCAGGCAGTGGTGGATGCCATTGAGCATAGAACATCTCAGTTTATCCCGCTTTATCAACATTCACTCAGCATCAAGGAAAAGATTGAACTGATTTGTACAAAAATTTACAGGGCGCAGGGTGTTCAGTACACCTCCAAAGCCGAGTCGGACATACGAAACATCAATCGTCTGGGCAAAGAAGGTCTTCCGGTTTGCATGGCCAAAACACAGAAATCATTTTCCGACAATGAGAAAAAAATCAATGCTCCCGACGGGTTCATCATCACGGTCCGGGAAGTGGAATTGGCGCTGGGTGCAGGTTTTGTCATACCTATTTTGGGCAACATGATGCGCATGCCGGGCTTGCCTGCTGTGCCCGCTTCGGAAGGTATGAGCATTGACAGTCTGGGAAATATAAGCGGACTCAGTTAATCCCGGGCAGACATCTTGTTTCCTTTACACTTAAGTCATTCATTCCGCTGATGTAAATTTTTCTAAAAGGACAGAGAAGGTATATCTTATCAATTAATATTTTGATGAAAAGGTGATTTTTGTGTGATATTTCATTGAAGTGATTAATCAACTATGCTTTAATGGTTTATTTTCGAAAAAAATTCTATGAAAAAATTTCTCCTTTTTTTATTTATCCTATCAGGCTTTCAACAGGCCTATTCGCAGTCGTCAGTGACATTAAATGCTCCCGCCGGTGGAGAAAATTACACCGCCGGCACCACTCAGTTCATTATTTACACCACCACCAATATCAACCAGCTGGCCATTCGGTTTAGTCCCAACAATGGTCTTACCTGGAACACTGTAGCTATTCAGAATGTAAGCAACGGACCCGGATTTTATTCGTGGAATGTGCCGCTTATCAGCACTAGCAACACTTGTTTAATCAAAGCAGTGAATCTTCAAGACACCCTGGTCGAAGATGTGAGTAACAGTTTTACCATCACAGGCCCGGTTCTCAATTGTATGGCTCCTTCCTCAGGAACAACACTGATTGGCGGAAGCGCCGGTATCATCTCATGGAATTCTCAGAATCTTCCGGGAAATGCCTCGGTTAAAATTGAGTTAAATACCACGGGAGATACCAGTTGGACAACATTAATTGCTTCAAGCCCCAACGATGATTCCCTATCATGGTCTGTTCCTTTGCTTAACTCAGCCAACTGCCGTATTAGGATTTCGCTGGTTGGCTCGCCACAGATTTTCTGCACCACGAGTGTTTTTTCCATTCAGCAGCCGGCATCTTATACAATCATGGTGCCCAATGGAGGTGAATTTTACCAGTCAGGTAATTCCATGCTTATTCAATGGTCTTCAGGGAATAACCTCGTGCCTGTTTATCTGCAATATTCAATTGATGGAGGCCTTTCTTACAGCAATTTGATTTCTAATATTCCCAATACCAATTCCTATCTGTGGGTGATTCCTCCACAGATCAATTCTTCGCAATGCAGAATCCGTGTTTTTGATGCCAATGGTGTAATGGATGAGAGTGATGTCAACTTTACCATTAGTCCTGTTCTCCCTTCGTGCCTTCTGGATTTCTCTCCGCTCAATGCCGCAGTGAATATAACCACATCCACGACTCTTGGTTTTTTTACCAATCAATCCGGAATCACAGGTTATGATATTTATTTTGGAACATCATCCAATCCACCACTGGTATCTGTCAACTATACTAACACTACCTATAATCCGGGTCCTTTGTCACCCGGTACCACCTATTACTGGAAAGTGCTGCCGATTAATGCTGCCGGTGCAGCCATCGGCTGCGATACATGGAGTTTTACAACATCCGGCAGCGCCAATAGTTATCTCATGAGTGATACCGCCGCAGTAACGAGCTGTTCCGGGAACTTTTTCGATAGCGGCGGACCGTCTGCCAACTACCAATCAGGTGAATCTTATTCCAAGAATTTTTTTCCGGCTGTTCCCGGACAAGCGGTTCAGATGAATTTTTCTCAGTTCAGTCTCACCCAGGGATCCGGTTCACTCAGACTATTTGATGGTACAGCGCCTACCTCCCCAATCATCGGCGTATTTACAGGTAGTCTGGCTCCGGGTACGGTAACGGCCGGCAATCCCTCAGGTGCCATCCGTGCAGTTTTTTCCAGTGGTTCCGGCCAGTCTGCAGGCTGGGCTGCCCAAATTTCCTGTGTGGCACAAAACGATGCGCTTTTTCTCTTAAGTCCGGATGGTGGTAATTCACTCACCGCAGGAAATACCTACAATATTGAATGGAGTTATCAGAATGTATATGCCATAAACATATCTTATTCTGTTGATGGCGGCATCAATTACACACCTATTGTCAGCAACTACAGTTTGCAAAACGGTGTAAACTCCTATGCCTGGACTGTGCCATTTACACTCTCTTCCAATTGCAGGCTGAAAATTGAAAATGCTGCTGATCCTTCCGTATTTGATGTGTCTACTTCTTCATTTTTTATTGTTTCAAGTTCATCATCTATCGTAGTGTTATTTCCAAATGGTGGAGAAACTGCAAACGAGGGAAACAACCTGGAGATTATCTACGAGCAAAGCGGAACATCTGTGGTTAATATCTTGTATTCCATCAATGGTGGTTTGAGTTATGTACCTATCATCAATAACCAGATTTTCTTCGGTGCGCAGGCCACCTTTATTTGGTCAGTACCCAACACTCCATCCAGCCAATGCCTTATCAAAGTGCAAAATGCCCTCGATACCAATGTATTTGATGTTTCTGATGGGTTCTTTACCATCACCGGCAGTTCCCAGTCTGTGCTGCTGAATGCACCCAATGGCGGTGAAAATTACCAGGTGGGTACAGGTGTTTACATCAACTGGATTCAGAACAGTTTGTTTTCTGTAGACATTGCCTACAGCTATGACGGTGGCTTTACCTACAATCCCATCGTAAGCAATTATACCGGCTCCACCACTTCAGGTTCATATTACTGGATAGTGCCCAATACACCTGCGTTCTCCTGTCTTATGAGGGTTCAAAGCAGCAACACCAGCTCCGTTTTTGATGTTTCCAACAGCTCCTTTACCATCAGCACAGCTCCTACAACAATGGCTGTAGTTTATCCCAATGGTGGTGAGATACTCAACGCAGGTTCTGTAGCTACACTTCAATGGGGACAATCTGATCAGGGCCAGGTTAGATTGAGTTATTCCATCAACGGTGGACTAACTTATTTGCCGATTCTCACTTCTTACGCCGCCACAGCAGGCAATAATTTTTACCAATGGTCGGTTCCCGCAACGCCTTCAAACAATTGTAAATTCAAGGTTCAAAACCTGGTGGATACAAGTGTATCTGATGCAAGTAACGGATTGTTTTCCATTGTAACTGCCACGCCAAGCATCAGCCTGCAGTATCCCGATGGCGGCCAATTCTTTGTGCCCGGACAAAATGTTGAAATACTCTGGCAATCATCAAACATCAATTCGCTTAAGTTGTATTACTCCACTGATGCGGGTAATTCATGGTCGCTCATTGCATCTAATGTAAATGCCAACGATGGATATTATATCTGGACTGTTCCAAATGTTTCTTCCACACAATGCAGGGTAAAGGTAGCTGACGGCAGCAATGCACAAATCTTTGATGCCAGCAGCTTTAATTTTACCATACAGCAAACGCAGCCATCCCTTTCCTTGTTCTATCCCAACGGAGGGGAGGGGCTGGCAACAGGAAGTACAGTATACATCAATTGGAACGCATCCAATGTAGCCAATCTTAAAATTGAATATTCCATCAACGGGGGAAGCTCATGGAATTTGATTACAAACTCAATCCCGGCGGCAAACTATTACTACGGATGGACAGTTCCCAATACACCTTCATCCAATTGCCGGGTGAGGATCAGTGATGCAGGCAACAGTTCTGTTTCAGACCAAAGCGATGGTTTGTTTGTCATTAGCAGTCCTTCAGTTTCCATAAACACGCCTAATGGAGGAGAAACATACACAGGAGGCAACTTGGTGAACATTTCGTGGTTTGCAAATGCTGCCTCCTCTCTGGCAAGTCTTTACTTTTCTGAGAATGCAGGTGTTACCTGGAGTTATATCACTGATGTGATTGCATCCCAGGGAATAAACTCTTACCAGTGGCTGGTCCCCAATATCAGTTCCAACCAGTGCCGCATCAAAGTTGCCGACTATTACAACAATTCCTTGCAGGACATCAGCAATGCCAATTTCATTGTTCAGACGGCTGCTCCGGTCATTACGCTCAACTATCCCAATGGCGGGGAAGTGCTTGCTGCCGGTAGTCAATCCTCTATCAGTTGGTCCGGCCTGTCTGTGAATACCCTAAAAATTGAATTTTCTGCCAATGGCGGAACCTCCTGGAACCTCCTGGAGTCTTCCTATCCGGCTGCTCAGGGATACTATCTCTGGAATGTTCCCAACCTTCCTTCAAGCAATTGTAGGGTAAGAGTGAGCAGTGCAGCCAATGCAAATGTATCCGACATAAGCAATTCCTCTTTTAGCATTGCTCTGCCCTCTATCACGCTCACTGCTCCTGATGGGGGAGAAAGCTTACCGGGATTTGCCAATACGCAAATCATTTGGACTGCTTCTCAGCTTCCAAGTTCATATGTGGACCTGGAGTACACCACGAACAATGGATTGAGCTGGACTTATATCGTTTCAGGTGTTTTCAATGGTGGTTCCTACACATGGCAAGTGCCCAATACGCCTTCATCACAATGCCGAATAAGGGTTTCGTGTTTAGGGTACAATAATATTCAGGACATCAGTAACAATGTATTTACAATTACTGCTGCCCCATCTGCCATCATGGTCAGTTCGCCCAATGGAGGTGAAGTGTATGGTGCAGGTTCATCAGAGTACATACAATGGGATAGCCAAAATATTTCAGCCGTTACCATTGCCTATTCAACAGACGGCGGAAACAATTTTACAGAGATAGCTGCTAATGTTCCCAATTACGGGTATTATCTGTGGACGCTTCCTGCTGGCCTATCTTCCCAATGCAAGATAAAAGTTTCCAATACAGCCAACCCGGGCACCTCTGATGTAAGCGATGATGTTTTCTCGATAGTGAATCCGCTCATCAGCCTGATCGCTCCAAACGGGGGTGAGATTTTCAGCGGAAACACCAACGGCACCGTAAGCTTTGTTTCCACGGGCATTTCTAATTATGTGAACCTGGAGTTGTCTACCGACTCCATGAGTACATGGAATGCTTTGGTTCAGGGCTTGTATAACACTGGATTTGCAGAATGGTCTGTGCCCAACCTTTCTTCTAATCGTTGCTTCATCAGGATCAGCGACTACTTCAACAGCAATATTTCAGATATCAGCAATGCAAGGTTCTCCATTATTCCGGCGCTTCCTTCTCTTAGCTTGTTTGCTCCTGCAGGAGCTGAGACTTATGCCACCGGCCAGGAAATTGGAATCTATTGGAATGCAACATCCATCGCACAAATTAAAATTGAGTTTTCCTCAGATGGCGGATCAACTTATACAACCATCGCCTCTTCGGTAAATGCAGCCCCGGGTTTCTACGCATGGACGGCACCGGGAACACCCTCTGCAAATTGCAGAATCCGTATCAGCGATGCAGCCAACCCTTCGCTCTCGGATGCAAGCCTGAACACTTTTTCTATTTTGTCACCTTTCATCAACATGCTTTATCCCAATGGCGGAGAAGCATTTTTAGCAGGTCAGGATTATTACCTGCAATGGAATTCCATCGGCATCGACAATGTAAAAATTGAATTCTCCCAGAATGCAGGAAGCACATGGACGATGGTAGAGAATTCAATCAATAACGCCGGATATTATTACTGGAGTGTGCCACAAGTCAATTCCAATCTCTGCAGAATAAGAGTCACAAAAGCGGGTGCACTAACTCCTTCCGACGCCAGCAATGCCGATTTCAGTATTTCAGTGCCGGCTCCCCAAATCATTGTATATAATCCCGAGCAAGGACAGGTTTATGACGCAGGCAGCTCCATGTACATTTCCTGGTTTGCAACATCCCTCAACACTGTCAACATTGACATTTCGCTCAATGGCGGTTCCACATGGTCAAATCTTGCTGCCAGTGTGCTCGCCAACAATGGCTTTTTATTTACAAACCTGCCGGTCACACCAAGCGAAAATGCAATGATTCGGGTGAGAAGTGTAGCAGATTCACTGGTGGCAGGCTTCAGTGGGCTCTTCAGCATTGTTAGCCCTCAGCCGCTCATCAATCTTATTCAGCCCAACGGCGGCCAGAGCTTACAATCGGGCTCTGTATTTCCAATTGTTTGGAGTGCATTTAACCTGGATTGCTTCAGATTGAGCTTTTCTTCCAACAACGGAAGCACATGGAATCTGATAGCCGATTACCTCTCACAGGATATCTATTACTGGACGGTTCCAACCTTGGTTTCTGCAAATTGTCTGATAAAAGTGGAAAGCTGTTTCGGTCAATTCACAGACATCAGCGCATCGGTATTCAGTATTGTTGCTCCTGTTGTAAACAACAATACCCTTGTGGTAGATTCCCTGCAGCAGAACATCAGGTGCAAGGGCGACTCGCTTCACATCTATTACACCGCCGGTGGCAACTACTCCTCAAACAATTATTTTATCGTGGAAATTTCAAACGGCAACGGAAGTTTCTCCAGTCCACTTGTCATTGGTTCCGAGTTCAGCCAGGACCTCAGCGGAATCCTGAGCGTTCAGATTCCCTTTACCCTTGCCAATGGAAACAATTACAGGGTAAGAATCAGATCAACCGATTTGCCGGCAATATCTGCACCTAACAACGAAAGCATCGTCATCAATGGACCGGAGGCTGACTTTTTTATCACCAATCCTGCAGATGTGTATTACCTCCCGCAAAATGGAACTGTTAACTTCAGTGCATCGGGTAGCACCGGAGGCATTGATCAATGGTATTGGGAGTTTGGTGATGGAAGCACAGGATCAGGGCAGGAAGTATCACATCTGTATAACGACATTGTGTACTTTACCGTGAGCCTCACCGTTGAGGATTCATCAGGTTGTTCCTTTACACGAACCTATCCGAACATGGTGCACACCGAATATTATCTGGACAATGAGGTGGTGTTTGATGCAGATTCAGCTACCATAACAGGCGTCTCTTTTGTTGATCCATACAGGGGCTGCTACACTTTGAGTAACGGAAAATGCTTTGTGACTTCGGATGGCGGAAGTTCATGGACTGAGTCGCAGACCGGTCTCTCAGCCCAAACTTCACTGATGGGTGCTTCCCTCAATCAAAGTGCATGGTTTGTAACAGGCGCCAATGGTACAATGCTTCGTTCCAATGACCAGGGAACTACCTGGCAATCCTTGCCACTGGGAACCAATGAAACCATTCTTGCCTCCGATTTTAAAAGTTCAACAACAGGCTTCGCTGTGGGTACCAATGGTACCATCCTCCGGTACGATGGCAGCAACTGGAACAATGAGAATGCAAACAATACCCTGGGAGCTGCACACATGCGTGCTGTAGCTTTTGCGGATAGCAATACTGCCGTAGCAGTAGGGGACAACGGAACCATTTGCAGGTACCACAATGGCAATTGGCAAAACATTGCAGTTGCTGACACGAATGTCTATACCTCCATCTCTTTTTCAGATTCTGTAACAGGTTTTATTACAAGCTCCGATGGCCGCATGCTGCGCACTACCAATGCAGGTGAAACCTGGGAGGTGGCCATGCCTCCTGCAGGGGTCATGCTCAGAAGCGTGAGTGCAGAAGATGGATTCGTATGCGCAGTGGGGGACAATGGACTTGCCTTTGTATCGGAGGACAACGGAAATACTTTTGCCCGTTACGGTGTGGGAGCAACAGAAACACTCTATGGAGTGAAAGCCAAGAGAAGAAGGGGATATATAGGAGGCGATGCAGGCACAGGAAGAGCATTTGGGGCTTTACCGGATACTTCCGGAGGAACATCTATCAGGGAAACAGGCCGCAAACATTCATTACTCCTGGCCTTACAACCCAATCCCGCCTCAGAGGTAGTTACCCTCTCCGGCGACTGCATGCCCAATGAAAAATATACCATTGAGATTGTAAATGCACATGGAATCACACTCATTGAACAGGCCTTTAGCCGGCCGGAGCCCGCGTACAGATTGATGCTGGACATCAGCAAACTCCCGGGAGGAATCTATTTTGTTCGATTATCGGGCAAAGAGGTAAACATCACCAAACGCTTATCAGTTGTAAAATAAGCCGAACTTTCCGGGCAAGTAAAAGACCGCATCCACCGGGGGCGGTCTTTTTTTGGTGCTTTTCCGGGTCCTGTTTTTACTACTATTAACAAATTGAGGTGCAAAAAAAAAATGATGTAAATCGCTATGTTCTGTTTGATAGACATATATTTGGCAAGAACAGCACAACTCAGCCATGTGCTTTGCCGTAAAAACTGACACGAAATACATGGCATCAATTTTGAAAGAACTTAACCATACATACAAATGGAAGCAAAATTTTCTCAAAGACTCAAAGATGTAATCACCTTCAGCCGCGAAGAAGCGCTTCGCCTCGGTCATGATCACCTTGGTCCCGAACATCTGTTGCTTGGCATCATCCGAGAAGGAGAAGGCATGGCAGTACAAATTCTCACCAGCCTTGGCTTAGATCTCATGGAGTTGAGACGCAACCTGGAAAGCATGGTCAAAACCAATTTCAGCAAGCCGGTGAGCAACCTGGGGCAATTGCCTCTGATCAAACAAACAGAACGAGCACTTAAAATCACCTATCTTGAAGCAAGACTCTTTAAGTCTGAATGGATAGAAACAGAACACCTGCTTTTGTCTATTCTTAAAGTGGATGACAATGTGGCAGCAACAGTACTCAATCGTTACAATGTAAATTACGATATCGTGAAACGCGAATTGGACCTTCTCCTCGCAAATCCCAACAGGCAAAATCCGGATATCAAAAATGAAATGCCAGGAAATGCCGGTGAGGAAGATGGCGATGATGAAAGCAGCACATTTGGTTCGGCCAAAAAACCTGTTGATCCCAAATCCAAAACACCTGTACTCGATAATTTTGGGCGAGACCTTACCCGACAGGCTGAGGATGGCAAGCTGGATCCGATTGTAGGACGGGAAAAAGAAATAGAGAGGGTATCTCAAATCCTCTCCAGACGCAAAAAGAATAACCCAATCCTGATAGGTGAACCCGGTGTGGGAAAATCAGCCATAGCCGAAGGTCTTGCATTGCGAATCGTACAGAAAAAAGTTTCCCGTGTGCTTTTTGGTAAAAGGGTTGTAACCCTCGATCTGGCCTCTCTTGTCGCCGGTACCAAATACCGCGGTCAATTTGAAGAAAGAATGAAAGCGGTGATGAATGAACTTGAAAAATCACCCGATGTAATTCTGTTCATAGATGAGATACATACAATCATCGGTGCCGGTGGTGCATCCGGATCACTCGATGCAAGCAATATGTTTAAACCTGCCCTGGCAAGAGGCGAAATTCAGTGCATTGGTGCCACAACACTTGATGAATACCGACAGTATATTGAGAAGGACGGAGCACTTGAAAGACGCTTTCAAAAAGTGTTGATTGAACCTGCTACAGAAGAGGAAACCATTCAGATTCTGAACAACATCAAGCCCAAGTACGAAGATCACCACAATGTAACATTTACTGACGAGGCACTTAAAGCATGTGTTACGCTCACGCAGAGGTACATCAGCTACAGACACCTGCCAGATAAGGCCATTGATGCCCTTGACGAAGTAGGGGCACGCGTGCATATTACCAATATCAAAGTTCCCCAGAACATCACTGATATTGAGAAAAAAATAGAGGACATCAAGGAAGAAAAAAACCGTGTTGTCCGCTCCCAGAAATATGAAGAAGCCGCCAAGCTCCGCGATACCGAAAGGCAATTACAGGAACAGTTAGAAGCAGCCAAAAAAGTATGGGAAGAAGAAACACGCAGCAACCGTGAAATCGTAAACGAAGATCATGTTGCAGAAGTGGTGGCGATGATGACCGGCATACCTGTGCAGAGAATTGCAGCCAATGAAGGTGAGAAACTGCTGAAGATGTATGAACTGCTGGAAGGCAAAGTGATTGGCCAGAATGATGCAATTAAAAAGATTGTAAAAGCCATTCAGAGAAACCGTGCCGGACTCAAAGACCCCAATAAACCAATTGGCTCTTTTATTTTCCTTGGACCTACCGGTGTCGGCAAAACCCAGCTCGCCAAGATCCTGAGTAAATATCTGTTCGACAGTGAAGATGCACTCATTCGTATTGACATGAGTGAATACATGGAAAAATTTGCTGTATCGCGCCTTATTGGAGCGCCTCCCGGTTATGTAGGATACGAAGAAGGAGGTCAGTTAACAGAAAAAGTGCGTCGCAAACCCTACTCGGTAGTGCTTCTCGATGAAATCGAAAAAGCCCACCCGGATGTTTTCAACCTCTTGCTGCAATTGCTCGACGACGGACAACTTACCGATAGCCTGGGAAGAAAAATAGATTTTAAAAACACCATTGTAATCATGACCTCCAATATCGGTTCACGACAGCTGAAAGATTTTGGTCAGGGTGTTGGATTTTCCACCTCTGCAAGAGCCGCTTCCGCAGACGCGCATGCAAAGAGTGTGGTTGAAAGTGCACTTAAAAAAGCATTCGCGCCGGAGTTTCTCAACAGGATTGATGACATCATCATGTTTAATCCCCTTACCAAAGAGGACATCCACAAAATCATTGACATTGAATTGGCCAATCTTTTTAAACGCGTTGAGAGTCTCGGATTCAAGATCAAACTCACCAACAAAGCCAAAGACTTTGTGGCCGATAAGGGATATGATCCAAACTTTGGTGCACGACCACTCAAACGCGCCATACAGAAGTACCTGGAAGATCCGCTTGCTGAAGAAATCATCAAAAGCAAGCTGACCGAAGGAGATGTGGTGGAAGTAGATTTTGATGAATCTGCTCAACAGGTAACCGTGAATACGGTAAAAGCCAAAAAGAAAAAAACAAAAGAAGAGTAAGCCTTCAACAAAAGACCGGAAACGGTCTTTTTTTTTGTCTTAACCAAGTAAAGGAATCTTCCGGGTATTGGCACTTGCGTAAGGAATATTCTCATGACGCTTGCCTCTTGTCGCCAACCTTGTTCAGGAGGGAATCATAAAAAAAAGTCCCGTTTTGTC
>JBEICQ010000050.1:0-14024 GCA_040383885.1 Flavobacteriales bacterium | reverse complement strand
GTTTATTTACGATTAACGGTCATACAGGTACTCGTATGCCGAACTGTAATAGCCTTTTGCCTGGCAATGATCGAGCAGGTTGCCATAGTATTTGTGCACGCAAATGGTAGCACTGTCGCCCACAATCACCAGCTTTTTTTTGGCGCGGGTAATGGCTACATTCATGCGGCGGATATCGTTTAAAAAACCGATTTCATTTTGGCTGTTGCTGCGCACAAGACTTAGGCAGATGATGTCTTTTTCGCGGCCCTGAAAGCCATCAACGGTCTTTACGCGGATGTTTGTAAAGGTGCTTAGCACGGGATGCTCATCGAGCTGTTCGCGTAAGGTATCTACCTGTTTGCTGTAGGGCGAAATGATGCCCACCTCAGGTTCTTCGCTGCCTGGAATTCCCTGTAATCCGGTGAGCAATCCGGCGAGGTAATCGAGCAGTAAACGGGCTTCCTCGGGATTGGCAATACTCCGACCTTCGGAAGGAGGTGTTTCTTCGAAGCCACACCCGGCAGTGTCTATCCACTCCACCGGCGGCCAGATAAAACGAGGCATATCATTGCCGGGCAAGACACGGTTCTCTACCGAAGGATGTGCATGCAGCTTGCCTCCATACATGCTCTGCGAAGGATATTCCATGATGTAGTGGTTCATGCGGTATTGCTCGGTGAGCATGATGCCTATGCCCTCGCGCTCCATGAGTTTTTCCATAAGGCTGATGCCAAGTCCGCCTTTCTCTGCCTGAACATTTTTTACGGTGGGAGGCAACTGTTTATGATCGCCTGCCAGGATCAGTCTTTGGCCGCGGTTGATGGCAATCCAGCAGGCGGGTTCGAGCGCCTGTGCAGCTTCGTCGATGAGTACGGTCTGAAAAGGAATTTCGCGGATGAGCTGATTGGAGGCGCCCACCAGCGTGGTGCAAATCACATTGGCTGTTTGCAGGTGTTTGTCTACCAAAAAAGATTCTACCTCCCTGGCTTCTGCCAGCAGGTCTTTGGATTCTTTAAAGAGCAGGTGACGTTGTGCGCGTTCTGCCGGACCAAAATTGCGTTTGTACTTGCGTGCCATCTGGCGGTATTCATCGGCGCGTTTGCGAAACTCTTTCAGGGATTTATATCCCGGATCCTGTACAATTTTTCCGTCGAGCGTGAGTGAGAGCAGCTCCTCCGACACCCGCGTGGGATTGCCCAGCCTGAGTACTTCGATGCCTTTTTGATGCAGTTTTTCGGCCAATAAATCCACGGCAAGGTTGCTGGGACTGCATACCAGGATGTGTTTTTCTGTTTTGGCAAGTTCGCGGATAAGGGCCACCAGCGTGGTGGTTTTTCCTGTGCCGGGCGGGCCATGGATCACAGCTACATCCTGTGCACGGAGGCAATGTTTAACGGCTTCTTCCTGAATGGTATTGAGGCCCGTGTTCAGGTTTATTTCTTCAGTACTGAAGCGGGGAGGATGCATGCCATAAACGATGTTTTTAAAGCGCAGCAGGTGACCTTCTTCAGCGGCGAGCAGGCGTTTGAGTGCGCCTTCCATTTCGCGGTAGGAGTGTTCATCAAAAACCAGGTTGAGTCCGCAGCCTTCGTCTTCGAGCCAGTCGGGAAGTTCATCGCAGGTGGTAGCCACGGTGATTTCGCCTTTGGTCATGGATTTGATGGTGCCGCGGATGACTTCTTTGCGACGGTAGTCGTGTCCGCAGAAAATTTCCACCACCTTACCAGAGGAGAAAAGCGGGGCGGGGATTTTTTTGGTGTTCTGAAAAGAGAAGTGCAGGTATTCACCCAATCCGGTTTCCATGTTGCTCATGCGAAGAGGAAAGAGGGAGATGCCTTTTTTGACGCGTTCGTCGATGGGATTTTTTTCGAGTGCCTGGAAGTATTGAAACTGTTCTTCTTCTTTTTCGAGAGAGAGCAGTCGGGAGAGGTCTTGAATGGCTTGCTGGATGTCCATAGATGCAGGCAGGCTTTGGCATTTGATGCCGGGCACCCTGCCGGTGTGATTTTACTTTTTGTGGTGCAAAGGTAGCAAAAGCAATTGCCTCAAAAGGGCGGTGATGAGGTTTGTATACAGATTGTTGAGAGAGGATTGCTCTCGTGGTATACATTCAAACTGTCATTGCCATGCTCACTGAGAATGGCATGTCAGAAAGCCATTGTTTTCGTGGCTTTGATAGCTATTAACTTATACCAACGATTACATTCCACGCCTCCATTTTGGTAACGAACAGATCTTATTGTTGAATCTAATAATTGTCCAACTTTTTAAATCGGTATCACAAAGCTAAAAGTATCTAAAGTGCTGATGGTTTTAAAACCCTCTACTTCCCAATGAATGTTTTCTGCATTCTCATGAAAGGGTATTACCGTAACAGTTGAATCTACCACCTTTAATTTAAAATCAACGAAGGGCTTTTTATTACATGAAAAAAAATGGTGGACAGAAAAAGAAAAAAATAAAAAGGTGCTTTTCTATTCATTCTTACTATTTTTTACAAATGTAAAAATACATCCCTAACTGTTTTACGATTATCCTCTATTGTTAACCATCGTTTTTTGGCGTTCAAATTCTTTTGAAACAGGAAATTTTCTAAAAGAGTGGCACATCTTAATTTGGAATTCTAGTTTCACTCCCTCACCCCCGGCGCACATATATCATCCACCTCTTGGTTTTGCCTCAATGAGTACTATTAAATCTAGTAGTCTCTCTCTTTGTTCTTACAGGTGTGGTGAGTCATTATCAGATAAGCTTGCCTGGCATTTTGCCAAAGTGGGTGGGGAAGATAGGCTCAGCAAAAACGAGAGGAAGGGCCGGAGGGATTAGATTCGGAAGAATGAACAAGCCCTCAGGCTTTTTTCAGAAGTCTGCTCTCTCAAGCCTGGTCTGATGGTCTTTTTTGTGGCTACATCCAATTGAAAATGCCATGCTCTTGTCAGGCAAGGAAATCATGGTACCCTTTTTTAGGAATCATCCCGGGCAGTTTGGTAAATCATTCCCCTGAGCTTAATCGGTTTCTCAGGACCTCTTGCCTTTAGCCCACAAAGCTGATGTACGGGCTTTCGCTCAAGCGATTCAGGAGGTGTAAAGGTTCTTCCTTTGTCTGCGCTCCCGGTGTCTGAAAAACAACCTGTACCTGCCGGATGCCGGAGTTTGCCGGCAAAAATTGGGTAAAAAGCACCCGATAAAAAAAACTATGTGTGCAGAGATGATTTTGGGTTGCGTAGCAAACGAAATAATTTACCTTTGCGCCGGAATTTTAAAAAGACATGTCTCCGGACCGCGGATTATCCCATACCCTCAAGGTTTTTACAGGCCTTCTTCTTCTTCATCTCCTGCTGTTGTTGCCTGCTTCGGGCTTTGCCTCCCATGAGGAAGGTGCCCATGTGGCCAAAAAGGAAAAATTTAATGCCGGAAAGCTTATCCTGGAGCACATCTCCGATGAACATGGCTGGCATATCCTCACCCTGGGCGAGGGCACTGCCCACGAAACCCATGTGAGTCTTCCCCTGCCGGTTATTATTTACTCCAAAACCAAAGGGCTCACCGTATTTTCTTCTGCCGCATTCACCAACCACGAAACCCATGCCTCCCAGGCAGTAGAGGGCTACAGCCTGCATGAAGGCAAAATTGTATCCGAAGATGCCGCCGAAGTTTTCTACGACCTTTCCATCACCAAAAATGTGTTCTCCATTTTTGTGGCCATTACCCTGATGCTGCTGGTGTTTTTATCGGCTGCCAAGGCCTATACCCGCCGTCCCGGACAGGCGCCCAAAGGATTACAGGCATTTGTGGAACCCCTGATTGTGTTTGTTTCCGAAGAAGTGGCAAAACCCTCTATCGGGGCTGCCTACCGCAAGTATGTCCCCTTTTTGCTCACCCTCTTTTTCTTTGTGTTTTTCAATAACCTCCTGGGCCTGATTCCCCTGATTCCGGGAGGAGCCAATGTAACCGGCAATATTGCCGTTACCATGGTGCTGGCCATCATGGTGTTTTTAATCACCACCTTTTCTTCCAAAAAAGATTATTGGATTCACATCTTTAACACTCCGGGTGTACCCTGGTGGCTTAAATTCCCTGTTCCCCTCATGCCCATTGTGGAGCTGATGGGTGTGGTGAGCAAGCCACTGGTGCTCTGCCTCCGTTTGTTTGCAAACATCACTGCCGGTCACATCATCGCTCTTGCCTTTTTCAGCCTCATCTTTATCTTCGGAGAAATGCATGCAGGCTTGGGTCTGGGCGTATCAGTGATATCCGTTGCTTTCACTGTATTCATGAATTTCCTGGAGCTGCTGGTGGCCTTTTTGCAGGCGTATGTATTTACGCTGCTGGCCTCCCTCTATTTTGGTGCCGCCCTTGAGGAACATCATCATGCCGAAGAACACCATTAATTCACTATAAACAAACAAACATGACAACAACAATGACCATTTTGCAGGAAGTTGCAAACACAGCCATCGGAAAAGCCGGTGCAGGTATCGGTGCGGGTATTGCCGCAGTAGGTGCAGGCATGGGTATCGGACGCATCGGAGGTTCGGCTTTGGAATCCATTGCCCGTCAGCCTGAGTCTTTGGGAGACATCCGCTCCAACATGATTGTGGCTGCTGCACTTGTGGAAGGTGCTGCCTTCTTTGCCATCGTGGTGTGCCTGCTTATTCTGTTCATCTAATCAACAGAAAGCAAAAAATCACATTCTGCCCAACGATAGGTTGGGCAGAATTTTTAAAAACAAAAAACCTAATATTCGCTATATGCAATTGGTAACCCCCGGTATCGGGCTCATCTTTTGGATGACACTTTCCTTCGGGATTGTGTTTTTCCTCCTGCGTAAGTTTGCCTGGAAACCCATCCTGGCGATGATTGACGAGCGCAGCCAAAACATTGAAAAGGCGCTCAAAGCTGCCGAAATGGCCAAGGAAGACCTGAAGTTGTTCCAGAGCCAGAATGAAAAATTGCAGCTTGAGGCCCGTGCTGAGCGCGATGCCATGCTCAAGGAAGCCCGCGAACTGCGCGAACGCATGATTCAGGAAGCCCGCGACAAAGCCCAGGCCGAAGCCGGTAAGATTCTTGTGGCTGCCCAGGAAGAAATCACCAACCAGAAGAATGCTGCCATCTCCGAAATCAAGACCCAGGTGGCCGACCTCTCTGTGGAGATTGCCCGGAAAATTCTGAAGTCGGAACTCAGCAGCGACGAAAAACAAAAAACCTACATGAAGTCCCTGATGGACGACATGCAACTCAATTGAACCGGGCATGAGCAACTCACGACTGGCAGCGCGTTACGCAAAATCACTTCTGGACCTCGCCCATGAGCAAAACCTGCTTGTGCAGGTGGCCGCCGACATGTCGGCCCTGGAAAAGTTGATTGCCGAAAACCGCGATTTCAGGGTGCTCTTGCACAGTCCTGTGATTCGTGCCGACATCAAAATTAAAATACTCAGGGAAGTGGCAGAAAAGTCCATGCAATCCCTCACGCGCGCTTTTGTAGAACTGCTTGCCAAAAACCGTCGCGAAAGTGATCTGGCAGACATCTGCCGCGAATACGCCGCCTTGTATGCCCGTTACCGCAATATTCAGCAGGTGGTGGTTACCACGGCAGGACCTCTTGATGCCGAACTTAAAAAAGCCATTACCGAACTTGCCAAAAAGCAAGCCGGTTCGGAAGTGGAATTGTTCGAGAAAAGCAATCCCGCCCTCATTGGAGGATTTGTCCTCCAGATAGGCGACAAAATGATTGACCAGTCGGTGCAAACCCGCATCCGAAAAGTAAGACAAATACTCACTTAAAAACAAAACAACACATCATAGCAATAGTCGTATGGCCGATTTAAAACCCGCAGAAGTTTCTGCAATCATTCGCCAGCAGTTGGCAGGCTTTAAAACCGAAGCCGAACTCGAAGAAGTAGGTACCGTGCTCCAGGTGGGCGATGGTATTGCGCGTATTTACGGATTGTCGAATGTACAGTCCGGAGAGTTGATTGAGTTCGACAACGGAAAAAAAGGCATCGTGCTCAACCTTGAAGAAGACAATGTGGGTGCGGTAATCCTGGGAACTTCCTCCGACATCCGCGAAGGCGATTCGGTGAAGCGTACCCGTAAGATTGCTTCTATCCCCGTGGGAGAAGGCATGCTGGGAAGGGTGGTTGATACACTCGGAAATCCGATCGACGGAAAAGGTCCTATCCAGGGAGAACTGTTTGAAATGCCCCTGGAGCGCAAAGCTCCCGGTGTAATCTACAGGCAACCGGTAAACGAGCCCCTGCAAACAGGTATCAAAGCGATTGACGCCATGATTCCCATCGGACGCGGACAGCGTGAGCTGATCATCGGTGACCGCCAGACAGGAAAAACGGCTGTGGCCATTGATACCATCATCAACCAAAAAGAATTTTTCGACAAGGGCGAACCGGTATTTTGTATTTATGTGGCGGTAGGTCAGAAAGGATCTACGGTTGCATCCATCGTAAAAACCCTCGAAGAAAATGGTGCCATGAAATATTCAGTAGTGGTTTCTGCAACGGCTTCCGACCCTGCCCCAATGCAGTTTTACGCGCCTTTTGCAGGAGCAGCCATCGGTGAATATTTCCGCGACACCGGCCGTCCGGCCCTCATCGTATACGATGATCTTTCCAAGCAGGCTGTGGCTTACCGTGAGGTATCTCTTCTGCTGCGTCGTCCTCCCGGGCGCGAAGCCTATCCCGGGGATGTATTCTATCTCCACAGCCGCCTCCTCGAAAGGGCAGCCAAGATCAACGCCTCCAATGACATTGCCACTAAAATGAATGACCTGCCCGTTTCTCTTCAGGGAAAAGTAAAGGGCGGAGGATCATTAACGGCACTGCCCATCATCGAAACACAGGCAGGTGATGTGTCTGCTTATATTCCTACCAATGTAATTTCTATTACAGACGGACAGATCTTCCTCGAGTCGAATCTCTTTAACTCCGGTGTGCGCCCTGCCATCAATGTGGGTATCTCTGTATCCCGTGTGGGTGGAAATGCACAAATCAAATCCATGAAAAAAGTGGCCGGTACGCTTAAGCTCGACCAGGCCCAATACCGCGAGCTCGAAGCTTTTGCCAAGTTCGGTTCCGACCTGGATGCGGCCACCAAATCCGTACTCGAAAAAGGAGCGCGCAATGTGGAAATCCTCAAGCAAGGTCAGTTCTCACCCCTTAGTGTGGAGAAACAGATTGCCATCATCTACTGCGGTACCAAAGGTTTGCTGCGCGATGTGCCTGTAAACAAGATACGCGAGTTTGAAGCCGAATACCTCATGGTACTGGAAAACCGCCATCCACAGGTACTCTCCGACCTGCGTGCCGGAAAATATACCGACGAAATCACAGGTCTGCTGGAATCAGTGGCGAAAGATGTTGCTAAAAAGTTTGCATCCTGATAAGCAATGGCAAACCTCAAGGAAATCCGTAACCGTATTGCATCGGTAAGCTCCACACAGCAAATCACCAAAGCCATGAAAATGGTTTCGGCGGCCAAGTTGCGCAGGGCACAGGATGCCATCGTACAGATGCGCCCCTATGCAGGCAAGCTCAACAGCATGCTCGAAAACCTCAGCGCTTCGCTTGAGAATGATGCCGACAATGTGTACGCCCGCACCCGCGATACCAAAAGGGTATTGCTGGTGCCTATTACCTCCAACAGGGGATTGTGCGGTGCCTTTAACAACAATGTGATCAAGCGTACCAATTACCTTGCAAAAGTTACTTACAAGGATTGTGAAGTGAGTGTGCTTTGCATCGGAAAAAAAGGCGATGAGTTTTTTAAGAAAACCCGTTACCACATCGTGGGTTCCGATTTGCCGCGCAACCTTAACGAACTCTTCGATCACCTTAGTTTTGAACATACCGAACCGGTGGCCGACATGGTGCTCAAAGCCTATGCAGATGCCCAGTTCGACAAGGTGGTATTGATCTATAATCAGTTTAGAAATGCTGCCGTACAGGTGCTTGCAGAAGAGCAATTGCTGCCCGTGCTGCCCCCCGAATCAGCTTCTTCTTCCAAGTCCAACAACGATTACATCTTTGAACCCGGCAAGGCCGAAATCGTGAGCCGTTTGATTCCGAAATCGCTTAAGATTAAGTTTTACAAGGCCCTGCTCGACAGCCATGCCTCAGAACATGGCGCAAGGATGACCGCCATGCACAAGGCTACCGACAATGCCGGTGCGATGATCAAGGAGCTCAAGCTCACCTACAACAAAGCCCGTCAGGCAAGCATCACCAACGAAATCCTCGAGATTGTGGGTGGTGCCGAAGCCCTCAAAGGCTAATCTTTTCAGGTGCTGCAAACCCGTCTTCGGGCGTTGAAAAATGCTGAAACATTTTGTCATTACCCGGCTGCTTTTTTCCTTAAAATAGCCAACTAAACATGTCGCTTGTCCGCAAAGGCAAATGGCATGTACACATAGCAAATCATGAAGCAGTACCATGAACTCATGCAGCATATCCTTGATAAAGGGGTAGAAAAGCACGACCGCACCGGAACCGGAACGCTGAGTGTGTTCGGTTACCAGATGCGCTTTCCTTTGCAGGAAGGATTTCCGCTGGTAACGACCAAAAAACTGCACCTCAAATCCATCATTCACGAATTGCTTTGGTTCTTAAAAGGGGATACCAATATTGCCTACCTCAAAGAAAATGGCGTAAGCATCTGGGATGAATGGGCCGACAAAGACGGCAATCTGGGCCCTGTGTACGGACACCAGTGGAGGTGCTGGCCCACGCCCTCCGGACAACATATTGATCAGATATCGGAAGTATTGCAGCAACTCAAAAACAATCCCGATAGCCGGCGACTCATTGTCAGTGCCTGGAATGTAGCCGACATTCCGCAGATGAAATTGCCTCCCTGTCATGCCTTTTTTCAGTTTTATGTGGCCAATGGTGCACTCAGTTGCCAGCTATACCAGCGCAGTGCCGATGTGTTTTTGGGCGTACCTTTTAACATCGCTTCTTATGCCTTGCTCACCCTGATGATGGCGCAGGTGAGCGGATTGCAGCCCGGTGAGTTTATCCACACTTTTGGGGATGCACATCTGTACCTCAACCACCTCGAACAAACCAAACTACAGCTCTCGCGCGAGCGCTTGCCCTTACCGGTGATGCAACTCAATCCGGAAGTAAAAGATTTGTTTGCTTTTACCTATGCTGATTTCACGCTCAGCAATTACCATCCGCATCCACACATCAAAGCCCCGGTAGCTGTATAATGTCTGCAGAAACAGAAATAGCCCTCATTGCTGCCATCGGCAACAACCGTGAGCTTGGCAAGGACAACACCCTGCTTTGGCACATGCCCGCCGATTTAAAGTACTTTAAAAAAATGACCATGGGTTGTGCCATGATCATGGGCAGGAAAACCTACGACTCCATTGGCCGTCCTTTGCCCGGCAGACGCACACTGGTAGTAACACATAACAGCACTTTCACCGCCCCCGGCACAGAGGTGTACCATTCCCTTGAAGCAGCGCTGGAAGCCTGTAAAAATTCCGGACGTGTGTTTGTGGCAGGAGGTGCAGAAATTTACCAATTGGCATTGCCGCTGGCCCATGTAATGTTTCTTACCCATGTGCATGGAAACTTTGATGCAGATACCTATTTCCCCGCTTTTTCAGAAGATTGGACATGCGTGCACAGGGAGCCTTTTCCGGCTGATGAACAAAATGCCTTTGCCTATACCCACTGCGAATACCGCAGGGTGTGATGGACAATAAGCATTCCGTTTATTTCGTTTTCAACAACTATTTACCTTTAGGCATGATGCGCCTCCTCCCGGCATGGATAAGCTTGTTGATTGTATGGCCTCAGTTTTTACACGCCCAATGGAAGGAAAAAAAACTGATCTGGCAGGGCGATTCCCTTTGCCTCGACAGTGCCGATGTCTTCCCCGGCAGCATACATGTATGGAGCAATGGCAAGGACATCAGCAGCAGTTTCAGCTCCCGCGGCATCTCGGGCTGCATCAAAAAAAACAGAGAAGCAAACATCCCCGCCGACACCCTGTGTTTTCGCTGGAGACGCATGCCGGTTTCCTACTCCGCAAAAAAATTTCGCAAAGACGAACGCTGGCTGCAAATCCCCGATTACTTCTACCGCAATCCTTATAAGGTAGAAGACAGCAAACAAAACACTGATTATTTTGCCACCGAAGGACTGAACAAAACCGGAAGTCTCTCCCGTGGCATCACCTTTGGCAACAACCAGGACCTGGTGGTAAACTCCAACCTCAACCTCCAGCTCAACGGCAGGCTCAGTGAGCAGGTGCAGATACAGGCAGCCATCTCCGATAACAATGTGCCCATACAACCCGAAGGAAACACCCAGCAATTGCAGGAGTTCGACAGGGTATACATCTCGCTCTTCAACGACAACAACCGGCTTACGGTAGGCGATTTCCAATTGCTTCGTCCATCGGGTTATTTTATGAACTACAACAAACGCGGACAAGGCCTCAGCTTTTCGGGAACCTACAAAGTGCCACTCAAAGACAGCCTGCGCCTGCGCACCCAGGTAAGTGCTGCAGTGTCGCGCGGAAAATTTTCCCGCAATGTGATTTTAGGAATAGAGCGCAACCAGGGACCCTATCGTTTGCGGGGTGCAGAAAACGAAGTGTTCATCATCATTCTTGCCAATACCGAAAGGGTGTATATTGACGGAGAACTGCTCAGGCGCGGACAAGACCACGATTATGTAATCAACTACAACACCGCCGAAATTACTTTTACTGCAAAACGCATCATCACCAAAGACAAACGCATCATTGCAGAGTTTCAGTACAGCGACCGAAACTATGCACGCAGCCTCACCCAGTTTAGCCAGGAATTTGCCTACCGCGAACAGGTATTTCGTATTAACTATTACAACGAGCAGGACAACCGAAACAAACCGGTTTTCCAGCCCCTCAATGCTTATCAGAAAGAAGTACTCCGCCAGGCCGGCGACAGTCTCAGTCTTGCAGTGGTTCCTGCTATAGACACCACCTCCTTCTCCGCTACAGAGGTGCTATACCTAAGCAAGGATACAGTGGTAAACGGCATTGAATACAAAAATATTTTTGCATACTCCGTTAATCCCGAAAAAGCTTTTTATCGTGTTGGCTTTTCTCCCGTTGGAAGTAACCGTGGTAACTATGTGCAGATTCCTTCTGCAGCCAACGGAAAAGTATTTGCCTGGATTGCTCCCGTAAACGGCATTCCGCAGGGAAACTTTGCACCCATTGCGCAGCTTATTCCTCCCCGTCGCAAGCAAATGCTTACCCTGGCCACCGAAAATAAAATTGGAAAAAGCACACAAACGCGCGTAGAGTTTGTAAGTACTGAGAACAACAGAAATACATTTTCAGAAAAAGACAAGGAGGATGACAGAGGCATGGGTTTGCGGGCATCCATGGCAGGAAAATACGCCGTGAGGGCAGACTCCTCCCTGTTTGTAAATACCCGATTCGAATACGAAGGAGTAAGCCGCAGTTTTGTGTATGTAGAGCGCTATCGTGATGTGGAATTCGAAAGAGACTGGAACCGCAACCTCAGCACGGATGATATCCGCGGCACGCAGCACCTGCTATCCTTGCAAACCGGACTCGAAACAAAAAAAACATCCTTGCTCTACACCTTTTCTCATTTTGATGAGCGCAATTTTTTCAGTGGCTCAAGGCACCAGGCAGATCTGCTGTACAGAGATGAAAAAAATAAAATCAGCGCCAGGGCCAGTCAGCTCACTTCCAATGAGGCAGGAGCAAGGGGAAGTTTCCTTCGTTACAGGGCCTTTGCCGAACGCATGCTCGGAAAAAAATTTCGTGCCGGCGCCAATGTCGATAACGACGACAGCCGCATCAAACCTTCCGGTACAGAACTGTTACAGGCACGCAGTTTTTGGTTTCGCGAAACAGGTGCTTTTGCCGGCACACGCGATACCCTATCAAGGCTTTTACTATTTAAATACATGAACCGTGTGGATTACGGTCCTTCCGGAGAAAACATGAAGCTGGCTACCCATGCCAACAACTACCAGCTCGATGCAGGCTTTGCCAATGGCGGCATCTTTACCTTTCGCAGTACGCTTGTGTATCGTTCTCTGCAAATTAGCGACAGCCTGCTGAGTCCGCAAAAAAAACCTGAAGAAACCATTCTGGGTCGGATCGAAAACAGCCTTAAACTTTGGAAAGGCGTGCTCACTACCAATCAGTTTTATGAAACGGGATCGGGACTCGAAGTGCGCAAAGAATTCAGCTATCTTGAAGTGCCCGCAGGTACAGGCATCTATACCTGGAAAGATTACAACAGCAATGGCATCCGTGAACTCAATGAGTTTGAACTGGCGGTGTACCGCGACCAGGCAAATTTTATCAGGGTGTTTACGCCCACCAATTCTTTTGTGCGTACCTACGACAATCAGTTTAACCAAACCATCACGCTCAACCTCGCCGCACTTCCAAAAAAGCGTAGCGGAAACCTGCAGCAATTTTTGCGCAGTTGGTACAACCAGTTTGCCTATCGCGTAGAACGGAAGTTTACGGGCAATCCGGGAAACGCCAATATCTTTAATCCCCTGCGCCGGAATTTTACCGACACCAATCTCGTCAACCTGCGCGCATCGGTAAAAAATACCTTGTCTTACAACCGCAACAATCCGCTGTATGGAGCCGATTATTTTATTCAGCAAAACCTTTCCAACAGTTTACTGGTAAACGGACTGGAGCAGCGTACCAACGACTTTAGCGGGGGCAGGGCAAGACTCACCTTGTTTAAATCATTTACCTTGTCGGGAGAATACACAAGGGGGAAAAAGATATACGCCAATTTGTTTTTTACCGAAAGAAACTACTTCATCACCTACAACGAGATCAAGCCGGAAATTGCTTTTCAGCCGGGTGTGGCTTACAAAATATCCCTACAGGGATTGCTGCGATTCAAGCAAAACAACAAACCCGAATCAGCGGGCGAAACCCTGAGGCAGCAGCAGCTTGCGCTAGACTTTAGATACAACACGCCCAGTGCAGGTTCTTTTCAGTGCAGGGTACAAGGCATACAGATGCAGTTTGCGGGCGATGTAAATTCACCTATTGGGTTTGAGATGTTGGAGTCGCTTCTGCCGGGTACCAATTATGTATGGAGCATCAGTTGGCAGCGCACACTGGGCAACAATATCCAGTTTAATTTGAGTTACGACGGGCGCAAGTCGCCTTCTTCACCAACGGTACATATCGGAGGTGTTCAGCTACGCACTTATTTTTAAAGGCATAGCATTGATGCTGACGGGAGGTGTTTTTTTTTGGGCGCTGCATTTTTTGGTAGGTAAGGTGGCCTTGTTCGGTTTCAAAAGCCTCGCAAAACGAGTATTTTCCATTGGCAAACATAGAGCCATACAACGTGCGTCGGCTCAGCAGCGAGGTGAGCTCGGTAATGGCAATGCCAAAAATTTGCTTGGTAAAAATATGGTTGATGCGTTTTGCTTATCGGGTATTTGGGTTTCCAAACCCTTATCGAGGCGCTTGGCAATTTCGCGCAAAAACACCCCGCTTTTCGATACCGGGTCTAAGAAAGTAGCGTTGGGGTTTCGCCAAAGCGCAGCGGGCAGCAAGTCCAGCATATCGTTGGCCAATCCCGGCGGCGTAAACACCTCATCGTTGCTGAGGTTTGCCAAGCAAGAAAGAACATCGGGGTTGTAGTTAGTGGTGTTCATAGGGTAATGCTTATATCTAAATTAGGAGGATTCTCTTTCACGCAAAGGCCGCGAAGGTTCACGCAAAGGCCGCAAAGTGAATAATAAGCAGCAGCAAATCCTTGGGTAATTATAATTCTATATTAGGTGAATTTTTTTTGCGCAAAGGCCGCAAAGGTTCGCGCAAAGGCCGCAAAGTGAATAATAAGCAGCAGCAAATCCTTGGCGTCTTCTTTGCGCGCTTTGCGTGAAACCCCTCGCCTCAATCCCATCAAAGGAACAACGACCCCGAGAATTTTCTATCCGCACCCAAAGTCCTTCGCGCTCTTTGCGTCTTCTTTGCGTGCTTTGCGTGAAACCACC
>JBEICQ010000049.1:0-14691 GCA_040383885.1 Flavobacteriales bacterium | reverse complement strand
GCTCTCGTAGAAAAAACGCTGGTGGGGGTCTCCTCAGGTACCATAACATAAAAGCCGCAACCCTTACTGGTGAGCGGCAACGAGAGGGAAGCCCCCAAGCTCAACCGAAGCAATACGGGTATTGACTGGAGGGCTCCATCAGAAAAGATATATCATCTTATAAGGGGTCTGAATCCAAGTCCAGGCGCACATACCATCCTATTTGACGGCCTACATCCAATGGAAGTGAAGCTGGGGGCAGCGATACTTCCTGAGGATTCTCCATGGAAAGAAACGCCCGGCGCTTGCCGTGTTGCGGGTTCAGGTTTAATCGAAGTTGCATGTGGAGAGGGAAGTCTGTTTATTACTGCAATACAACTTCCCGGAAAGAAGATGCTCCCAATGGATGCTTTTTTACGGGGTTATTCGTGGAGTGAACAGCATAAATTTGTGCCGTAAAGCCCTGTTTTAGGGGCTGAAAGTGCCATCAATAAAGGGTTTGAGCCCGTACTTATTAACAAATAGGTCGTTTTTTTCAACAAATCAAAAAAAAATTATCCCTGCATCTTGCATCTATCAAGGCCTCCACTACATTTGTTACCGTAAACAAATACAAACACAAAAAACAAAACCCATGAACAAACACGAGCTCATTGATGCAATCTCTGCCTCTGCAGAATTGACAAAGGCCGATGCCAAGAAAGCGTTGGATGCATTTATCGACAGTGTTGCTGCTTCTCTGAAGAAAGGTGACAGGATTTCACTGGTTGGATTTGGATCTTTCTCCATCTCCGACAGAAAAGCCCGTGAAGGTCGCAATCCACAGTCTGGCAAAACCATCAAAATTCCAGCAAAAAAGGTGGTTAAGTTCAAAGCAGGTGCTGAGCTTGCTGAAATGGTAAACAAGAAAAAGAAATAAATCTGTTTTACCGTTTTAAAGAGCCCCGGTCAAAAGCCGGGGTTTTTTTTCTTCATGAAACAAGGATCACTCTACTTAATCCCTTCTCCCCTGGGTATTGAGGATATAAAGGGAAGGACCAGCCCGGAAACCCTCACCATCATCAATGGCCTCAGGTATTTTTTTGCTGAAGACCTCCGCACCTGCCGTCGCGCACTGAGGGCGATGGGCTTTACAGCAGATTTTGATGAAGTGCATTTTTGCCACATCGGGAAACATAGTAATCCCGTGGATGCTGAAGTCTTTATACAACACTTAAAACAAGGCAGGGATGCCGGCTTGATGAGCGAAGCAGGGATGCCGGCTGTTGCCGATCCGGGGAGTAAGGTGGTGATGCTTGCACACAGTGAACATATTGATGTTAAACCATTAATAGGTGCTTCTTCACTCCTGATGGGTTTGATGGCTTCCGGGTTAAATGGTCAAAAATTTGCTTTCGAAGGCTACTTGCCTGTGGACAAAAAGGAACGCCAGCAAAAACTCAGGGAACTTTGCGAAAGAGCCAAGAGATTTGGACAAACCCAACTTTTTATTGAAACACCATTTCGTAATTCAGCACTTTTTAAAGATATCACCGAAAGCTGTCCCGAGGATATCTACCTCAGCATTGCCAGGGATATTCATGGTGTTCAGGAATCATTCCTAACCAAAAAAATAGGTACATGGAAGAAATTACCGCCTGATCTTGGTAAACTTCCGTCTGTATTTATGTTGGGCTATTTGTGAGCCCATACAAGACAATATATGTACTTTTATTTGATATATCTTTTTATATTTACGCCGCTGAAATGGTAGAGAGAATAACATTCCACATTCGCGCAAGGCACATGACCACTACCGCCTTGTTGTTTATTTTCACGCAGTTCTTTTTTAGTTCATGCGCCCCCACTCGTGTGGTAAGACCTTTGGCTGAGAATGAAAAACGCTTTTCAGGATCAATGGGTGGACCGCTCATCCGATTAGGTAATACAGTTGTTCCAAGCCCTTTCCTCAGTTTTACTTATGCCCAGGGTTTGTCGGACACCATCACTGCCTTTGCATCTGTACATGCTACCTCACTTGCTTTTAATAATGTGCAAACTGAAATTGGCGGCACCTATCAAATCTATCGCAATGATAGCAACACGGTGGGTATCAGCGGAACTTTCCAATTGAACACAGCCTTTCACATCAATGATCCCATAGGAAAAAAATTCCTGGTTGAGGAGCGAGCTGATGTGAACTCTTTCAGGATTTGGCCACAGCTTGATGTGAACCGTTATTGGGTATTTAATAAGGCCAAAGACCGATATCTCTATTATGGAGCTTCTGTATGGTTTGATTTCAAGGCGAAATCTCAAAGTGGATTGAGGCAAAACACATTTGTGTTTTTCTCACCGCATGTGGGTACGAAGCTGACCAATAAACTTTACGATTTTTCGTTTGAGTTAAAATACCTTGCGCCTTATCTCAATAGCTGGACACCGATTGTAGATTATGTTAGACCAATTGGTAGATATGGTGGTTTAGGTTTTAATGTAACCATCAGCAAAAAGCTGATCAAGCGTGAATACATCGAAGAAGAAGTTCAGGAATAATCTGTTTGGCAAAATTGGTGGCTATGTGTCCCCGGCTTTCGGATTTTTCTTTCTGATTTGCCTGTTGCCTCAGCAGTCACTCTTTGCACAAGCAAAAAAAATCCCCACAACCCGTATTCTTTTCGTGCTGGATTGCTCATTGAGTATGTCTAAACGATGGGAAGCGAGTACCAACATGGATATCTCCAAAAAGATACTCTTGCGCACTGTTGATTCCTTATCAAGACTAGATCATGTGCAAGTGGCGTTAAGGATGTATGGTCATCAGTCATCCCTGAGCCCTTCCAGAAATTGCAAGGACACCCGCCTGGAGGTGCCTTTTTCCAAAGGAAATCTGGCTTTGTTCCGGCAGAAAATAAAAGAAGCTGCACCTAGAGGAACCACTCCCATTGCCTATACCCTCGAGCAGAGTGGGGCTGATTTTCCGGTCTGTGAAGATTGCAGAAACATCATCATCCTCATCACCGATGGACTTGAGGAGTGCGAGGGAGACCCCTGCGCAGTATCTGCGGCACTTAACAGCAAGGGTATCTCACTCCGTCCCTTTGTGATTGGGGTTGGCCTTGACGAAGGTTTCAAAAAAACATTCGACTGCGTTGGGAAATTCTTTGATGCCACCAATGAAAAATCTTTTTCGAATGCCATGGGTGTAATTATTTCTCAGGCACTCAACTCTACCACCATGCAGGTAAATCTTCTTGATACTTATGGCAAACCTACGGAGAGCAATGTAAACATGAGCTTTTATGATGCCCGCACAGGACTTCTTCGATACAATTATGTTCACGCGCTCAATCACAAAGGGAATCCGGATACGCTTCAGGTAGATCCATCAAGCAATTATGATATTGTGGTGCATACGCTTCCGCCGGCAGAGAAAAAAAATGTGGAACTCATACCCGGAAAGCATACCGTTGTTGGGATAGATGTTCCGCAAGGATACATGGTCCTTAAAAGCAACAACACCGACTATAAAAACTTAAAATATATCATCAGAAAACAAGGAGAAAAAGAAACTTTCTGGCTGATGGAGACCGATCAAACGGAGAAGTTTATTACCGGTAAATACGACCTTGAAATATTCACTCTGCCCCGCACTTACATTAAGGATGTTGAGGTGTCGCAAAGCAAAACAACCACCATACAGATTCCGGGTCCGGGAATTGCAAATGTTTTTACCAATTCCTCCGGTACAGGGCAGTTGTTTTTACAGGAGAAAAACAAGCTTGTGCTGGTATATAATTTTCAGGAAAATTTCTCGCGCGAAACCCTGGTTCTTCAACCCGGCAATTATGTTGCCATCTTCAAACCCAAATCAGCGAAAGAGAGCATCTACACAATCAGCCGGGAGTTCAAAATAGATTCCGGTGTTTCGCTTCAGGTTAAGCTCTATTGATGAAAAAAAAGGCACCCTCTCAGCGCATCAGGATACAGCAGGAGGCTGACCGAAAGTTTATCACCGTTTTGCCCCTGTACGATGCAGCCAAATCCCGCATGATGCTTATATGGCTCATACTCTGGCTCATTTGTGGTGCTGTGGTTTTGTATGAAATGTTTGGCAATCATTCCAGGGAAGAGAAACTCGTATTGCTCGTTTATCTGGCCTTCTGGTGTTATTTTGCCTATCGGATCAGTAGGGTTTACAGGTGGCGACAATCCGGCAGAGAGGAAATTTCAATCAAAGTCCAAAGCATCAGTATCGGAAAATTTACCGGCGGCCGTGGTTTTGTCAATGATTACCCACTCCATGCCATAAGCAAGCCCGAAATCATCGCAATGAATCCTACCTCTTTTGCAGCCGTATTTGCGCAGTCCTATTGGATGGAAGGAAATGAGGGTTTGTTTTTTTTAACCCATTCAAATCAGCGCGTAGGCTTTGGCCTTCAGCTTAGCGAGGCAGAGCAGCAGGTCTTGCTCAAGGAACTCAACAGGCTGATAAAAAGCAGCCTTTCAACTTCCTGAGACATGGAAATTCTTCCTTGTTGATGTATCTTTGGACGGATTCTTTCGTCAATGATACAAACCGAGCCTTATAAGCCAACAAACAAAATCAGAATTGTAACTGCGGCCTCCCTGTTCGATGGTCATGATGCATCTATTAACATCATGCGCAGGATTATTCAATCGAGTGGAGCAGAAGTCATTCATCTTGGTCATGATCGCAGTGCCGAGGAAGTGGTTAACTGTGCCATTCAGGAGGATGCCAATGCCATCGCGCTTACTTCCTATCAGGGCGGACATGTGGAGTACTTTAAGTACATGTATGATCTCCTTCAGCAAAAAGGATGCGGGCATATCCGTATTTTCGGAGGCGGAGGCGGTGTGATTCTGCCATCAGAAATTGAAGAGCTTCACCGGTACGGAATTACGCGTATCTATAGTCCTGATGATGGCCGCTCCCTGGGATTACAAGGAATGATCAATGACTTGCTCATCAAGAGCGATTTTCCTGTTGGAAAAAATCTGAACGGGGAACTAAAAGACTTGCCGCATAAAAATCCAAAAGCCATTGCCAGACCGATTTCGGCTGCCGAAAATTTTCCGGATGAATTCACACCCTACCACCAAACTATCTCAAAAGAAATACATAATAAAATTATTCCTGTGCTCGGAATTACCGGTACAGGAGGTGCAGGAAAATCATCACTTGTTGATGAACTGGTGAGGCGTTTTCTGATTGATTTTTCAGACAAAACGCTGGCCATCATTTCCGTGGATCCCTCCAAGAGAAAAACCGGAGGCGCATTACTTGGCGACCGCATCAGGATGAACGCCATCAGAAATTCCCGAGTGTACATGCGTTCGCTTGCCACGCGTCAGAGCAACCTGGCATTGAGCAAGCATGTTCGCGAGGCCATTGATGTGGTAAAAGCTGCAGGATTTGATCTGGTGATTCTCGAAACATCAGGGATTGGTCAGAGTGATACCGAGATAACTGAGCATAGCGACATGAGTTTGTATGTAATGACCCCGGAGTATGGTGCTGCTACACAACTCGAAAAAATCGACATGCTTGATTTTGCAGACATCATTGCACTCAACAAATTTGACAAGCGGGGAGCGCAGGATGCGCTTCGTGATGTAAAAAAGCAATACAGAAGAAACCATCAGCTATGGGATGCACCTGAAGAACAAATTCCGGTTCACGGAACGATTGCTTCCCAGTTTAACGACCCCGGCATGAACCGCCTATACAAGGCAGTGATGGACAAACTTTGCGAAAAAACAGGTGCAAAGCTCAGCTCCCAATTCAGCATCTCAGAGGAGATGAGTGAAAAAATATACATCATTCCACCCCATCGAAACCGCTATTTAGGAGAAATTGCCGAGAACAACAGAGCATATGATGCATGGGCCGGAGAACAAGCAGCCATTGCACAACAACTCTACAGCCTTCACGAGTCAAAAAAAATCCTCTCAGAAGGGAAAGGAAATGATGCTTTGTTGCAATCTCTGGATCAGGCCATCTCAGAAAAAGGAATAGCCCTCGACGGATATAATAAAAAGCTGATAGATGACTTCGCAGAGCGCTCCGCCAGATACAAGAATGAATTTTTTATCTATCAGGTCAGGGACAAAGAAATTAAAGTAAAAACACATACCGAAAGTTTATCCAGGCTTCAGATTCCTAAAATTGCCACACCTCGATTTGAGGGTTGGGGCGATCGTTTGCGTTGGTTGCTCCAGGAAAATTTTCCGGGAGAGTTTCCCTACACTTCGGGAGTATTTCCCTTTAAAAGAGAAAATGAAGATCCTACCCGTATGTTTGCCGGAGAGGGCGGACCGGAGCGCACCAACAAGCGATTTCATTATTTGTCGCTTGCCATGCCTGCCAAAAGACTTTCTACCGCATTCGACAGTGTTACCCTCTACGGACATGATCCCGATCTTCGTCCGGATATCTATGGTAAAATAGGAAACTCAGGTGTCTCTGTTTGTTGTTTGGATGACGCCAAAAAACTTTACAGCGGTTTTGATTTGTGTCATCCTGCTACTTCAGTGAGTATGACCATTAATGGTCCGGCGTCAATCATTGCAGCATTTTTTATGAATGCAGCCATCGATCAGCAATGTGAGAAATACATCAGAGAAAATGGCCTTGAGAAAGAGGTAAGCGAGAAGAAAAATGCGTATTTCAAAAAACATGGAATCACTGCACCAGCTTATTCCGGCGATTTACCCGATGGCAATGATGGGCTTGGACTCATGTTGCTTGGTATTACAGGCGACAAGGTTTTACCACCTGATGTATACGGGGCTATCAAGGCCGATACACTCAAAAAAGTGCGAGGCACCGTTCAGGCTGATATTCTTAAGGAAGATCAAGCCCAAAATACCTGTATCTTTTCTACTGAATTTTCTCTTCGTTTAATGGGTGATGTACAAGAGTATTTCATCCAAAACAAGGTGCGCAATTTTTATTCGGTATCCATCAGCGGTTACCATATTGCCGAGGCAGGTGCCAATCCAGTGACTCAACTTGCCCTCACACTTTCCAATGGCTTCACTTATGTAGAGTATTACCTGAGCCGCGGCATGCACATCGATGATTTTGCGCCAAATCTTTCATTCTTTTTCAGCAATGGTATCGATCCTGAATACAGTGTGATAGGAAGGGTGGCCAGAAAAATATGGGCCAAGGCGATGAAGCTAAAGTACAAGGCAAATGAGCGCTCCCAGATGCTGAAGTATCACATTCAAACTTCAGGCAGGTCATTGCACGCGCAGGAAATAGATTTTAACGACATACGCACCACGCTGCAGGCATTGTATGCCATTTACGACAATTGTCAGAGTCTTCATACCAATGCATATGATGAGGCAATAACTACGCCTACTGAAGAATCGGTAAGAAGAGCCATGGCCATACAACTTATCATTAACAGGGAACTGGGGCTTGCCAAAAACGAAAATGCACTCCAGGGTTCTTTTATCATTGAGGAACTCACCGATCTTGTTGAAGAAGCCGTGCTTGCTGAATTCGACAAAATCAATGAAAGGGGTGGGGTGCTGGGTGCCATGGAAACCATGTACCAACGCAGTAAGATCCAGGAAGAGAGTTTATATTATGAAACACTCAAACACAATGGCGATTATCCCATCATAGGTGTAAATACTTTCCTTAGCTCAAAAGGTTCACCAACTGTGATTCCGCAGGAGGTTATTCGCTCAACAGATGAGGAAAAACAAAAGCAGATTCGTAACCTTGAGCAATTGCATGCATGCCATGCAGATGAATCGGCAAAAAAATTACAGGCACTTCAACTGGCTGCGATCCACAACAAAAATCTCTTTGCCGAATTGATGGATACAGTAAAATATTGCTCTTTGGGCCAGATAACTTATGCCTTGTTTGAGGTGGGCGGACAGTACCGCAGAAACATGTAAGCGATGGAACATAAAATTGAAGTTTGTTTTTCTCCCCACCAATACAGTCTCTTTAAGAAGGAGAAACAAGTAGTGGTGGTGGTGGATATCCTGAGAGCTACATCGGCCATTGTAACTGCTTTTGCCCACGGGGTTTCTTCCATGGTAGCTGTAAAAACACCGGAGGAAGCCATTGAATTGGCAAAACATGGCTACCTGCTTGCCGGGGAAAGAAACGGTGAAAAATTAGAAGGATTCATGTTTGGGAATTCCCCCATCTCGTTTACCGATCAAGCCATTGCAGGAAAAAAAATAGTTATTACTACAACCAACGGCACACAAGCCATCCATAAAGCAGCAGACAGTGAGGCACTGGCCATTGGGGCTTTTCTCAACCTGGATGCAGTTGCAGAATGGTGTAACCGCGCATCTATGGATGTACTCGTGTTATGTGCAGGCTGGAAAGACAAGTTTAACCTGGAGGATACACTGTTTGCCGGAGCACTAAGCGAGCGTTTGTTGGCAGACGGAAACTGGAGCATAAGATGCGATTCCGCTTATGCAGCTCTTAACCTCTGGAAACATGCACAGGATAACCTGTACGGGTTCTTGGAAAGTTCCTCTCACAGGCATCGTTTGCAGCATCTGCAGCTTGAAGACGATATCAGATTTTGTCTTGAACTCAATCGCTTTGATATTGTACCGGTACAAGACAGAAATGGCAAACTTGTTCAATGGGAAATTCCGGTTGATTCAGGAAGAGAGGGATAATACATATCCTCTGGGTAAGACTGGCATCGTATTCATTTTATCATGTTCCTTTTGTAAATGAAGTTTTTTTAAGTGTTCACGATTAGTTATGCGTATTTTTTTCGGTCTGTTTTTCATGCTTTTTTTTCAGCCGGTTTTTTCTCAGGAGCTGTTTCAAACTATTCGGGGAAGGGTTGTGGACAAGGAGAACAGCGATGGGTTGCCGGGTGCTGTGCTCAGCCTTGATTCTTCTTCTGCATGGATAAGCAGTACAGATGCCAATGGATACTTTAGAATGAAGGATGTACCAGTAAGGCGACATCGTTTGTTTGTAAAGATGCTGGGATATTCCTCACAAAGCTTGGTAATCAGTTTAAATCCTGCCAAAGAAACCATTCTTAGTATAGAGATGGAGCCAAGCATCAGAGAGGGGGCTGAAATTGTGATAAAGGCGGATGCCGATAAAAGCAAGGCGCTTAATGAAATGGCTGCCGTGAGCGCACGGAGTTTTACCATTGATGAAACACGCAGGTATGCCGGTAGTCTCAATGATCCCTCTCGAATGGCAGCAAATTTTGCCGGCGTAGGTACCAATTCCGATGCGCGTAATGATATTATTATCCGGGGCAATTCTCCCCTTGGTTTGCTGTGGCGACTGAACGGTATTGACATTCCCAATCCGAATCATTTTGGTTCCATGGGTAGTACCGGCGGTCCCGTGAGTATCCTAAACAACAATACGCTCGACAATTGTGATTTTCTGTCGGGTGCATTTCCGCCCGAATATGGAAATGCTGCCAGTGGAGTATTTGATTTGCGCCTGAGACGGGGTAATGATGAAAAACTGGAAGGATTGGGGTCAGGTTGGTTTCAATGGTTTTGAACTGGGCCTCGAAGGTCCTTTCTCCAAAGCACTGCCCAAGGCCTCATGGCTTGTGAATTACAGATATTCAACCCTCGGATTTTTTAAATTGCTGGGTATCAATTTTGGAACAGGAGCTTCTGTGCCGCAATATCAGGATATCACCATGCATGTGTACTTACCATTTAAAAAAAGCGGATCACTTTCTTTTTTTGCCATTGCAGGGAAAAGTTATATCGAACTGCTTGAATCACTCAAGGATACAAACACGATTGATTTGTACACCAGGGAGGGCCAGGATATTTATTACGGTTCTCATACCTATGTGGGTGGCGCTGTGCTATCACTCAAAGCCGGAAGCCATTCCTCAGTGAGGATTCACGGCGCGCTTTCAGGTTTTGGAAATCCTATTAAATCCTATCGGTTCGATAAAAAAGCGGGCACAAGGGAATTGTCCTATGCCAATCGTTCAGACCAACAAAATGCACATGTCAATGCTTATATCTTGTCGCGTGTTAACAGGAGGCTTACCGTTAAAAGTGGAATGATTGCTCAGTACATGTCTTTTATTCTTGCAGACAGCACCCTCCGAAAGGGGAAATATTATCGATTAAGAGATTTACAGGGAAATATGCTGTTGGCACAAGCTTATTCGCAACTGAAATACAGCCTTACAAATAACCTTTGGTTAACCGGTGGTGTTCATGCCCAATACCTTTGGCTCAACAATACATACAGTGTTCTGCCCCGAGCAGGTATGAAGTGGATGCCTCATACTAACTGGCAGTTGGGAATTGGCTATGGTCTGATGAGTCAGTCACAACCCATGTTTTTGTACTTTAATCAAACACCGGTTTCCGGAGGCGGTTATGTAAATTTTAACAGGGATTTGTTGTTTAACAGAAGCCGTCAGTGGGTGCTCTCTGCCGATTATCATGTGAATGAATATACGCGTATGAAGATGGAACTTTACCATCAATATCATACACAAATTCCGGTGGAGCTGCGTCAATCTCAGTTTTCTGCATTAAATCTGGGGGCTGATTTTGGTTCGCCTGCTAACGATAGTCTGGTGAGCAGGGGAGAAGGACGCAATTACGGGATCGAACTCACAGCGGAGCGTTTTATTCAAAAAGGATTTTATTATCTCGGTACTTTGTCTCTGTATCGCTCCCAATATTTGCCCTCCGACGGCAAGTGGTACAGCACGGCATTCGACGGAAACTATATTGTGAATGCGCTCGCAGGCAAAGAATTTATTTTGCGCGGGAATTTCACCTTTTGGACTGATTTCAGATTATGTTTTTCGGGTGGAAAGAAATTTACGCCAATTGATGAACAGGCTTCTTCTGCAAGACAAGAGAGAGTATTTATATCCGCGCAGAATTTTGCCAGGCAATATCCAATGTATGCGCGTGCAGACTTAAAGTTTGGATTACGAAAAAACAGACGCCGGATATCACAGGAATGGATCATCGATATTCAGAATGTAAGCAACCGAAGAAATGTATTCATGCAGGACTTCAGCTTTCGGAGCAATTCGATTGTTACCCAGTTTCAGATGGGTATCCTGGTGATTCCTCAGTACAGGGTTTATTTTTAATAAAAAAAACGCCCGTTAAATAACGGGCGTTTGAAAAGGATTGATGGTTATTGGATTTATCGGATGATGCTGAGTTTGGTAACAGTACTTGTATTTTCTCCATCCCATACATGCAATTGATAAAGTCCTTTCTGGTATTTGGAGGAAGGCAAAACAAATCGTTTTTCACCGTGGCATTGAATGATGTCCACCAGTTTTCCGTTTGCTTCTGTAAGCATGATTCTGGCTATTCCCTTGTCATTTTCGAGGTTCACACTCGCATCAGCAGGATTGGGATACACCATTGATGAAGGAGATGTGAAATTGTTCAGGTGTAACTTTTGTTTGATTTGTTCTCCTTCCTGCAGAGCAACAAGATCCTGGTCCTCGGTTGGATCATACTGATAGGGCTGGGCCTGCGGATTGCCCATGCGCGCATTCTGATTGATGGGCTGAAAAGTTTCACAAGGATTGAGGATGGTTTTGTAGGAGCCGGTAATTTTTCCGTAGAGTGTTCTTGCCATAAACACGGCCGGACCGTGCTCAAACGGACAAAGCATGGCAGTTTCCAGAATCTGATTAATCTCCTGATTGGTAAAACGGTAAGGGATGGCATGAGGTTTTGTTTCTCCGAAACTTCTTCTTCCGGTTGGTGCGGCCACAACTACAGTATCAGTTTGCTGGATGTAGATACCACCAAAGAAAGTTTTGCCCATGCCAATAAATCCTCCCAGCGGATCTCTTTGGATGCTCGAAGCATCAAAGGCACAGATCTGATCAGCGGGTCTGTTGCTTGGATTGTCCTCGGGGACAAAAACTCCAATGCATCCGCCTCTTCCACCGGTATGGTGATAGATTCCATTCTGGCCTGAGCCATCACCACCTGGATTGTTTGGTGAAACAATTCCTCCTGCACCTCCGGTGTAATGATAAATTCCGTTTTGTCCGGTAGAATCACCATTGGGGCTGTTGATGCCTCCTGCGCCTCCTGTGTAATGATAGATTCCATTATTACTCAAATCACCTTCGGCCGGATTAAAGATGGAGAAAAAACCACCTCTTCCGCCTGTATGGTGATAAATACCATTTTGTGGCTGATCATCATTTGAAGGATTGAAGATGGAGAAAAATCCACCTCTTCCGCCGGTATGGTGATAAATTCCGTTTTCTCCTCCGGCACTTCCGCCATTGTTAACCAGGTCGGTAATGCCACCTGCTCCACCGGTGTAATGATAAATACCAAATGCATCGTCGCTGGAATTACCGTTGCTGCTTCCCTGGTTATTGGGTTCTGCAGCAATACCTCCTGCACCTCCGGTGTAGTGGTATATGCCGCTGTTCATAAAGATACCTCCTGCACCACCGGTGTAATGATAAATACCCGCAGGCAGCGTGGTGGTGATTCCTGCACCTCCTGTGTAATGATAAATTCCGTTTTGGCTTGTAGAGTCACCACCGGGGTTGTTGATTCCACCGGCACCTCCTGTGTAATGGTAAATTCCGTTTTGGCTTGTGGAATCTCCACCGGGGTTGTTGATGCCACCGGCACCTCCTGTGTAATGGTAAATTCCATTTTGACCGGTTGAATCAGTTCCCGGGCTATTGATACCTCCTGCACCTCCGGTGTAATGATAGATTCCATTTTGTCCGGTTGAATCGCTTGGGGGAAAAAGATCTGCCATGATGCCACCTCGTCCTCCTGTATGATGATAGATGCCAGTGTAAGAAAAGATGCCTCTTCCTCCTGTGTAATGATAAATTCCGTTCTGGCCTGTGGAGTCTCCACCGGGGTTGTTGATGCCGCCGGCGCCTCCCGTGTAATGATAAATTCCGTTTAGGCTTGTGGAGTCACCGCCCTGGTTGTTGATTCCACCTGCACCACCCGTGTAACGATAAATCCCGTTTTGGCCTGTGGAATCTCCTTCTCCATTAGAGGGGGAAATAAAACCTCCTCTTCCACCGGTGTGGTGATAAATCCCTGTTGGAGGGTCATTCGGATTCCCGCCAATACTACCGCGATGATGATAAACACCATGTATGGCAAGCGTGTTGATGTTGTTATTGGCGGCAGAGAAATAAATTCTGTTTTGTGGATTTCCTCCACCGGAATACATGGAAATGATACCACCTCTTCCCCCGGTGTGGTGATAAATTCCATTTTGACCGGAGCCATCTCCACCGGGATTGTTTGTTGAGATGATGCCAGCACCACCGGTGTAATGATAAATTCCGTTTTGACCTGTTGAGTCTCCGCTTGGGTTGTTGATGCCTCCAGCACCGCCGGTGTAATGATAAATTCCGTTTTGGCCTGTAGAGTCTCCGCTTGGGTTGTTGATGCCTCCTGCACCGCCCGTGTAGTGGTAAATACCATTCGGAACAATGTCAGAGACATCATCAGGACTCAAGGCTTTTACATTTTGATATTTACCACCTCTTCCTCCGGTGTGATGATAAATTCCATTCGGTGATGTATTACCAATCCATCCTCCCGGATATTGGTGCATCATGTTTACAGCTGCCAGTTCATCAGCCGTCTCTATAACTGCATCCAGGGATTTATCATTCATGCCCCTGTACAGTGTCTCAATATCGTTGTTTGACATGATTGCCTGATTCATGCTTTTTAGATCAAGCAGCGCAGAGAGAGCCCCTACAACTGAATCTGTCATTTCTTTTCTTATTTGTAAAAGTTTACCCGAAGGTGTCGTTCTCATACTATCTGTAAACTGTAGCCATGCATTGGTTTGAGTATCCTGATTCACACCTGTCAACTTCTCATACAATTGATATTTCATCCACCATTGTGTTTCGGTAACATAATCGGAAAAGGATAAATTGCCATTGAGAATCTGTTGCACAATGTCCTCATCAATCATGTCGCCTGTATCGGGCTGACAATATTGATGATAGTTTAATCCGGAAGGATAATAAAGCGGACCTGCAGAAGCATTTTCACCCGGCTTCAGGAAACTCCCGGGAGCACCTGTGCTTGATGCAGCATAAAATGGCTCCGGTTTAAACACACCATTGTAATTTCTCACATTCATGGGGTTGTCGTATACATTGCTTCCCATATTAAGGGTATGCCAGTAATTTCCCTCTATGGAATTCCCGGTGTAGGGTCCTGTCCAAACATTGTCATTGTAAAAATTGTCGAGGCTTGCTCCTGTAATGGCATGATTATTTACGATTCCCCAATAATTCCTGCGCATGTTGTTTTGAATAAACTGTGTGCCCATGCAGTTGCCGCTTATAAACAATCCACTTCCTGTTCTACGCAGTTCGTTGCAAGTTATCGTGGATTTGGTCACATATTCGAGCCTGATGCCATCTATCCACCAGTTTTCTCTGTTATCGGCACTGATTATATTATCCGCAATCTTTGAAGATTCGCAATACTCTGCAAGAATACCGGAACCATAGTGACTGTTGTGCTCATCTATATTAGGGTCGGTATTTAAATTGATGTTGTTTGATTGAATCCGCGCATTTTTCAGTCCGTTTATATGGATTCCTTTTTTTACGGCAGCGATATAATTCTGCGAAATGTCAACTGCAGGGTGATCACTTTTTCCTGCATCAAATACGCCAATACCTGATGCATAAGGGTGTTCGG
>JBEICQ010000048.1:0-14758 GCA_040383885.1 Flavobacteriales bacterium | reverse complement strand
TCCCTCCGTCCAGGGCATTGATCTTTTCTATTTTTTCTGCGATGGTGACAGCTACTTTTTCGGCTTTTTCAAAAGCAATGCGCTCAAAGATGCTGTCTGTCTTTTCCAGTTTCCAATCCAGAGAGTCTATGGACCGGGTGTAGGCATCATTGCCTTTTTTCTGGTTGCAGGCAAAACAAAAAAGCAGAGAAGGTACAAACAGAAATATTTTCAAAGAAGTGTTCATCAGCGAATCCATTCAAAACCGGTGTAAGGAACAAGACAGGCAGGAATTCTGATACCCTCTGCACTTTGGTTGTTTTCCAGCAGGGCAGCCACGATGCGGGGCAGGGCGAGTGCAGACCCATTGAGCGTATGGGCAAGTGCAGGTTTTGCATCTCCCTCGCGGTACCTCAGCTTGAGACGGTTGCTCTGAAAAGTTTCGAAGTTGGAAACAGAGCTCACTTCCAGCCATCGCTGCTGGGCTGTTGAGTAAACCTCCATGTCGTAGGTCATGGCTGAGGCAAAACTCATGTCACCTCCGCAAAGCCTAAGCACCCTGAAAGGCAATTCAAGACTTTTGAGCAATCCGGCCACATAGGTTTGCATCTCTTCAAGCACTTCGTATGACCTTGAAGGATGAGCAATCTGCACAATCTCAACCTTGTCAAACTGATGCAGGCGGTTGAGGCCGCGTACATCTTTTCCGTAAGACCCTGCTTCACGACGGAAACAAGGTGTATAGCCTGCATTTTTAATGGGCAGATCTGCAGCTTTTACAATCACATCCCTGTAGATGTTGGTAATGGGAACCTCTGCCGTTGGGATGAGATAAAGATGGTCGATGCCCACATGGTACATCTGACCTTCCTTGTCCGGCAATTGCCCGGTACCAAAACCGGAATCTTCGTTTACCAGAATAGGTGGCTGCACCTCGGTATAGTCTTCCTGCTCGGCGCGGTGAAGAAAATAATTGATGAGGGCACGCTGCAATTTTGCACCTTTCCCTTTATACACCGGAAATCCCGCACCTGTCAGTTTCACCCCCAACTCAAAATCAATGAGGTCATACTGCTGGGCAAGTTCCCAATGGGGTTTTGCGCCTTCGGGAAGCACCGGTATGTCGCCATGGGAATAAACTACCTGATTGTCTTCAGGAGTAGATCCTTCGGGCACGAGGTGATGGGGTATATTCGGAAGGGTAACGAGAAAATCATGCAGGGCAGTTTCCGCTTCCCTCAGGGCATTTTCTCCGCCCTTCACTACTTCCTTGAGCGCGGCTGACTTTGCCCTCAGGGTTTCTGCTTCATCCTTCTTTCCCTGTTTAAAGAGCTGACCTACCGAATCCGAGATGGCATTGATCTCGGAAAGCACCTGTTCCAGTTGTGTTTGTTGTTTTTTGCGTGCATCATCCAGGGAAATCACCTTGTTGATAGCCTCTGCAGCATCCTTCACTTTTTTGCGTGTGAGGCCTGCAATTACTTTGTCTTTGTTGTCTCTGATGTATGGTACCTGTAACATAAACACGGCAAAAATAACCTTATTGACCATGCGATGTGAGAAAACTATGAAAACGAAGGGAATAAGTCTCTTAAAATATCTTACTTTTGCATGCAGGTAAAAGAACGATGCATTTTGACCCATCTATACTGGAGGAGTTAAAATCCAAAATTCTTGCACTCACACATGTTCATTCGGCACTTTCAGAAAAGCACCGTAGTTTACTTGCAGAAGCAGAGGGACTGAAACACGAGATCCGCATCAAGACGGAGGAGGTTTCGGAACTGCGCAGGGAACTGGCGCTACTGAGGGGGCAGTTGAACGAAAAGCAAGGGCTCGAAAAGAGCCAGGCAGAAACCAAAAAGTTCATCGGCGAAATGCTCTCGGAGATCAGCCGCTACCTCGAGGAATCGAAGCCTGACATTGCCTGAGTAAACAAACAATGGCTGCAGAAACCATCCATATCACCATTGCCGGCAAAATATTTCCGGTCAAGGTCAGCAACAGGGCCGAAGGAGAAAAATACCTCCTCGCTGCCGGACTTGTTGAAGAGAAAATGGAAAAGTATGCAAGCAATTTCAATACCCGGCAAAGCACTGACCTCATGGCCATGTGTTTACTGGAATTTGCCTTTCAGCAAGTGAACTGGCAAAATACTCAAAATGAGCTGAGCAGACAGATGTCTGACCTCACGGCAATGGTTCAGCAGGTTCTCTAAAAGGACGGCATCAACGATTGTGTTCCGCCACAAAAAAAAGGAAACACAATGGACATTGTATCAATTGTCATCGGCCTCGCAGGAGGTCTCATCCTGGGGGCAAGCATCGTAGCTACCATGCTGCGCAAACAGGTGCTCAACCAGGTAAACATGCTTAAAAAAGAAGCCGAAGAGAAAGGCGAAATCATCAAGCAGGAAAAAATTCTGCAAGCCAAGGAAAAATTCCTGCAACTCAAGGCTGAGCATGAAAAAACCATCGCAGAAAAAAATGCGGGCTTGCAGGAAAAGCAACAACAGGTTTTCCAGCAGGAAAACAAAATCAAGCAGAAAGAGCAGGTACTCAACCAGAAAATTGAAGAAACCCAGCGCAAGCAGCAGGAGGCCCAGCAGGCCAAAGAGATTCACCAGCAACAGGTAGATGTTCTCAAGAAGAAGCAGGAAGAACTCGACAAATCCCTGAAAAAGCAGGTAGAACAACTTCAGGTAGTGGCAGGTCTTACGGCCGAGGAAGCCAGAACGCAACTGGTAGAAGCCCTCAAGTCGGAAGCCAAAACGCAGGCACTCTCCCACATCAAGGATATCATGGAAGAGGCAAAACTCACTGCCAACAAGGAAGCCAAAAAAATCGTTATTCAAACCATCCAGCGCGTAGCCACTGAGCATGCGGTTGAGAACTCGGTATCGGTGTTTAACATCGACAACGACGAAATCAAAGGACGCGTGATCGGAAGAGAAGGTCGCAACATACGCACCCTGGAATCGCTCACCGGTGTAGAAATTATTGTAGACGATACCCCGGAGGCCATCATCCTCTCCTGCTTCGACCCTGTTCGCCGTGAAATTGCCAGGCTGGCTTTGCATCAGCTGGTATCCGATGGACGCATCCACCCTGCCCGTATTGAAGAAGTGGTAGAAAAAGTAAAAAAGCAGATCGAAGAAGAAATCATCGAAACAGGTAAACGCACCACCATTGACCTGGGCATCCACGGTTTACATCCCGAACTGATTCGCATGGTGGGCAGGATGAAATATCGCTCCTCTTACGGACAAAACCTCTTGCAGCACAGCCGTGAAGTAGCCAATCTTTGTGCTACCATGGCTGCCGAGCTCGGACTAAATGTAAAACTGGCCAAACGCGCAGGACTCCTGCACGACATAGGCAAGGTTCCCGACGACCAGCCGGAATTACCACACGCCATCCTCGGCATGCAACTGGCAGAAAAATACAAGGAGAATCCGGAAGTATGCAATGCCATTGGTGCCCACCACGACGAGGTTGAGATGACCAGCTTGCTGAGCCCGATCATTCAGGTATGCGATGCCATCTCAGGATCCCGTCCCGGTGCGCGCAGAGAGATCGCAGAGTCATACATCAAACGATTGAAAGATCTCGAAACCATCGCAATGACCTATCCGGGCGTGAACAAAACCTTTGCTGTGCAGGCGGGTCGCGAACTCAGGGTAATGGTTGAAAGTGAAAGAGTAGACGACAAGCAGGTAGACCAGCTTGCCTTCGATATCTCTCAGCGCATCCAAACCGAGATGACTTACCCCGGTCAAATCAAAATAACCGTCATCAGGGAAACAAGGGGCGTGAGTTATGCCAAATAAAAATGAGTCTGCACATCAATTTGCTGTGCAAAAGAGTGACGAAGAGTGGTTTCATGAATTGGGTGCAGAAGCCTATTATGTGCTCAGGGAAAAAGGTACTGAGAGACCCTTTATCAATCACTACTACAAGCTGAATGAAGAGGGCGTATATTGCTGCAGAGGCTGCGAAACCCCCCTGTTCATGTCAGGCACCAAATACGATAGCGGAAGCGGGTGGCCTGCGTTTTATGCAGCACTCGATCCTGCAAAAATTCTGGAAAAGCGCGATACCACACACGGAATGATTCGCACGGAAGTGGTGTGTGCGCATTGCGGAGGCCATTTGGGTCATGTCTTTGATGATGGCCCTCAGCCCACCGGTATGCGCTACTGTATCAACTCTGCTTCACTGCACTTTGTGAAAACAGAAAACAAAAAGTAATTAGGCGGTCTTTTTTTTAGGGCGTTCCCCGGCATGGTAAACCAGCCGGGGCGGGCTTTCCGCTCAAACTTTTTTGCCTTGCAAAAAAGTAAACGCTGCAATCCCTAACGCTGCATGCCAAAGATGGTATCACTGTCTCCGGTAAATGAAAGCAGAAAGGATTGTTAAAAATAAAACTGCTCTAAGAATCTTTGCACATTCCTGATGGAGATATCACTCGCTATTTGATTTCCGTAAAGCTCCCGCATCTTTCTTGCTATTTCAGGATAGTGACTCGCATCCTTGTGCTCAGGAAAAAAGAAAGGCTTTCTTGACTGGTCCGGATGAGATGCTTCATAAAAATAATCTGCGCCAAAACAGAGGTGAGGTGCTGCCCCAAGTGTCATCCCGTATGCGAGGTGTTGATAGAGAAAGTTGGGATCGGAGGGATGCAGAAAAGCCCTTAAAAAGTTCATGCCAATGAGTCCCTTACGACGGATGATTTCCCCGGCCAGTTCATCGGGAAGGTTGCGTGGATGATTCCATACATGCCTGAAATTGGAATGGCTGGCGAGGACGGCCACATCCAAACCATGCGCATCCAGGTAATTCAGGATGTCGAAGGCAAGTGCGTCGCTTGCATGCGACAAGTCTATCGCTATTTTCTTTCCATGCAGGAAATTCAGCATTTCTTTTCCATCCTGCTTCAATCCAACAGTTGTAGCATTGCCGCCGCCAAAACGATTTTCGCTGTGATGAGTAAATCCTATGTAAAGGGGTCTGCCTGCCAGAGAAACATGTTTTTCTAAATTAGCAAAGGCATGTGCAAGTGGTTCATCCTCTTCGCACAAACAGGATGCATTTTCAATAGAAGTAAGCAGGTAAATTTTGTCGGTATGCTTTCCCTCCTGCAAATTTTCCGGAGCAGCAAGCATGGCCACCCGGTGAGCAAAATCGGAGAGAAGCTGCCGGTACAAAAGAAGCTGTTGGTGCGCATGCACTGTACTTCCTTTTTCAGTAGCTGCATAAATAGCCAATACCTGAAGACGAACCTCGCCGCTACGCAGATCGTTGAGATTGGCTCCGATGTAAGTCCTTTCATCTGCCACGGCGTGAGGCTTAACACGCAAATAATCGAGAAGGTCGCAATGTAAATCGGCAATCATCGCATTTCAAATAGGTGTATTGTCATGGTCAGGGAATCCACATGGCATGTAGTATGAAACCATTGTCTGGTCATGCTGTGAGTCTCCCCCTGTTTATTATTGATTGAAGTTTATCAAAGATAAAAAACACAGGAATAAACCGGGTTTGATAAAGAAGATTACTACCGCAAATCATACCAGTCTTTCTTGCGGCTGAGCTTGAGGTCCTGCAAAACAGAGGCCCTTACATTGATGTCCACTGTGTACATTTTACGGGGTCCGTAGGGAATCACATTGATGCGCATCTCCCAGCAATGTAAGTCGCGGTAGAGGTTAAAATTGGGAATGATTACATCCTTGGCCGTAAAATCGTAGCCGCTGCTAAACTGCAATTTCCATTTGGGGGTGATGCTCAGGTCACCGTTTACCGAGATGGTCTGCACATAGCTGCCTACATAAGCAGGCTTATTGTAATTGATATTATAAAAAACAGAAAGGTTCCAGGGAATATTAAAATCAATATAGGCATCTCTTTCAGCATTGATCTTTTCTAACTCCTCCGGAGTGGCCTTGCCTGATGTGACAGGCTTTTTGGCCTGTGGAGGCTTTAGACTGAAACCTATATTGAGTGTTGAGGAAGTAAGTCTTGCCCACTTTCCGGTAACATCATATTCCAGGGAGGCGCGTTTTCTTCCGGTATTTACATCCACATAGTATGGATCGAGAACAGCCGTGTAATTGATGTTGATGTTATTAAACAGAATCGTTCTTGCATTGATATTAAGTGGACTTAACTTCATGGAATCGGCCCGGAAATTGTATACTGAACTTAAGTTAAGAGCATCAAGAAGGGTGATTTTTTTTGCTTCTCCGGCCGTGTCACCCGGCAGCTTGTATTTCATTTGGAGGTTATTGCTAAGTGCAAAGGTGGCAGCACTCTGTCTGTTTACAGGAGGAGCACCATAGATACCCGTTTCAAAGGGAGAATACGATACAGTTTTGCCATTCAATTCGTAGCTCTGAGCTCTTGTGAGGCCGGGTTGATAAGAGTAACTAATGCTGGGAATCATGAGATGCCGGAAGCCCTGAATGAAACCTCTCTTAAAAAGATAGTACCCATAAATATTGGTTCGCACAGTAGTGTTTATTCCAAGGGTCCTTGCAGCCCTAAATCCTTTCACTGTATCGGTAACCAATGAATCTTTTTCTCCCACTTTAACTACTCTTCTATTGATGGTCTTGAGATACCATGCCTCATTGTAATTGGCAGAAGGAGTAACCATCAGGTTGCGAAACAGACGAAAATTGGTACTCAGAGATACATCCTGTCGCAATCCATTGCGCATTACTTTATCGAGGCGGTTGCGTATATCCCTCAAAAAACCGGTATCGGTGGTGGTAATTACATTTCTGAAATCTGCGGCGTATGTTAGCCTGAGATCACTGATGAATTTGGGTTTACCAATGGTCCATTTGTTGCCCAGGGGATTGATGCCTGTCATGTTGAGGGTAAAAGTGGGCAGGTTCAGGTTCATGCTTCGGGTGGCCGCATTCTGATCCTGAGAGGCAGTGGCATTAAAACTAAATGGCGTGCCTAAAAATATTTTGGTGTAATTGATATTGGAAGCAAAGGTATTCTGCACATATCCTGCAATGTCACGAGAGGCAATGTTGCTCACTTTTCCTGCATTTACGCTGGCAGAAAATCTGCTGTCAGGGCGCGCCCTGGGATCCTGGTTGTGTGTCCAGATAAAGCGAATGTCTCTGTTGAGTGCATAATTGGGAAACCCCCTTTCGCCTTGCTTAATGTTGGCATAAGATAATCCGAGGCTGCCTGAATATTTATAGCGTGTGGCATACCCTGTGGTAATTCTTCCCCTGTAACTTCCGCGACTGTATGCATCCACAGAAAACAGCATATCCAACTTATCGTTGATGCCCCAGTAATAACCCAACTCTTCGAGCCCGAATCCGAGTCCGTCGGAATTAAATGGGCGAGGCAGAATCAATCCATTGGATCTTCCTTTTTTATTAGGAAAGAAACCGAAGGGAACAGCGAGTGGAGTAGGTACTCCGGCCACCACAAGATCTGCCGGACCCGTAACAATTTGTTTGTTCTTGATCACCTTCACTTTCTTGAGCGAAAAATAAAAATGAGGGGTATCATGCTCGCAGGTAGTATACTTTCCCCGGCGCATGTAAAAATTGTCAGAGCTGTCTTTCTTCACCTGATCACCATGAAGGTATCCCTCGTCCTGCTTGGTTCTTACATCATGTATTTTGCCTTTTTTGGATTTGTAGTTATAGGTCATTTTAATGGCCTTGAACTCCTGGTCGCCCTGTGTAAAAAGAGGATTTCCTACGATTTTACCGCTTGAATCCGGCAGACCATGGGCAAAGAGCAAGTTCTTTTTGAGGTCCACCCTTATGAATTCAGACTTGAGGGCAATGTCCTCAAAATATACTTCGGCCTTTCCATAAAGGTAAACCCGCTGGCTGTCTACTTCAAATCTCATAGAGTCGCGGGCCAGGTATTTCACCTGAGAAGCAAGAGCGTTTTTTGAAATTTTTACTTCTTTGGGTTTAAGGGAAGGAAAGCTATCCCTTGCCAGGGTATCGGCAGGAGCCGGCAAGGCTTTGTTTTGAGCCTCAGCAAAGTGCGCAGAAAGAGCAAGCAACGCAATGACAAGCATGCATTGAGCGCGGTTAATAACTTCCTTTAAAACTTGCTGAATGGATACTGGCAACCGGCTGTGATTTGGTTTTAATTTAGTCGGGCGCAAATTTAACCAAATTTCGGGGTGTATATTGTGAGTATATGTAATACATGGATGCGGGCAGTCATAAGCGCTTGCCTGGTCATCTTTTTTTGTCCTTTCTCCATGCAGGCAAGTGCACCTGTAGGAAAGTTCACGCTTGTGATTGACGCGGGTCATGGTGGGGAAGATCCGGGATGCCATGGCGACCGCTTCAAAGAGAAGGAAGTAGCATTAGCCATTGCCCTGAAGTTTGGGAGAATGGTGGAAAAAAATTGCCGGGATGTGGAGGTTGTGTATACCCGAAAAACAGATGTATTTCTGGAGCTGAATGAGCGGGCTGCCATCGCCAATAACAACAGGGCGGATTTGTTTGTCTGCATCCATTGCAATGCTTCTCCCAACCGCAAAGTTTTTGGGAGCGAGACCTATGTGATGGGGCTGCATAAGTCGAAAGGAAATCTGGATGTAGCCAAGAGGGAAAATGCAGCCATCCTTCTTGAGGAGAATTACCAGAAAAATTATGACAATTTTGACCCCAACTCCGATGAGGCAAACATCATCTTTACGATGTATCAAAATGCATTTCTGGAACAAAGCCTGGACCTTGCCTCCAAAATTCAGTACTATTACAATGAAAAAGCCTGCCGCATCAACAAGGGAGTGAAGCAGGCCGGTTTTTTGGTTTTATGGAAAACCTCCATGCCAAGTTTACTCACAGAAACAGGATTTTTAACCAATCCTGAGGAGGAGAAATTTCTCGGATCTGAAAAAGGACAGGAGCACATGGCCTTGTCTTTGTTTCTGGCATTCCGCAAGTACAAAGATGAAGTGATGCAGAAAAAAACAGCACAGGCAGACAGTTTGGAATTGCTGCCCGGCTGTAAGACAGAAAAGAACGGGTCGTCGTTGCCACTCATCGAAGAGCTCCGGGAAGAGGTAAAAGTGGAAAATGACAAAATGGTTTCAGATGCTGCGCACCAGCTTGAAGTCAAAGAGACTCCTGCAGCTCCTCAAGGATATTTTAGTGTGCAGTTTTATGGAACACCTCAGCATGTAAAAGGCAAACCCGCTCAACTTCGTGGAGTAAAACCCGATCTGGTGCTCGACATAGGAAAAGGAAAAAAGTATTTTTCAGGAGAATTTTATCGCTTTGAAGAGGCGATGGAACATCAGAAAAAACTGCGCAAAAAAGGATTCGAGGATGCATTTGTAGTGGGCATCAAAGGAAAAAAACGGATTCCGGCCGGTGAGCTCCTCAATGAACAAAAGAAGAACACAGGAGGCCCTGTAGAATAAGCCCTTTTCACTTGTTCATAAACATGTATATTTGCAAGCACCGTGGTATTCAACAGAGAAATTAAAATCGGCCTTGTCATCGCCATATCTGTACTGGCTTTTGTATTTGGATTCAATTTTCTGAAAGGAAAAAACATCTTTGGTTTCAGGAAAACCTATTATGCAGTGTATGAAAATGTAAACGGACTTACCGAATCAAATCCGGTTTTCGTAAGAGGCTTCAACATCGGTAATGTAAACAAGATTTATTTCCATCCCCATGAGACCAAGCGGATTATTGTGGAGATTGCACTCAAAGACCGTGATTTGCTGATTCCGAAGAATTCTGTAGCCACCATTTATTCCAGCAGCCTTTTTGGAGGCATGGCCATAGATTTGAAATACAGTGATGAAAAAACTTTTTATCAGCCCGGTGATACCCTCAAATCTGCTCTGCAAAGCGGACTGACTGATGAGATTGGAAAGCAGATTGTTCCTGTGAAAGAAAAGACCGAAAAGTTGCTGGTCTCCATCGATTCACTCATCAACAACCTCAACACGGTATTTGCGGGTAAAACAAAGGGCAACCTGAAGCAAAGCATCCAGTCGCTAAACACGATGACCAGCGATCTGGCAGGTCTGGTTAAAGAACAAAGACAGCGTTTGGGAGAGATTGCCGAGCATGTGCATTCCATCACCAAAAATCTAAAGAACAGCAACAAGCGAATAGAGAACATACTTGCCAACCTCAACCAGATAAGTGATTCCTTGGTGAAGGCCAATATTGCCGGAACTGTTCGTAACGCCAATCAGGCCCTTGCGGATGTGAGCCAGGTGATGGGTAAAATTAACCGGGGTGAAGGTTCCCTGGGCATGTTGGTTAACGACAACAAGCTCTACAACAACCTTGAGTCCAGTTCCAGGGATCTGGACAGCCTGCTTGCCGACCTCAAGGCACATCCGGGCAGATATGTACATTTTTCGGTTTTCGGCAAAAAAGACAGAAAACCCAAGGCAAAAGCCGCCAGATAAATCCGGCGTCAATTTTTTGCAAATAACCTTCTTTAACTGGTGATTGCCTTCCTTTTGTTGGGCATTATTTTCTACCTTAGCCGACATCCGTATACAACATTATGGCAAGGATAGAAAGGATCAAAGCAAGACAAATTCTCGACTCCAGGGGGAACCCCACTGTGGAGGCAGATGTGATTACCAGCAATGGCAAGATGGGCAGAGCAGCAGTGCCCTCAGGGGCATCTACAGGCAGCTATGAAGCAGTTGAAATCAGGGATGGAAACCAGGCACTCTATCTCGGAAAAGGCGTGCTCAAGGCCGTTGACAACATCAATCAGATTCTCTCAGAAAAATTGCATGGATGCGATGTATTTGAGCAGAGTAAAATTGATGCTCTCATGCTTGCTGCCGACAACACACCAAACAAATCCAAGCTTGGAGCCAATGCCATCTTAGCTGTTTCAATGGCTGCAGCCAAAGCCGCTGCACTGGAATCAGGAATGTCGCTTTATCGGTATGTAGGAGGAATCAACGGAAACCTTTTACCTGTTCCCATGCTCAACATCCTCAATGGAGGTTCACATGCCGACAACAGCATCGATTTTCAGGAGTTCATGGTCATGCCTTTTGGTGCCAACAGCTTTTCAGATTCCCTGCGGATGGGCACAGAAATTTTCCATTACCTCAAAAAAGTACTCAAAGACAAGGGATATAGCACCAATGTGGGAGACGAAGGAGGGTTTGCACCCAACATCAAATCCAATGAAGAAGCCATTGAAACGGTGCTCATCGCCATTGAAAAAGCAGGCTACCGCCCGGGCCATGATGTATGGATTGCCATGGATGCAGCTTCTACAGAGTTCTACAACAATGATGAGAAGATGTATCACTTTAAAAAATCTTCGGGCGACCGCTTAACCGCCTCACAAATGGTAGATTTTTGGAACGATTGGTGCAATAAATACCCCATCATTTCCATAGAGGACGGACTTGCTGAAGATGATTGGGAAGGCTGGAAAATGCTCACCGAAAAATTAGGTAAAAAAGTACAGCTGGTGGGTGATGATTTGTTTGTAACCAATGTAAAAAGACTGCATACCGGCATCAAGCAGGGCATCGCCAATTCCATCCTTGTAAAAGTAAACCAGATAGGTTCCCTCAGCGAAACCATACAAGCGGTGCAGACTGCGGGCAATGCCTCCTATACGGCTGTGATGAGTCATCGCTCGGGTGAAACAGAGGACTGTACCATTGCCGATTTGGCTGTAGGATTGAGAACAGGTCAAATTAAAACGGGTTCTGCCTCCCGCAGCGACAGGGTTGCCAAATACAATCAGTTGCTGCGTATTGAAGAGGAACTTGGCAGCCAGGCACAATTCCCCGGAAGAAACTTCAAATTTATTTAAACAACAAGCACACAGATATTCAAAAAAAGTCATGGATTCACTCAAGGAAAAATTCATCAGTAAAGCCAAGCCTCTTGCTGCTGAGATCAAACAAATCATTAAAGAACACGGCGACAAAAAATTAGGGGAGTACAGCGTGGCTGATGTATACCAGGGGATGAAAGGAATGATTGGCATGGTTACTGAAACATCGAAGCTCGACGCACAGGAAGGCATTCGCTTTCGCGGATATTCCATTCCTGAACTCAGGGAGCAACTTCCGAAGGCTCCGGGAGGAACAGAGCCCCTGCCGGAAGGTATTTTTTATCTGATGCTCACCGGAGACCTGCCTACTTATGAAGATGTGCATGATGTATCCAACAATTGGGCAAGGCGATGCATCGTTCCCAAACATGTGTTTGATGTGCTCGACAGGTTGCCAAAATCAACCCATCCCATGACGCAGTTTGGAATGGCGGTAATGGCCATGCAAACCGAATCGGTTTTTGCAGCAGCATACCGCCGTGGAATTCCAAAAAAAGAATACTGGGATCACTGTTATGAAGATGCCATGAACCTGATTGCCCGATTACCAAGGGTTGCAGCTTACATTTACAGAAAAACCTATCACAATGATGTGCACATCGAGCCGGATCCAAAATTGGACTGGGCCGCAAACTTCGCACACATGCTGGGCTATGAAGCCTTTGACATGAAACGACTGATGCGTCTTTACCTTACCATCCATGCCGACCATGAAGGTGGAAATGTTTCAGCCCATGCCACCCATCTTGTTGGTTCGGCACTGAGTGATCCGTATCTCTCATTTGCCGCCGGAATGAATGGCCTTGCAGGTCCCTTGCACGGATTGGCCAATCAGGAAGTAGTTGCCTGGCTTCAGGAAATGTTGAACCAACTAAACACCACTCTGCCCAGCAAAGAACAGATTGCCAACTATGTAAAAAAGACGCTTGAGGAAGGTAAGGTTGTGCCGGGATATGGTCATGCCGTGCTGAGAAAAACCGATCCGAGGTTCACTGCCCAACAGGACTTTTACAGGAGATATATCAAGCAGGACGATTTCTGTGAGACAGTGCAATTGGTTTATGAGGTGGTTCCTCCGATACTGGAATCTTTGGGAAAAATTAAAAATCCTTGGCCCAATGTAGATGCACATTCAGGTGCTCTGTTGATGCATTATGGTATGAAGGAATATGATTTCTATACAGTCTTGTTTGGTGTGAGCCGTGCACTCGGTGTGATGGCTTCACTCATATGGGACAGGGCATTGGGACATCCGATTGAAAGGCCAAGTTCCATTACCACACAGGGTCTCAAGAAAAAGATAGGACTTGTGTAAGCAGACAAAACAAAATAAAAAAACCTCCCTCGGGAGGTTTTTTTTATGCTATCCTTTTTTTCAGGATTGTGTCTGTGAGCTTGTTTGTGCAGAAGCATCCTCAGCATTTTCCTTTTTAGGAGTTACACCCTGCTGGGTTTGATCAATGATTTTCAACTGCTCCTTTAACTTCTGTATTTCTCTTTTGGTATTCTCAACCTTGGTGCGGGCATCTTTTAAAATGCTTTCGGCATTGGCGGATTTAGCAAAAAAGCCCATGTTGTTTTCAGCCTGAAGAATTTCCTGATTGAGTCGTCCTATCCTGTCGCGAATCTTTTGTTTCTCATCAGCTAATTTTTCGGTACCGCGGCTGTCATTTTTGATCGACTGGTATTTCATGGTAAACAACGAGCGCTGGTTGTCTCCAACGCGTGCCCTCACCTCTTCAAACTTCTTGTCGATGACTTTACGATAGCGGGAATTGAGCGACTCTTTTTCCTTGAAAGGAACATGACCTATGCCCATCCATTCATTCTGAAATTGTTTGAGCGCAGAGATGGTATCGTTGTTGTTCTCGAGCAGTTCAAATGTTTCAATCCTGGCAATCAATTGGTTTTTAAGTTCCAGGTTTTTCGATTGTTGTTCTACTTCATCAGCAAAGTGCAACTTTTTATTTTCGAAAAAGCTATCGCATGCTTTGCGGAACCTCGCCCATACTTTATCAGAATGTTTTTTAGAAACAGGACCAATTGATTTCCATTGCTCCTGCAACTGCCTGATGGTGTTTCCGGCATTTTTCCAATCCGTACTTGTGGCAAGGCTTTCAGCTTGTTCGCAGATATCCTGCTTGAGCTTAAGGTTGTGTGAAAGTGCTTGTCTGAGTTCCGCGTAAAACTTCTCTCTCGATTTGTAAAAAGTATCTCTCAGTGCTTTGAATGACTTCCAGAGTTCTTCGTTTTTTTCTTTGTTTGCAAATCCGGCCAGCTTCCACTTCTCCATCAGTTGCTCTGCCTGCTGACTTACCTCCAGCCATTCTTTGTGACTGAGAGGCTGAGTCTCGCTGATTTTCTGCATCTCTGCTATCAGAGCCTCTTTGAGTTGTACGGACTGGGCATGGGCTTCGCGCCTTGATTCGTTATATTCTCGCTGGCGTTGGAAAACTTTATCGAGTGCCGCAGAAAATCGTTGCCATAGGCTTTCATTAATTTCTTTGGGCACAGGACCAATCTCTTTCCATGCCTGTTGTAATTCTCTGGCTGTTTCAAGCGCAGTTTTAAGCGTGGGTTCAATAATATTTTCTTCAGCTTTCTCGCAAAGAGCATTTTTGGCAACCAGATTTTTTTTCTGATCAAGCTCCCGCAGTTCCTTGTCAATTTTCAGGCGCTCATAAAATCTGCCGGTATTAAACCGGTAGTCCTCCCAAAGGTTATTGCTTTCTCCTGTAGGAACCAGTCCGGTTGAGCGCCAGCGCGATTGCAACTCGTGCAACTGCTCAATCTGTTTAAAATTTAACTCAACGCTGTCTGCGAGCTGGCGGATTTCTTCGATGATTTGCTTTTTAACCAGCAGGTTTGCCTTTTGCTCCTTTTCGCGGGTTTGCTGCAATTGATAGAGTCGGTGGTTGAAATTGCGG
>JBEICQ010000047.1:0-14845 GCA_040383885.1 Flavobacteriales bacterium | reverse complement strand
CTGGGCCCATATTGGCGGCAGAAGGCAGGCAACAAGCGCGATAAACAGCGCACTGAACAGGAATAAAAACTTCCGCTTGGGTGTGAATTTTCTGGAAAAAAAATGATGTTTTTTGTCCATCATCATAAGTAATTAATCGTGTGATTTATCTTGCAATATTAGAAGATAATCCCTTGGTTTATTCCCATAAATTGAGGTAGGGAGAAGATGATGCTTACTTTTTTTTCTCCCTCATTTCTCTGAAGAACTTGCTGAGTAGTTCGCTGCATTCCTGCTCCAGAATACCTTTGGTTAAAGCGGTACGGGGATGCAGAATATTTTTTCCGGTCAGGTGGTATCCCCTTTTGTCGTCGGAGGCGCCGTATACCAATCTACCCAGTTGTGCCCAGTAGAGTGCGCCGGCACACATCAGGCAGGGTTCGAGCGTAACATACAAGGTGCATTCGCCGAGGTATTTTGAAGCCAGTCCGCCGGCTGCAGCAGTGTATGCAATCAGCTCGGCATGAGCAGTGCAATCATTGAGAAGTTCGGTTTGGTTAAAACCTCTGGCAATGATTCTTTGTTGAGCTACCACCACTGCACCAACGGGTATTTCTCCCTGATGGTACGCCTGTTGCGCCATACGCAGTGCTTCGCGCATAAAATATTCATCGGAAAAAAGCAGCTCGTCTTCCTTCATCGCCTGTTTTTGTAATACTTTAGCCAAAAATAATGCTAATATGTTAAGAACTCACCATTGTGGAATACTGCGCTTAAGCGATGTGGGTAAAACTGTTACCCTTTGTGGATGGATATACAAAAACCGGGATTTGGGTGGAATGACCTTTATTGATATTCGCGACCGTTATGGCATTACCCAATGTACATTTAACATGGAAGCAAGACCGGAGCTGTGTGAAAAAGCAAGGACTTGCGGCCGCGAATATGTTGTAAAAATTTCGGGCAAGGTGGTAGAAAGAAGCAATAAAAACCACAACATTCCCACCGGCCAGATAGAAATTATTGCCGAGGACCTGCAGGTGCTGAATGTTTCAAAAACACCTCCTTTTACCATTGAAGACGAAACAGATGGCGGCGATGATTTGCGCATGAAATACCGTTACCTTGATTTGCGCAGAAATCCGGTTCGTCAGAACCTTGAGCTGCGTCACCGCATGGCCATAGAGACGCGCAGATTCCTGGATGAACAACAATTTATTGAGGTGGAAACACCTGTGCTCATCAAATCTACACCCGAAGGTGCGAGAGATTTTGTGGTTCCTTCGAGGATGAACAAAGGACAATTTTATGCTTTGCCGCAGTCTCCGCAAACCTTTAAGCAATTGCTCATGGTATCAGGATTCGACAGGTATTTTCAATTGGTAAAATGCTTCAGGGATGAAGACTTAAGAGCCGACAGACAACCGGAATTTACGCAGATAGACTGTGAGATGAGTTTTGTGGAACAGGAGGATATCCTGCAGATGTTTGAGGGATTGGTAAGGCATCTTTTTAAAACAGTAAAACAAACAGACATCCCCGAAATACCACGGATGAGTTATGCAGATGCCATGAAATACTATGGCAATGACAAGCCTGATCTTCGCTTTGGAATGAAACTGGTAGAACTAAAATCCGGTGAAACCGATCTTACTTCGGGTAAAGGTTTTAAAGTTTTTGATGATGCCGAAACGGTACTTGCAATTTGTGTAGAAGGTGCTTCCGGGTATACAAGAAAAGAAATTGACGAATTGACCGAGTGGGTAAAAAGACCGCAGATTGGAGCAGGCGGAATGGTGTATGTGCGTTGTATGCCCGAGGGAACCTATAAGTCAAGCGTAGATAAATTCTATGACGAGGCAGCATTAAAATCCTGGGCGCATGCATGTGCTGCCAAAGAGGGTGACTTGCTTTTGTTGTTGAGCGGAAACACCGATAAAACGAGAAAGGCGATGAGTGAGCTTCGTTTGGAGATGGGTCAGCGTTTGGGCCTGCGCGACAAAAATACATTTGCCTGTTTGTGGGTGCTCGATTTTCCCTTGCTCGAATGGAATGAAGGAGATCCGAATCTTCCCGATTCGATGCGGGGTCGATGGGTTGCGAAGCATCATCCCTTTACTTCTCCCAGACCGGAAGACATTGGCATGCTGGAAACCCATCCGGGAGCTGTTAGAGCCAATGCCTACGACATGGTCATCAATGGTGTGGAAGTTGGTGGAGGTTCCATACGGATTCATCATTCAGAACTTCAGGAAACCATGTTTAAGGTACTTGGTTTTACACCTGAAGAAGCCCACAAACAATTTGGATTTTTGCTTCAGGCATTTTCCTATGGCGCTCCTCCTCACGGGGGCATTGCCTTTGGCTTCGACCGCTTGTGCTCACTTTTCGGAGGTGCAGAGAGCATCAGAGATTTCATTGCCTTTCCAAAAAACAATGCCGGCAGGGATGTGATGATTGAATCTCCCTCGGCCATATCAGAAGAGCAGATGCAGGAGTTAGGAATACAACATGTGCCTGTTCAGACGCACTGATTTGATTACATTTACACGCAGCTAAGAAACATGAAAAAGCACGCATTTTTGCAGGAAAAAAAAGCCGCTGCCCTGATGGGAGGAGGCGCCAAACGCATAGAATCACAACATAAAAAAGGCAAACTCACCGCACGAGAGCGGATTGATTTGCTGATGGATCCGGATACTTTTGAAGAAATTGGCATGCTGGTAACACACCGTGCTACTGACTTTGGACTTGATCGTGAGAAATATCTCGGCGATGGTGTGGTTACCGGATACGGAAAAGTAAATGGTCGACTGGTGTATGTCTTTTCTCAGGATTTCACCGTGTTTGGCGGATCGCTTTCTGAAACCCATGCCGAAAAAATTTGTAAGGTGATGGATCTTGCCATGAAGAATGGAGCTCCTGTTATCGGACTCAACGACAGTGGAGGTGCGCGCATTCAGGAAGGAGTGGTTTCTCTTGGCGGCTATGCAGATATTTTTTATCGAAACACGCTTGCCTCCGGCGTTGTACCGCAGCTCTCGGCCATCATGGGACCCTGTGCCGGCGGGGCGGTTTACTCTCCTGCCATCACAGACTTTATTCTGATGGTTGAAAATACCTCTTACATGTTTGTTACCGGACCCAATGTGGTAAAAACTGTTACCCATGAAGAAGTAAGCAGTGAAGACCTTGGCGGCGCAAGTGCACACAGCACCAAAAGCGGAGTAACGCACTTTTCCTGTGCCAGCGAACTGGAATGCATCAGGCACATCAAAAGTCTTCTGACCTATATGCCGCAGAATTGTGAAGAAAAAACACCGAGGCTTCCCTATTCAGGAGGTGATGAAACAAGGACAGCGCTCGACAAAATTGTACCGGAAAATCCGAATCAGCCATACGACATCCGTGAAGTAATTACGCATACCATTGATGAAAACAGTTTCCTCGAAGTACATAAAAACTTTGCCGAAAATATTGTGGTGGGGTTTGCGCGTCTTGCCGGAAGAAGCATTGGTGTTATTGCCAATCAACCGGCATTTTTAGCAGGTGTACTGGATATTCATTCTTCCACCAAAGCAGCCCGTTTTGTTAGGTTTTGCGATGCATTTAACATTCCTCTGCTTGTGTTTGAAGATGTACCCGGATTTTTGCCCGGCACCGATCAGGAATGGAATGGAATTATCAGTAATGGCGCAAAGTTGTTGTATGCCTTTTGTGAAGCCACTGTTCCGAGGGTAACGGTAATCACGCGCAAGGCCTACGGGGGAGCCTATGATGTAATGAACAGCAAGCACATAGGTGCAGACATGAACTATGCCTGGCCAACAGCAGAAATAGCGGTGATGGGTGCCAAGGGTGCTGCAGAAATCATCTTTAAGAATGAGATTGCTGCAAGTGCCGATCCGGAAGCCAAACTCAAAGAAAAAGAACAGGAGTACATAGAGCATTTTGCCAATCCATACCGCGCGGCAGAAAGAGGATTTATAGACGAAGTGATTTTGCCGAGAGACACACGCAAAAAACTCATCCGTGCATTTGATATGCTGGAGAATAAGGTGGCCAATCTACCCAGAAAAAAGCATGGGAATATTCCGCTGTAAGCCTTGTTCCGGTGAACAAGAACCGAAAGAATATTTTCAAAAAGCATACTGCGCGTACCTTTGCTCTCTCTTTTGAGTTACTATTTTCTTCGAAGCATTTACTGAGAATAATTGCTATTCCATGCTTGTTTAAGAATCGTATCCTGCTGCCGGATTCCATTGATGAAAACAGGAAACGAAAACCGCCAGACATTTTAGTATATATTTGTTTGATTCCTTTAAAAAATGTTGGGACTAAATAAGCATCCGATACTCAATACAAGCATTGCTGCCATCATGGTATTTATCATCTGCAACAATCTTGTATTTTTTCCTTCCAATATTCTTTCATGGGATGTATTTGGGTATTACCTCTATCTGCCTTTTGGATTCATCTACGGAGACCTGGGCTTACAGGATTATTACATTCTGGAAACCATCAACAAACAATATGAAAACTCGGCAACACTGTATCAGGTAGTTTCTCTTCCGGATGGAGGCTATGCCATGAAATACCCTATGGGGCTGGCAATTTTGTACCTGCCATTTTTTGCCCTGGGTCATCTGTTTGCTTCTGTGCTGGGATATGCTACCGATGGATTTTCCTCTCCTTACCAGACAGCTGTTTTTTTCGGAGGAATTGTCTATTCACTCGCAGGTATTCTCGCACTGTCGAGGGTGCTCAAACATTTTTTTTCGGAGATCATTGCATCCATTTCCCTTTTATTAGTGGTTTTTGGCAGCAATTATATTGTGCACATCTGCATGTACGGGCAGAATGCCATGTCGCAAAACTACCTGTTCACGATGTACGCACTTATCTTTTGGTTAAGCATAAGATGGCATGAAACGCACAGGTGGAGAGAACTGTTTTTCCTTGCACTGGTTTGCGGAATCACCATACTGAGCCGACCATCAGAAATTGTCTGCCTGCTGATTCCTGCTTTATGGGGAAGCCCGATGAAAGGATTCTTTAAGAACCGTCTGCAGTTACTTCAATCACACACCAAGCAATGGTTGCTTTTTTTCTCTGTACTTTTTTGTGTAGGGATGCTTCAATTGGTTTACTGGAAAATATACACCGGCAAGTTTTTATTTTACAGTTACGGAGCGAATGCCGGAGAGGGATTTGAATTTTTGCATCCGTTTGCAGCAGAGTTTTTATTTAGTTTTAGAAAAGGATGGTTGATTTACACGCCCATCATGCTTGGTGCTATTGCAGGAATTTTCATGCTTCGAAAATCCAAACCGGAATTGTTTCCTGTACTCTTTATCTTCTTTTTCATCAACCTATTTATCATCAGTAGCTGGTCTAACTGGTGGTATGCACAATCTTTCAGCCAGCGCGCTGTAATCCCCTCCTATCCTTTAATGGCTATTGGCATTGCGGGTTTTCTGGAGTTTGCTTTTGCCCGAAAAAAATGGTTGTTTCCCTTTGGATTATTTTGTTTGACTTGCCTTGTTCTGAATATTTTTCAGACGGTTCAGTTTCACAAAGGCATCATTCATGGCGACAGAATGACAAAGGCATATTATCTGAAAACTTTTGGCAAACTGAGCGTGAGTGAGGAGGATAAAAAATTGTTGTTGATCAATCGATCTTTTGATGGTTCTGAATCTTTTGAACATGCAGAGGATTATACCTCTCGTTTACTGAAGCGACTGGATTTTGAAAAAGACGGAGTACCCTCACCGGATTCAGCTACCCTAATGGGCAAGGTTTGCAGGTTGGACACCGGCAGGGTATACAGTGATGCGATTGAAGTACCCTACAATGAAATTACGCAGAAAGACCATGCGTTTTTAAAAGTAAGTGCTTCTGTTTTTTGTTCGGAAGAGGATAATCCTTTTAGCCTGGTCATTCATTTTACCCATAAAGGACATGCGTATAAATATTACAGTGTGGACTCCGAGAATCTGCAGTTAAAAAAAGGACAATGGAACACCCTTTCTCATCTCTATCTTACACCGGAGGTAAGGAGACTGGAAGATCCTCTGAAAGTATACATCTGGCAAAGGGGAAAAAAAACCTTGTTTATAGATCATTTGCAGGTAGAAGTATTTGAAAAAAAATAATCAGTCCATGAGTAAAATCGCTCATCGGCTATACATGTTAGGACTGAAAAAAACTCATTACAGGCAGATATAAAAACCTTTTGAAAAGTAGATGAAGGGATAAAAAAAAATCCGCATTGGCAGGAACCAGTGCGGATGATGTTGTTTGGTATTTTTTAGAAACGCTCGAGCGAGGAAAAAAAGAAGGAGGCTTCGATAGCTGCATTTTCATCGCTATCGGAACCATGCACAGCATTGGCTGCAATGGATTTTGCATAAATCTTACGAATGGTTCCATCAGCTGCTTTGGCGGGATCAGTGGCACCAATAAGCGTGCGGAAATCGGCAACTGCATTTGTTTTTTCGAGAACAGCTGCTACAATGGGACCGGAAGACATATACTCCACAAGTTCACCGTAGAAGGGGCGTTCTTTGTGCACAGCATAAAACCTGCCGGCAGACTCCGATGAGAGCATGGTGTATTTCATGGCCCTGATAACAAAACCGGCATCGTTAATCATTTTGAGAATGCCTCCGATGTGGTTTGCTTCCACTGCGTCGGGCTTGATCATGGTAAAAGTGATGGTTGACATAAGCATTTGTATTGGGGCGCAAAAATAGAAAATTCTGCGATTTATCGGTGTGCAGAAACAGTATCCAGTTTAAACAGCCATTCCCTCACCAGATCAGGTCTTTCCTGTGTGATGAGGTGTCCGTTCTCCGGCAGAAAAATGGTTTCGTGCGGGGCATGTGTCAGAGCGGAGTCGGTGAACAGCGCATTTTTACGATCAACAATCCAATCTTTTCCACCGCTGGCAACAATGGTTTTACAACGAATGTTTTTCCATAAAGGCAGGATTTCGGACAGATCGCGTCGGTGGCGTATTTTTTCATCTGCAGCTGTACGCAGAGGTTTGATAAGCATCCAGCGAAAGGGAGGAAGGGGAATGATGCGTGAAAACCACCAATACTTTTCACTTTGTGGATCGGACGCCGGTGAAATCAGCAACAGGCCTTTCACTTGTTGGGGGTAGAGTGCAGCCAGGGCAGCAGCCACCGGAACACCATAAGACCTGCCAAGCACAATTGTTTTATGAAGGGAATCCTTACCAAGAAGCGGTGCAAGCATCTGTGCCTGTTCAATAACGGACCAGGTTTTGCGTCCTTTTCTTGAGCGATGATAGCCGGGGCGATCGGGGGCAAGAATACGGAATCTTTGCAGGAGCATGGGGTCGCTGAGCATATTGCGGTATACATACCATGCACCGGGAGCACCATGGATGAGCAACAGGCGTGTGGCAGCGGAGTCGGATGAGGGTGTTTCTGCCACATAACAATCGCCCGCAGGCGTACAAACCATGTATTGATTGGGATGCGGAGGATGGGCATCAAAATACCTTTTGATTTCCTCCTCGGAGAGAAAGTATCTAGAGAAGCAAGCGCTCAAAAAAACCGGCAGAAGGAATATTAAAAACCGGCCTCTTGAGAAGAACAACATGTTACATCAGATGTATTTTTCGCCCTTGTCGAGCTTCACATCATTTACAATTTGTCTGATGAGTTGCTCATTTTGCTTGCGACAAACCAAAAGGGTATCATTGGACTCCACCACGATGTAATCTTTGAGTCCTTCGATGACTACGAGTTTATTTTTAGGCACATGCACAATGCAACCTGCGGAGTCGTAGGTCATGATATTTTTACCTACCAGCGCATTGTCTTTTGCGTCGTGAGGAATTTTTTCATAGAGGGATCCCCAGGTTCCCAGGTCACTCCAGCCGATTACTGAAGACCTGACATACACATTGTCTGCTTTTTCCATGATGCCGTAATCCACCGAAATGTTTCTGCACATGGGATATATTTTTCTGATAAAAGCCTCTTCGCCGGGTGTGTTATATACTGACACGCCTTCACTGAAAAGTTGGTATTCCTCATTCATGTATTTTTCAAAGGCATTGAGCATGCCTTTGGCTGTGGCAATAAATATCCCCGAGTTCCAAAGAAAATCGCCGCTCTCGAGAAAGAAACGAGCCATGTCGAGATCAGGTTTTTCGGTGAAAGTTTTCACCTTGAACATGCGTTTGTCTTTTTCAGTTACGGGGGATTCACGGAATTGAATGTATCCATAACCGGTATCAGGCCTGGTGGGCTTTATGCCAAGGGTGAGCAGGCAATCCTCCGAACTGGCTTTTGTAAAGCAAGATTTGATGGCTTTTGTAAACACATCCTGTTTGAGGATCAGATGATCGCTGGGAGCAATTACCATGCGTGCCCTGGGATTGGCAGCAGCTATTTTAAAAGTAGCGTAAGCAATGCAGGGAGCTGTGTTTCGGCGGGCAGGCTCGAGCAATACCTGATTGGAAGAAAGCATGGGCAATTGCTCTTTTACCAGGCTCTTGTACATCTCGTTGGTAACAACCAGGATATTTTCGGGAGGACAGATCTTGAGAAATCGCTTGTAGGTGAGTTGCAGCAGGCTGTCGCCTAAACCGAGCACATCGATAAACTGTTTTGGATGCTGACTGGTGCTCATTGGCCAAAAACGGCTGCCAACGCCACCTGCCATGATTACACAGTAATTGTCTTTAAGAGAAGAAGCCATGAAGGGGGAATCAAAAAGCGTGCAAAGAAAAGAAATTCCCTTCAATAAACGGCTTCAGTCGTCAAATAGGGTGCGGTAAACGGGTTCTACCTCTGCAAGGGGATGAAACAAGTATTTTCTGTTGGTTTTTACCTCAGTGCATTCAAATCGTATCCTTTGCTTTTTGCCTTTGGTGAACAAGCGGTTTGTTCCGGCTTTGAACATCGAACCCGGAGGCAATTCTTCCAGGTGCACCCGTTTGGTTTGATGCTTGTCGTATCGCCTGAGGACTCTTAGAAGTGAAACATCGGAACAACTGGAAGCTGCGGGGTTTTGCATATATGTATGCAGCACCACAAGGACATCTTCAGGAAAGATATGGGCATGCATAAAGGGCCTGATGAGTTTTTTAAACTCGTTTTTCCACTCCATGCCGTGGGGTTTCAGGCGGTGAATCATGGTGAGGTATTTGTCGTGCGTAACGAGATGAGCAATCTCATGCACAAGCGTGATTAAAAAGTTGTAGGGATTGAGGTCGTGATTAATGGTAATAAGATGCCTGTTATGTTTTACGGGAGGTGTATAATCACCGAACTTGCTGGCCCTTGGTTTGGTAATTTTTAAATTAAAATTGTAGAGAAGAATCCAATCGGCTATTTGGTCAACCGCTCCCTCGGGAATGAGCTTTAGCAGTACTTTTCGGTACCCTTCTCTGGGATCGGCCGGCGGATGCATCAGGAGAGCAATTGATACGCGGCAAAACTGGAAGCATAAGCCATGATGCCCATGATGAAAAATTGAAGAACAGGCCAACGGAATCCTCCTGTTTCATTTTTCACAACAGCAAGTGTGCTCATGCACTGCAAAGAAAAAGCATAAAAAATCATCAAGGAAAAACACACTGCAAGAGAGTAAGAAGGTTTTCCGTTTTCAGGATTATTTTGGGCGCGGAGTTTTTCCTTCAGCGTCAGGTGATTTTCATCGTCTTCGGCACTGTAGATGGTGGCCATGGTTCCTACAAAAACTTCACGGGCTGCAAAGGAGGTAATCAGTGCGATACCAATCTTCCAGTCGAATCCGAGGGGTTTGATGAGCGGTTCGATGCTCTTGCCGAGCATTCCGGCAAAAGAATTTTCGAGCTTCTCTGATGCCATGGCGGATTGCCATCCCGAAAAATCCGGGGCAGCAGGATCCTGTAATTGAGATCGGTATTTTTGTTCGATGGCATCCAGACGACCGGGCAGGCTGTAGGAGGATAAAAACCAGAGAACGATGGAAATGCCGAGAATGACTTTTCCGGCATCAAACAAAAACACTTTCACTTTTCCGAGTACGGTAATCCCAATGTTGTTCCATCTGGGACTGCGGTACACGGGGAGTTCCATCACAAAATAACTTTTTTCTGTTGAGCGCAGCACGAACTTTAATACAAGTGCGAGCAGCAATGCTGCCACAAAGCCTGCTACATAAAAACCCATGAGCAGCAAACCCTGCAGATTAAAAATACCAACCCTTGCACCGGAAGGTACCATGAGCGATACGAGTAGCGTGTAAACAGGAATTCTTGCGGAACAACTCATGAGTGGAGTAACCAGTAGGGTAATGAGTCGCTCCTTTGCATGCGAGATGGTTCGGGAGCTCATGATGGCGGGCACTGCGCAAGCCACACCACTGATGAGCGGGATGATGCTTCGGCCGTTGAGTCCGAAAGGACGCATCAGTTTGTCCATGATAAAGCTCACCCTGGCCATGTATCCGGTATCTTCGAGCATGGCGATAAAAGCAAACATGAGAAGCAGCTGCGGAACAAACACCACAATGCCGCTTAGTCCGGCTATTACTCCATTCACCAGAAGGTCGCTGAGCATGCCTGCGGGCAGGTAATGACTGAGTTGCTCGCCTGCAAAAACAAAGGCATTCTCAATCATGTTCATGGGCCATTCTGCAAATGCAAAAATGGATTGAAAGACCGCGAACAATACTGCCAGAAAAATGAGAAAACCCCAGAATTTATGTGTCAGGATCTGATCGGCTTTGTATGTGCGGGAAGTACCGGAAGGTATGCGGCTGATAACAGGTGCCAGCAGGTGCGACAGGCTGCGGTATCTTTCAATGGATTCGAGGGCCTGTAATTTTTTCCGGTCAAAATTATTGAGTTCCAGGATGCGCATAATTTCCTCTTTTTTCTCGCGGTTGTGCTGAAAAAAGGAAATGTTCTGCAGGTTGTTTGCCACGATAAAAGAGGCAAAATCACAATTTACTTTAAGTACCCTGCGGATATCCTGAATGGCTTTGTTTTCAATTTTTTCAATATCTACTGTGCTTTGGGCAGAGGGAGGAGTATGTTTGGAGATGGCCTCAATCAGTTGTTCAATGCCTTTGCCCTCTCTTGCGTTGGTGGGAACAACGGGTACTCCGAGTCTTTGAGAGAGTCCGGCAACATCAATGGCAATGCGGTTACGCTCTGCAAGGTCCATCATGTTAAGACAAAGGATGACCGGAATTTTAAGATCGATGACCTGGGTGCACAGAAAGAGGCTGCGTTTTAGGTTGGATGCGTCGGCAACTACGAGTGTGAGCCAAGGGTAATCGGGATTGGAGGGATCGGTAATGACACCGGCAGCGAGTTCCTCATCGAGCGATTTGGGGAAGAGGCTGTAGGTACCCGGCAAATCTGTGAGCTCGTATTGGTTGTTTTGTGCGTCCTTGAATCTTCCGGTTTTTTTTTCCACTGTTACACCCGGAAAATTGCCGATGCGCTGGTTAAGTCCAGTAAGGGCATTAAACAAAGAGGACTTACCGGCATTTGGGTTACCCAGGATGACAATTTTTTTTGGTTCTTCCGCACCCATGATTTTTTAGTTAACAGATTTAGCGGAAAGAATGATTACAGTGGATGCTTCGCTTTTGCGCATACTCAGTAGGTAATCGGAAACCTGAATGGCGATGGGATCGCCCAGGGGGGCTTTGCGGATTACCGTGACTTCCTCGCCGGGGGTGCAACCCATTTCGAGCAGCTTAAGGCTAAGCTCGAGATCGGTAAACTGATCGATGATGCCTTTTTCGCCGGGCGAAAGTTTGTCGAGTGTGGTCTTCACTATTTAGAATGATTCTAAACTGCGAATGTAGGCATACAAAGCATATCCTGCAAAAGAAAATAGGTGAATGAGAGGTGAGAGCGAAAGGGTGTATTGACTTTTGATATTGGGCTTATGGAAAGCGGAGAAGTTGAAGTTGGGAGCAAGAGGAAAAGTGAGGGGGCGCGGGGCTGAGCCCCGCGCCCCCTGGTCGCGTTAGGCATTGCAGCGGTTACTTTTTTGTTTAAAACAAAAAAGTTTGAGCGGAAAGGCCGACCCGGCGGTTTGCAAACCGCCGGGGAACGCCCAAAAATTTTTTTAAAAACTACCTTGATTGAAAAGCAAGTCAGGATTTGATTAATTTGTATCGGTACACTTCCTTGCCCACCGTGAGCCTGAGGATGTAAACTCCGGGAACGAAAGATGCTGCATCCAACCGGTGAATGAGTCCCATACTGTTGCCGTAAAGTACGCGGCTATATACCTCTTGTCCCATGCTGTTGAGAATTGACACTGACATTGTTGTTGCAGGCATTCCATTTGTTTCAATGGTAATCTGCTCACTGAAAGGGTTGGGATACACAAGGGCAGGCGCAGGCGTGGGATTCTCTTTTTGTCCGACGAGCATGGCATTGGAGATTATTTTGTTGTTGAGATCAATATTGAATGACTGACTCTGACCACAAAATAGCCATGAAGGTCCGTTAAAGCTGTAAAATGGAATTTCGGGAATTAAAACATAACCCGCACTTTCCAGCGAATCCGGAAGGTTGCTAAAGAAGCACTCGGCATTGGAAGAGAGCTTAAAGGCTGCCACCTGAAGGTTAGCGGGGTGATAAATGAGCATTTCTGTGTTGGAGAAAATACTGTCGGCAGGGATAAAGTTGGTGTAAAGGATACTGCTAAGGGCGCAAGATCCGGAAAGATTAGGAACTGAGTTTGCAATGATGTTTGCCGTAAAGGAACCCACACAATTTACTTCAATGGTATCTGCCATTTGCCATAATGGTCCGGCGGGATAGTACATCCTGTATCTTCCATTTGCCATGTCAGGAGCAAGCGCTAAAATATACTGGCCGGCGAGTAAATTGCTGAAGATGTAACTTCCGTTGGCGTCGCATGTAGCGGTATCAGAGGGAGTGGGATTCCCAATGGGATAGATCAGCACCTTTGCACCCGGAATGCCATTTCCGAAGTTATCTAAAATAATACCGCTAATGTTTTGCCCATTTGTTTGTGCCATGAGGCTTACCGGTATTGATGTGGAGCATTGGTTAACGCCCTGCACCACAACCTGATATTCACCCGGTGCAAGGCTGGAAAATTGGGATGCTGTATCCAATGGAATTTGAGGATAATTAACTGAGTAAAGAAAAGGCCCGTTACCACTTGCAGAAAGGTTGATTTGTCCGTTGTTTGACCCACAGGTAGGGGGCACTTGCGTTACCTGCACTTCCGGTGACTCTTCTACATAAATCGTATCACCCTCCACGGTAAAATAGCAGCCATTTGCAGAAAACAGGGCAAAAGGAATATAGAAACCCGGTTCGTTGTAGGTATGCAAGAGATCGGTGCCATCGGTGCCATCATCGTAATAAATGGATTGTAAACTGGAAGCAACTGAAGTCACTGTAAAACTTACTTCTGCTCCGGCACAAACCTGTGTTGGAGTTGTAAAGGAAGCACTTGACTGTGGGGGGATGATCAGGTTATTTCCGATGGTGCCGATGCAAGCTCCTATACCGGAGACTGACTGCAGTTCATAGGTGGTATCTGATGGGAGGTAAAAGGCAAAAGAGGATGCATTTGTGGTGTAGGTTACTCCTGAAATGACAAGCTCGTAGGGCGGCGGATTGGAACTACTGATCCAGATTACTGCGGGACCTGTTCCGCAGGCTTGCTGCACCACTGAGGCGCTCAGGTTGCAAGGCTGAGTGACCATAAAAGCATTTTGCAAACTTAGATTACCGAGTGAACTGTGCACCAAATTTGCCTGGTACATGCCCGGCGCTGCCCATGAGGGTATGTCCAACATGGCTTCAATATGAGTATCATCTGTGATGTTTATCGAATAGGTATTGAGGGTAGAACTTCCCTGGGTAAAGGTAAGTGTGGCCGTTCCCTGGGTAAAGGTGGTGTTTTGTCCGGAAAGCGTTACCGGAATGCTTTGTCCTGCCGTTCCCGCGTTGGGATTGACAGAAACAAGTTGAGGTGCATTGGGATTAAAAACTACCTGAAAAGCATTGGCAAGGGTGAGATAGCCATCAATTGGATTCAACATATTTACATCATAAAAACCCGGAGGATTTGAGGAGGTAATTTGCAGGGAAGCTGTTAATTGGGTATCACTGTTGATGTTTAAGTTGTTGGGTACAATCAAGGTTGAACTTCCCTGGCTGAACCATACCTGTGTGGAAGTTCCTTGTCCGAAATGGGTATTCTGTCCACTGATGTTTACACTCAGTTGCGAGCCCTGGATGCCACTGTTTGGGTTCACTTGCACCAAGGCAGGAGGATTGTTGTTTGGGGTGATGGTAAAAGCATTGTTGAGGACGCTTGTTCCGTCAATGTAGTTGTCTACCCACAAGTCATACTGTCCGGGAGCAGTGTTGTTGGGAATGATAAATTGAGCAGTAAGCTGGTTGTTGCTGATTGGGGTAATCTGGTATGCATTTAATGTGGTGCCCTGTCCGAAGAGTAATACCGAGGTGTACCAGGAATTCTGGAGAAAACTACCGCCCTGTGCAGTGATGTTGAGATTAACTACCTGGGCAGCGGAAGAAGAATTGGGCGTAACACCGGTAATTTGGAATGGAACCAGCGGTGGATTCAGGGTGAATGCATTGTTCAACCATAGATAACCTGAGGAAGGATCCCAGGCAACCATGTCGTAAACACCGGTAGTGTTTAGCACCGTGAAAGTAAAAGTACATAGTAACTGATTGTCATTTACAATCTGGATACTGTCAGGATAAATCTGCTCAGAATTAAAAGGAGATTCCAGCCAGAGATTGGGAGGAAAGGTGCCTTGAGCAAAAGAGCAGTTGTTGCCTGTAACAGATAGCGTG
>JBEICQ010000046.1:0-15576 GCA_040383885.1 Flavobacteriales bacterium | reverse complement strand
GAATAACCAGCTCAGGATTGTTTGGCAGTGCCCATTCATATCCTGCCATTACATAGTAGTGACGGGCAGAAAGATAATTGAGTCCGTTGTTTTTTTCAGAGATATCAAACTTGGGAGCATTTAGATGTGCAGCAGATACGCCAACATAAAATTTGTTGGGAATGTGGTAATGTATGCCAATACCGAAATCCAAGCCTGTTTTTGATACGCCGTTGAAAGGAATAAACTGGTCCTGGCTCGATGAGTTTTTACCCCCTTCAGAAGGCCTGAAATCGCCACTGAATCCTTTGTTGAGTGCGCCAATTTCGATACCTATGCCAAGGTTACCTGAACCCAATGACATTCTGTAGGCGTAGGCCAGCTTGGCATATACACTGCTTTCGAATCCCAGTTTGTCGGCAATCACTGTTAGTCCAACACCACTGGGGATGTTGGTTTCCTTGAGAATGGCCATGTCGGCACAAAAGGCGAATGTTCTCGGGCTGCCGGTGAAACCTGCCCACTGCTGCCTGCCTGATAAATTTCCGCACAAAAAACCGGTTGATCCGGCATAACCCGGATTGATCATCAAACGGTTGTTCATGAACTGGCTGAACTGAGGATCTTGCTGAGCAAACGAACTCCTGAAAAGGAGAATACTTAGTATAAGTACAGAGATATGTCTCATGGATTTCATGACGCTAATTTAGGGTATGTGAGCCTTATTGCTTTGTCAAAGCGCGTAAAAGTAAAGAATCCTCAACACATTTTACACTGAAATTGTGTATTTCGTGTGAATAAATAAGGCTAATATGCTGATTATCAGGAAAGTTTTTGAAATGTTTGCCACCATCTATCAGGTAATTCCTGCCCGCAGGCCATCTGATAATCCTTGTAGGAGCAGGGAATTTTGAGATGACGCTCAAATTTTGAGCCTCTGCTTTGAGGATACGGAACCTCCATCCACCATCTGTCTGTTTTGTGACTTTTATAGAAAATAATCTCGTGATTTCCCTCTTCAATGAAAACGATAAACTTGGTAAAATCTTTTTTGTTGGTAAAACGATGATCACCTCTGCGTTGAATTACGCCATCAATAAAACACCAAATCATTTGGGCAACCAAGTGAGCTGTTTGACCCGTAACATCCAATGCCGCATCGAGGTTGAAAATACCTGCCAATCCGGTTTTATCGCTCATCCCTGCATATTTCATAATTTGACAGGCATCCTCGCCGTAAAAACCGTTGGGAGAATGGAATTGTCTGCCGGGAGCATCTGAGTGTCTGATGGCACCTATATCGAAACTGATGATGTCGGCATTTCTAACGATGGGTTCGATTTCTTCCATGTTCATTTTAAACAAACCCAGTCGGTAAGCATCGAAATAAAGTTTCGACATGAGGTCTATCGCTGCAGGGTCTGTAAAATAGGTTTGGTATCCTATGTTGCTTAGATTAAAAAGATAATTGGGATTGTGAAGGATGATGTGCGTAAGAAAATTTTCTGCATTAACCACCTTTTCGATATCGCCAAAATCAAACTTTGGATCCACGCATACAATGTTGACCATTTGCTCAAGTTGCTGATAGGCCAGAAAGCAGGGATAGGTAATTTCTTGTCCTCCGCCAATAAATATGGGAATAATATTTTTCTTCAATAAAAAAGATACAACTGAGCTGACTGCAAAAAAGGTATCCTTGGGCGTAAATCCCTGGCGAATATTTCCCAAATCCACTATTCCAATGGGAGCAGATTCAAAAAGTTCATACAAGTATTTTCTTACCTCATCTGCCGCGCAGACATTTGGCGTTGCAGAACTATCATCATCCCCTGCAATTCCGATGATGGCAATCCGATGGTTGGAAGGTTCTATCCATCCGCCGGACGAGCTATGAACATCAATGGTGCTTCCGAATTGCTTTTTATCATACTTGTCGCGTTGAGGATTCACCGCTGTGAAGTATATGGAAATATCCATTTGACTTATTTTTTCTTTTTTACACTTTTTGAGGTTGTTTTTGACGCTTTGGCCGAAGTTGATTTTTTCTTGACAGCACTTGCCTTTGCTACTGGTTTGGAGGAGGCAGCCTTTGATTTAGGGTTGCTGTTTGCTCCAATAATTTTCATGCAATCTTCCAGGCTTATTTTATCGACATCAGCATCCTTGGGAAGTCTGTAATTCTCTTTTTTGAATGCCAGATAGGGGCCCCATCTTCCTTTAAGAACTTTAACATCAGGGTTCGCATCAAAAACACGAATTAGCTTATCCTGATCTTTTTGTTTTTTGATTTCAATTAATTCAATGGCGCGGTCTATTCCGATACTCAGAGGGTTGTCCTCTTTGGTGAGGGAAGCAAACAAATCACCCCATTTCACATAAGGGCCAAAACGACCGGCGGAAACAGTGACTTCCTTTTGCTGGTAGCTTCCTAATGTTCTGGGAAGCTTAAAAAGCTCCATGGCATCATTCAGTGTAATTGTCTCTATTCGCTGGTGTGCCTGTAGACTAGAAAACTTGGGTTTCTCTTCATCCGTATTCTCCCCTATCTGAATCATTGGACCAAAACGACCAATTTTTGCGTACACATTTTTTCCGGAATTTGGATCTGTTCCCAGTAGTCTGTCAGTCTTGGCGCGATCAGAGTTTTCTATGGTCTGGGACACCTGCTCATGAAACTGTCCATAGAATTTCTTTAGCATATTTTGCCATGAAAGATTGCCTTCTGCTATATCATCAAACTCTTTTTCTACACTAGCGGTAAAATGAAAGTCAACAATTCCGGGAAAATGCGCAATCAAGAAATCATTTACAACCATGCCGATATCTGTTGGGAGTAATTTCCCTTTGTCCGAACCGGCATTTTCATGTTTTTCAGAAATTTTCACCGTATGATTTTTCAGACTAATCAGGCGAAGAGCGCGTTTTACGCCATCTCTCTCTCCTTTTTCAACATAGCCCCTGTTTTGAATAGTAGAAATTGTGGGAGCGTATGTTGATGGTCTTCCAATACCCAGTTCCTCTAACTTCTTTACCAGACTTGCTTCAGTATATCGTGCCGGAGGAAGTGAAAATTTTTCAATTGCATCCATGTGATCCATGGCCAGTAATTCTCCCGGGACAGTCATTGGCAAAATACCTTCTCCCGCCTCTTGTTCTTCATCATCTGCAGATTCCATATACAACTTCAAAAAACCATCAAATTTGATAACCTCGCCTTTTGCAATAAATTTTTCCGGACTGTTTGAAATGCCTATTGTTACAGTGGTTTTTTCGAGTTGCGCTTCGCTCATTTGAGAAGCCATGGTTCTTTTCCAAATCAAGTCATAGAGTTTCTTCTCTTGTGCGTCGCCATCTACAACCGGATTTGAGAGATAGGTTGGTCTAATAGCTTCGTGTGCCTCTTGAGCACCCTTTGATTTGGTTCTGAATTGTCTTCGTTGATGATACGCTTTGCCAAACATTTTAAGAATAGTGTCAGCTGCTGTATTCAGTGCCAGGTCCGACAAGTTGGTTGAGTCGGTTCGCATGTAGGTGATTTTACCGGACTCGTAAAGACGCTGAGCAACCGACATGGTTTGAGCAACCGAAAAACCCAACTTCCGGGATGCTTCTTGTTGTAGTGTAGATGTAGTAAAGGGGGCTGAAGGTGATTTTTTTCCGGGTTTTACATCTAGATTATCAACCTTAAATGTAGCCTCATCACATGCTTTCAGAAATTTTTCAGCATCTCCAAACTCCGGGAAGCGATTGTGCAATTCAGCTTGCAGAGCCTGGTTACGGGGAGTAATAAATTCAGCTAATACCCTGAAAGCGGACACGGAACGAAAATCATTGTACTCACGCTCGCGTTCTACTATAAGTCTAACGGCTACAGACTGCACCCTGCCGGCAGAAAGCGAGGGCTTGATCTTTTTCCACAGAACCGGAGACAATTCAAAACCCACCAATCTGTCGAGTACCCTGCGGGCCTGTTGTGCATTAACAAGGTGTTGATCGATATCACGCGGATGAGCAATTGCGTCCAGAATTGCATTTTTAGTGATCTCATGAAAAACGATACGACATGTCTTTTTCTTATCCAAATCAAGCACCTCGGAGAGATGCCACGAGATGGCTTCTCCTTCGCGGTCCTCATCGGAAGCGAGCCATACTTTTTCTGCAGATTTGGAAAGTTTTTTTAATTCAGAGATGACATTTTTTTTGTCTTCCTGAACTTCATAGTTTGGAGCAAAATTATTTTCCACATCTACTCCCATGCCTTTCTTTACAAGATCTCTTACATGACCAAAACTAGACTTGACCACATAATCCTTTCCTAAGAATCCTTCGATAGTTTTGGCTTTGGCAGGAGATTCGACAATTACCAGATTTTTGGCCATTTGGTTTTTTGATTGAGCAGGCAAAGAAAAAAAAATAAATCCGTTTAAAGGTTATTTATTTTTGGAATGCAAAATCCGGGAGATTAATTTTCCTGCCTGCCAAGGCAATTTCTCCATCCACATGATTGGATGCAATGAAAACCAGACGATTTTTAATTTGATTACTTAGTTCTTTTATAAACCAACTACTCGCAACAGAATCAAGATTCGATAATGGTTCATCCAAAAAAAGAATATCACTCGAAGAACAGAACGCGAGTGTGAGCTTGGCTCTTTGTAACATCCCTGAAGAAAAATATTTCATTATCCGGTCTGCATAAAGAGTGGCACCCGCCATGTGTAACATTTCTGATTCACCTATTTCAGATTTGATCTTCCCGAGAGATTGATGCAGAAGAAATACTTCTCTGATAGATAACTCCAATGGAAGATCCAGATAAGGTGAGGCAAATGCCATTTTCCTGTAATATTCTGAGGCATGAATTTCTTTTCCGTTTTCCAGCAACATAATCTCTCCGCTACCCGGCTGTGTATACCCCGATAATATTTGCAGGAAAGTTGATTTTCCGGAGCCATTGGTTCCGGTGATAGCAATACACTCCCCTGTTTTAAATGTTTGACTAAAATTTGAAAACAATATTTGGCTTCCAAACTTCTTTGATAAATCACGAGTGATTAATTCAACCATTGATTCTTCTGAAGAAATTGAATCAAATCAATTAACCTGCTTGCATAACCAATCTCATTATCATACCAGCCAACAACTTTAACCATATTTCCTACCACACTAGTTAATCCGGAATCAAACAAACAAGAATGGGTATTACCCAAAACATCGCATGAAACTATGGGGTCGGTAACATATTCAATAATTCCTGCCAGTTTATTCGAAGCAGCCAATTCAAATGCATGATTTATTTCGTTTACCGAAAGTTGTCTTTTAACAATACAGGTAAGATCTGTAAGCGAACCATCCGGAACCGGCACCCTGATTCCACCTCCTCCTATCTTTCCTTCAAATTCAGGAAAAATTCTGGTTACCGCTTTTGCGGCACCTGTTGTGGTTGGGATGATTGATAAAGCTGCGGCCCTGCCTCTTCTTAAATCGGTATGAGGCGAGTCTATTAATCGCTGGTCAGAAGTATAGGAATGTACCGTGGTAATAAAAGCACTGTCTATACCCATAAGTTCATGAATCACTTTTAGCATTGGTGCAACATTATTTGTGGTGCATGAAGCATTGGACAAAATATGATCGGATGAATAAATGGTATGTTCATTAACGCCCATCACTATCGTTTTTGTGTTGTCCTTTGGCGGTGCGGTAAAGATTATTTTTTTTACGCCACGACTGAAACTAACCTGTACTTCCTCGGCAAATAAAAATCTGCCGCTTGCTTCAATCACGACATCAACACCTGCTTCATCCCAGGGAATATGTGCGGGATCATTGTGATGATAAAAAAATATTTCCTGTGCACCAATCTTCACAGTATCGGCCTTTTGCATGAAGGGAAGACTAAATTTCCCGTGAACAGAATCGTATTTGAGAAGATGAAGGAGCACTTCAGTTTTAGCAGGATCATTGATGGCAACCACTTTGATTGCCGGATTGTCAAAGACCTTCCTCAGAAATGCCCTTCCAATTCTACCAAATCCATTGATGCCAATCTTTATCATAAAAAAAAGTCCCCGTTTCCGGGGACTATTTTGTCAATTAATCAAGGTTCAATGAGAGACCACAAACCTTGTGATTTTGGTTTCTGAACCGCTTAGCATTCTCACAATGTAAGAACCTTCGTGGTAGTTGGACACATCAAGCATAACACCCGATTGTAGAACAGAGGGCTGGTATACTGCAGTTGTCATGAGTTTTCCACTTAAATCGTATACTTCCATAGTGATGGATGTATTTGAGTTAAATCCTGTTTTGAGCGTTAATTGATTGTTGGCCGGGTTAGGATATACCTTTAACTCTGAAGTAAAAGCAGCTGATTTTTTATCCTGCACAGATAAAGGTCCGGGAGAAAGGTAAGACTTACATTCCCAGATTCCCCTTCCGTGCGTAGCTGCGTAAATCGTTCCGGATGCACTCACATAGTTATAAAGCACATCGTTATTTTGGTCGAGGAGGGTGCGTTGGTTTTGGTTTTGACGAACCATGAAAACAGGGATGTGAGGTACAGTTTGATCTTGCACCCAGGTCGGATTCGTAGATGAGAATCCATCATTACAATACCATACACCTTTTTCTGTGCCGATAACGAGGCGATTATTATCTAACATGTCAACCACTACATCATATACCGGGAACTTAGGCATTGAGCCTTGAATGGATTGAAAACCATTCAAGCTTGTTGAAGACTGTAGAGATAAAGCGTTGGTAGTTCTGTAGATGTGATTTTGACCACTGGCATAATTTGCAAGCGTTACAACCACATTGTTGGCATTGTTCGGATCTACACCTATTCCCATGATGGCGAGGTTGCCGGGAAAAACCGCAATTCTCTTTACAACGAGCGGAGATTGAGGACGACCTACTTCCATCAGAAGGGTATCATTATCGTTTCTTGCTTTGAGTTTTGAGATGTTGCTGATACGATATAATTGTCCGCTGGTGGTTCCAAAAAACAAATAATCACCATCTCTGCTGAAAGCAAGTGCCTTACCGCTTCCGGACATATTATCATTCCCGGTTCCTGACGCGGCATTTTTAGCAACAGGAATCCATCCGGGTGTTTTTGCGAAATCAAGCGGTTCCTTGGTGAGATAAATGCGGGAGCCAAAAGCGGTAGCCATTCTGGACTGAACAGGATCGCGCATCATAAATACGCCGTTTCTTGGAACATCAAAAGGCATTTCACCTCTTACAGGAAGGTTGCGGATTTTTGAACTGTAGGTAATTGGCGTAAAGGCTTCCGCTACAGTAGTGTCTCTTCCGGGAATAAGAGTACCGATGAGTGTTGGATCGCCACCTGAATTGCCGGAGGTATAAAAGTCTCCTGCCAAACAAAAAGCCCTTGAAGCCACAACGCTTACAGAGTCAACTGAAAGGGGATCATTAAATGACTCCCACAATTCAAATGGGGTAACGAAGTCGGCAGCCTGGCTCTTCATTCCATTGCTGACATAATCATTAAAGGAACCTCCGAAGTTAGATGACCTTCTTAAATCTCCGTTTGGTGTAGCAGCGAACTGGGCTTGTGTGTTGATAATAGAAATTTCTGAGTAACCACCATCGCCACCGTTGATTGGAAACGCATATCCAGGGGAAGATCGGGGAACATTGAAAGGAATAAGGATCGTTCCATTGTCCTGAGATCCGGAGATAACTGCGTCGCCTTCTTTGCTAAAAGCTACGCTGTAGCATTGGAAAACATTAAGGTTTGAGTTTCTTGGGGTGAAAGTTTGTCCTCCATCTTCAGAACGATAAAAACCACCATCATTGGTAAAATACATGATGTTAGGCCTGGTTCTATGAAATGCGATACCGTGCATGTCGGCATGCACACACTGGTTGTTTCCAAAACCGCCGGAACAGTAGAATGAAATGTTAGACCATCCCTGGGTTGAAGTCCACTTGTAATTCGTGGTTCCTCCAAGATAAAGAACATTGGGATTGGTAGGGTGAACAGCGATGATGTTGTCATAATCACCCTGACCTGTGTTTTGATTTGGTGCTGCGCTGGGCAGAGAAAATGGTCTAAACAAAGCAATACTTGCATTGGCTGTGGCTGAAGGGGTTCCGGGACCTATAATAGTATAGGAAGTTCCGCCGTCTGTTGTTCTATAAACATTGTAAGTTCCACCTGATGAGTTGCTGCAGGAAGCATAAAAAACAGCCGGATCACTTTGCGATACAGCAAGTTCAATACGGTTTGGTTTGGCAATATTGGAAGGATACCAAACATCATCAATTCTTGAAAAGCCTGATGCAGTAGAATCATGAGAGGCAGTGGCTACCCGCTTCAAGAGTCGGGATCCAACTGAGGCGATAAGAGATCCGTCAGAACAAAACTCTGCATCGTCTGAGAATGCGGTTTGAGAAATTAGGGAGGAGCCGAAAGCTACTCTGCGGAAATTGTTTCCGTCAGAAGTTACCCATAGCCCCCTGTTGGTAGAGGCATACAATACATTGTTGTTGGTAGGATGGGCGGTAATTGCATTACAATAGGCCCAGTCTGAACTTTCACTGAATTCCGTTCCAGGCATTGTTGAAGCCAACTGTTGCCAGCTGGAGGATCCATTAGACAATTTGAAAACTCCGTATCCTACAACACCACCGGCACCGGTTCCGTTGGCTTGAAAACGACCATTGTAATGACCTTCTCCTGTTCCAACAAAAATATCACCATTGACTGTTTGAGTGATGCAGCTAACCGGAAAAGTTCCACCCGCAATACCGGTGTTACTCAAGTCAACGGTTGTCCAGGTGGAACCTCCGTTAACCGACTTAAACAATCCGCCGGCCACACCTCCTGCAAAGAGGGTTTTTCCTGTGGTATCGCGCCTGTCGGCCAAAATGGCTCTCACGCGTCCACCATAATTATCGGGGCCCAGTTCAGTCCAGGAAAGTGCGGCATTTGATTTAGGACTGAAGGTACGGAAGCCATCAACTTCACGCTGAACCTGACGAATACAATCATAATCCATTTCACCGGTCATTGGATTCACCAGCAGTTGGTGAGCCCACAACGCAGCCTGTATCCTATGTTCTGAGTTGTCCTCCTCGGTTAGCCTGGGTATGTACTGCTTGGCACCGGAAATGTTTCCAATAACCGGAGCAAGAAATCCCATGCCGATGACAAAAGAAGCGAGGACAGTTAATTTGAAGTGTTTATTTTTCATTTTGTTCATTTTTCAAAGTTACGACGATTTTTAATTTTTTTCCAAATGCTTTTCAGCATGATAAGAGGATCTGACCAAGGGGCCGCTTTCGACCCACTGAATACCTTTTTCCAAACCAATTTCACGGAGTTTGGCAAACTCGTCGGGGTGAACGAATCGTTTCACCGGAAGGTGTTTAGGTGTTGGTTGAAGATATTGACCCAGCGTGAGAACATCCAATCCAACTGCAACTAAATCGTCCATGGCTTCAGTAATTTCATTAAAGGTCTCACCCAATCCGAGCATGATGCCCGATTTTGTGCGTATTCCGGCTTGTTTCAGACGGTGTAATACCTCGAGGCTTCGTTCGTATTTTGCCTGAATTCTTACTTCCCTTGTCAGTCGTTTCACGGTTTCCATGTTGTGAGAAACCACTTCCGGGCGAACATCAATGATCCGCTGGAGATTGTCCCAATTGCCTTTGAAGTCGGGTATCAGGGTTTCCATGGTTGTACCGGGTGACAATTCCCGAATTTTTTTAACTGTTTCCGCCCAAATAATAGATCCTCCATCTTTCAGTTCATCCCTGTCGACAGAGGTGATGACACAATGCTTCACCTTCATGAGCCTCACAGATTCTGCAACTCTTGTAGGTTCTTCCGGATCAACCGCGAGAGGCCTGCCTGTGGCGACAGCACAAAAACCGCAGGATCTGGTGCAGATGTTACCGAGTATCATGAATGTAGCGGTGCCTGCTCCCCAACACTCTCCCATGTTTGGACAATTGCCACTTTCGCAAATGGTGTGTAGTTTATGGGTGTCAACAATGCGACGAACCTCGGCATATTCCTTACCGGTTGGCAACTTTACCCTCAGCCAGTCTGGCTTTCTGGGGGCTATTTTAGACACGGCTTCCATTCCTTTTAAACTTAACAACTATCTGCAATAATGGTTCGAAGAAAGGGAAAAATTCAATTCAGTTGTTTACTCCCTAAATTATAGGCCAAAAAAAATGTCACGAAGATTGCATTCGCAGGATTTTGGGCCATCATTTGAATAGGTGGAAGATAGCAATCCAACACCATACCGGCTTCCAGGAACTTCATACGATCATCTTCATCGGCAAAATCAAATGAAAAAGATGATTTAATGTACCCACCAGGATGGGGTCTGATTTCAGTCAATCCTTTGTACCAAGGGGAGCGACCTGCAATGTTTGAAGGTCTATGGATATCGGGGTTGTATCTTTCGTCAACATTAAAGGATTCACCCTGAATCAATCCGGACTTGCGTATTTCAAGATACACCGGTTTTGCAATGCCAAGGGAAAAACCTGCATATAGGTTCCACTTTACTTCCACTGCATGAGACAACTCCTTTCCATACAGGCTCCGCTGAAGACCATACCCTGCACGGAGGGCAACGAGATGGTTCATTTTACCCAAAACAAAGGACCGATTATTTCCTCCTTCGCTTCTGGTTTTAAGTTCCTTAGGATGGCGAAAGGTGGTAAAATCAAACTCAAAAACCCCATCGGATTTCCCGGTAATATGCTTCCCTTTGCGGTAGTTGACACCCCAACCCCGGGAAGTAACGAAGAAAGATTTGGATTGCTGTTTTCGGTAAAGAAGCTTTGTGCCATCAATACCGGCTTGCTGGGCAAGCCCCTCATTGGAAATAATCAGAAGTAAGACAAAGAGGATAAGTAATCGCATGGTAGGTTAGAGGATTCAAAAATAAACATTTGGTCAGGAAATAGTACCGTACAATTTCAATGCCATGTTCTCTTTGTCTCTCATTTGCTGCTTTTGTATCTTGGTTTTGTCTGAAAAGCCACATAAATGAAGAACACCGTGAACCATTACACGAAGCATTTCCTGCTGAAACGACACCTTATATTTTTCCGCATTTTCTGTAATTCTATCTGCGGAAATATACAACTCGCCATGGAGGGTTTTTTTTCCATCAGTTGCGACAGCTGACTCATCAAAAGTAATTATATCGGTGTAGGAATTATGGTTTAGAAAAGAGAGGTTAATCTGAAGAAGTTCTTCATCATTACAAATGATGATGTAAATATTCCCGCAAACACAACCATGATCGCTGATTACCCTGCTGAGCCACTTTTTTGTTTGATTTCTTGGGGGAAGGATGGGTTTTTTTGCCCCTGAATCGAAAAAAACAATGCGAATCAATTGTCAGCTTTGGCTAACATTTTCAAAAATGAGATTAACCACACGCCCGTTTTCTTCGAAGGTGATTTTATCTGCCAGGTTTTTCATAAGGAAAATACCACGGCCATTGGGCTTTTCGAGATTTTCCGGATCAGTAGGATCGGGAATTTCCTGAGGATTAAAACCATTTCCCTGATCAACAATACGGAATAATATTTGCTTGCCGTACTGTTCAGCCACCATGTGGATTTTTTTGGTGGGATCAAGTTTATTACCGTGCTGAATGGCATTGTTTACCGCTTCTGTTACGGCAATAAGGATATTTCCATATTGATCCTGCCCAACATTACATTCGTCGCAGACATCCTCAATAAATTTCTCAACTCTTGTTAGGCTGTGATAGGTAGATTCAAGGTCAAGTTTCTGTGGTGTAGGAATAATCATATTATTTTTTTAGCGTGTTGTAGTACCTGTTTATTTTGCTTTTAAAAAACGGCTGAAGGTTGGCTGGAATGGTTTTTATCATCTCGGCTTCTTTCATTTTTTGGGTTTTGTACGCTAAAAATTTATCAGGGTTACTAAAAAGTTCATTTTGTGGAGCGGAGGATGTTCTTTTTTCCTCCTGTTCCCTCTCCCTTTCGGCATTTTCAGCTTCAAGCAGACGGTTCATGATTTCCTGCTGACGGCGGATGGTTTCTCTGGTGATGTTCTTGTTTACCAAATCATTTTCAGTTTTATCCATCATGTCGGCAAGGTTTCGCAGGTTACCTGAAGGATCTTTCCCGTCGTTTTTCATCTGATCGGCGGCTTTTTGCAATTCACGGCGAATGGCTTCCTGCTGTGCGGCCATACGGGCCAACTGTTCAGAGGTACTTTGCCCTTCCCCACCAGAAGGTGAGCCCTGTCGTCCTTTCTCTTTGGATGGCTTTTTTCCCTGGTTCGAAGCCTTTTCTTTTTCCAGTTCCGATTTAAGCTTTTCTATCTGCCGGTTGACCTGCTCCTGCATTTTCTTCATTTGGGCTGCACTTGGTTTTTTAGCCTTACCCTGGCCTGAACCTCCGGGCTTACTGCACTTCCCTGAACCGGGCTTGCCATTGGCCATTTGTTGCTGCATTTGTTCAAAGGACTCACTGAGGATAAGTGCCAGGTTATTGATGGAAGTCATCACAAATTGTTGTCGGGAGGCACCTTCGGGTATGTTTCTATCAGCCATGCTTCTTATGGCTTTTTCCATGTTGGAGCGAATGGAAGCAATTTCCCGGTTCACATAGGCTTCCAACTGGGGCTGGCGTTTGCTGAGTGCAAATAGTGAGTCTTCAATCACCTTTGCATCTTCTTGTAATTTTTTTTGTTCTTTATTGAGTTTTACATATTGAGGGTTGTTCCTGTCAACAGAGGCAAAGCGTTTCATCAGATCTTCCTGATTGAAAGAGAGCCGCAACAGATTTTCAAGAATTACCCTTAAGGATTTCAAATCTTCTTCCTTTTCATCTGCCTCCATGGATGCAGCCATTGACTGCATCTGATCAGCCATCTGTTTCATTTTCTGAGAAGCTTTTGATTGGGTCTCAGAAGCTTTTTTCTTTTTATTTTGCTGAAGCTGAGCGGAGGATTCCTTCATGTCATTCTGAATATCTTTCTGCTTCTCTTGCATTTGATCTCCGAAAAGATCTTTTTGTTCCATCTCCAATTCCTCGGCCTGCTTGCCCAGTTCTTTCATTTGTTTGGTAAGTTCAGAAAAATCTTTCTCAATCCTTTCCTGCTCTTTTTTTAACTCATCTGATGATCTTTCACTTTTTTTAGAATCTTCGGCGAGCTTTTCTTCTTTATCAGCCAACTTTTCAATGTCGCCAATGGTGTTCTTTAGTTTTTCTTCGAACTCCATCTGTTTAAAAAGTGAGAGGGTTCTGTCGAGCTCCTTCTCAATGTCTTTGGTATCTTTTTTCATGTCCTCGAGCGCTTGTTGCATTTTCTCCTTGTTCAGCTCCTGAAGCATTTTCTCGAGTTCTTTGATTTTTTGTTTTAGTTCAGGGGGAAGCACCTCATTAAAAAGTTTTTCCAACTGTTTCTGTTTTTCCAGCAAACTTTCCTTTTGTTCTGAGAACTGCATCTGCTCATTCATCATTTTCATGTTCTCGTTTTTAACTTGCTCCACCTCTTTTTCCAGCATTTTTTGCTTATCAAGCAAGTCTTTCATTTTCTTTATTTCATCGTAGGAAAGAATTTTTTTCTCCTGTATTTTCTTGTTCAATTCATTGAGTTCTCGTTCAATTTCTTTGGCACGGGAGATACTCTTTTGCATGGCACTTTTTGATGCTTCTCTGGATTTTCCGGCTTCCGCATTTAACTGATCCTCCGTCTTGGTCTGGAGCAAGAACTCCTTGCTCTTACTGCTCTTGGGGCCGTTTACCGCATCGTTGTCGGTAATTTCAAAAAAATACTTCAATTGGTCTCCCCGGTTCATTCCTGCTGCGGAGAGGTTCCAGGCAAATGGAATGACCTGACTTTTTTTCGATTTATCTGCTGGTATAGGAACCGTTCCTTTTCTGATGGTCTTTCCTGCATTGTCTTGTACCTCAAAATAAAATTTACAAGCAGTAAAGCCATAGTCATCCTCTGCTTCGAGCAGATACAAGAGTTCACCTGTTTGCATGGAATCCGGCACCTGGTTTGCCTGGATGGAAGGAAAGTTGTCTGGTACTGCAATGATCTGGTATCTGAGCGTATCTGAGGGAACCCCTTGCTTGTTGGAAGCGAAGAGTTGATAAGTAAAAGTATTTTTCACTGTGTGAGAGAATACAAACTTCCCATCTGAAACAGCTTCCGGAAATTTACTTTTGCCCATCATCTGCATTTGTAAGGCATCGGTGTTTCTGGTATCAAAAGTCCAGCTTAGCCTTGTTCCCTCCGGACAAACCAGTTCTCCGTTGTTGGTCAGTGATTCGTCCTTTTTACCGGTGTATGCCGGAAAAACAGCACGAAGCGTAAAAGAGAGAATAGAAGGCTCCGGTAAAACTTTGAGATGATAGGATCCGGAATAAAAGCCATCTGCAAAAAAAGTAAATTCAACATCTTGCTGAAGGTTGGAGAAATGGTAGTTGTAAATTCCCGCTTCGGTATTTTCCAATTTATACTGAAAACCTTTGGTTTCAAGAAAGACCTGTTCAGGAACTGCATCTGCAGTTAATTTTACGCTCAGGTCAAAATCTTTATTCTGAATAGCAGCTAAGTTCTTGTTCAGAATTTGCCAGGCAAAAGGAGAGGGCTTTTCAAAATAGGTGGAATGCTGGACTATTTTTTTTGCAGAATCAGTAATTACTGCAGGTTTGATCATGTAAATAGCCAGGATGAAAAAAAGGGGAAGGATCAACAAAGGAAGAAACCTCCTGTTCAGCGTAAGATCAATGGCATGTGTGAAGGGAACGGGCCTCAATTCAATAATTTTCTGGTTAATTCCTGCTTCAAGCAGTTCCAGAGAGGTTCCGGGAACATTAGATCCCTGCCGCTGCAACTGAAGAGCATTAAGCAGCTTGTCGGAAACTTCAGGAAAATAGATACCAATAATTTTTGCTGCCTCGTCATACCCGATCACCTTGCCTAACCTGAACATTTTTAGCAAGGGAATAAGAATTAAAAAAACAAATACCCCGGCGCCAACAGACAAAAAAGAGTAAAATAAAACCGTGCGAAACACCACATTAAACTGTCCAAAATATTGAGCAGGAAGAATAATTAGCAACAGGAGCAAGAGCAAGCCACCTGAAATCATACTTCCTTTGATTACCCGGTTCTTATAATATTTACGGATAAACTCATCAAGCTTCGTAAGCAGTTCTGCCTTCATTTTACATTCAAATATACTCCTTAGAGCCTCCGGAACTTATTTATTTTTGTTAAGATGGGGTCCGGTTTTCAATGCATCAAAGAAATGCACGAGAGATCTGATTTCCCACGCCGAATAGGAAAAGTAAAAAACCAGAAAAACCATGGCATAAGTAACCGCGTAGGGTTTGTGTGTCAAACCATACACTACCATCAAAATCAGGTATCCGAAAAGTTTACATACGGAGGTGAGCATAAAGGAGGTGATAAAACCCGACGGTTTTTTCTGTGTAGCGCGACATATGTATGCGTAAATAAGCACAGTAGTCATCCAGACTCCGGCATTTGTTGCCTGAAGATGAGCAAAGGAATAGTGAGCGGAGAATCGTGGG